>CAYXQB010000058.1:0-13514 GCA_964466435.1 uncultured Flavobacteriaceae bacterium | reverse complement strand
GTCGGCGCCTCTGAGGTCGTCTTCGCGATGGGTAAAGGTCAATTGGACGGATTTGAGTTCTTTCGGCGCGATCTCGCCGGTCCAGTCCTCGCAGCGCTTCAGCGCGGCCACGCGCTGCGCGTCGATGTCGAAGCCGATCGTGCCCGGAAATTTCTGCGCAAAGCCCACCGCGACCGGCAAGCCGACATACCCAAGCCCAATGATAGCAATGCGCTCGCTCATGCGCCGATGTCCGAAGTTCGCCGCATAGGTACGCTGCCCTCGATCCCTGTCAAGCAGACCGGGGGCGCATGAACGACGATCGCGAGACCAGCCTCTGGCTTTATCCCGAGCGGCTTCTGTTGCTCGCGTTTCTGCTCGTGCTCGCCTGGGCGCCTTTTCCCTATGGCTCGAACCGGCCGTGGGCGGAGCTTGCGATCGGCATCGGCTTGGGCGGCATCCTGCTTGTTTGGGCCGGGCTCGCACTCACGGGCATCGTCGGTGTAACGCCGCAACTGCGCCGCTTGGCGTTGCCGGGGCTTTGTGTTTGCGCGGTAATCGGTTGGGCCTTTGTGCAATCCGTAAACCTCGATGCCTTTGCAGCGCTCACAGGCGTCAGCCTCGTCGCACTGGCGCACCCGTTGTGGGACATGGCAGAGGCGGCGCTTGGCAGCAAAGCGGGGGCCTACGTCTCGGTCGACCCAGCGATGACGCTTCAAGCGATCTTTGCGGCCTCGCTCAGCATCGCCGCGTTCTTGATCGCGTTCGAGCTGTCGCGCGATCGCGACCGGGCAGCCGCCATCGTGTCGGGTGTAGTCGTCATCGCATTCCTCTATGCGGTCGCCGCGCTCGCCAGTTTCTATCTGAAGTTCGATTTCCAATCGTGGCTGATGCCCGACGCTAAAACGGCGACCGCACGGGTTGTCGGCCCGTTCGTGAACCCAAACCATTTCGCGACGTTCGCAAGTCTCGCCGCCATTGCCGGATTGGGACTGTTTGTCGAACGCCTGCGCCAGTCGGTCGTCTGGGATCGCGGCAACCGCCTTCTCGTGCGTACGGGACTACAAGCATTGACCGGCGAGGTCGCCTTTCTGTTCGTGATGATCGTGACCACGGTTTCCGCGCTGCTGCTGACCCAATCGCGCGGCGGCGTGATCGCATTCTTCTTGGGCACGGTCGCGCTCATCGCGGCCCTCGGCGTGGGGCGCCGCGCCAACAAAAGCGAATCCGCAGGCCAGCGAGCGATGGCGGCCCTCCTTGTCGCGATTCTCGGCGTTGCCGCAGCCATGAGTGCCGATCCGTTGCTGGGCCGGGTGCAGGAACACGGTGTGACCGACAATGCCCGCGTCGCGATCGCACAGTCGACGATGAAAGCGATAGAATCGGCACCGCTCATGGGCCACGGCTTCGGCGCATTCGAGCGCTACTACCCCTTCTTCAGCGATGGCACGGTCGTCGGCAACGTCGACGAAGCCCACAACGACATCTTGGAAACGTTTGCCGACCTCGGTATCCCCGCAGGGCTCGCCTATCTCGCTGTGCCCGTGATCCTGGCCTGGATGTGCTTCCAAGGTTGTTTAAACCGCCGCCGCGACCGCCTATTCCCCGCCATCGGCTTCGCAGCCTCCGTCGTCGTCGGCATCCACGCCGCCGTCGAGTTCAGCCTTCAAGTCCCAGCCGTCGCCATCACCTACGCAGCGCTGTTGGGCCTAGGCGTCGCACAATCCTGGCGCACGAATATGGACTTGATTCGCTAGCAAACGCCGCCTTCCCCCACCCGGGAGGGTGGGGCTCAAACTTGACTCGCCACCCACCCCCGGTGTCTGTCCGCGCCGAAACTTGAGAGGATGCATATGGCCCGCGCATTGACGTTTCCGGGGCAGGGGAGCCAGGCAGTCGGCATGGGGAAAGCGCTCGCCGAGGCGTTCCTTGTTGCGCGCGAAGTCTTTGAAGAAGTCGACGAAGCGCTGAAGCAGCCGCTGTCACGCCTCATATGGGAAGGCCCGGAGGCGGATCTCACGCTCACCGAAAACGCGCAGCCCGCGTTGATGGCGGTCAGCCTCGCGGTGATGCGCGTGCTGGAGCGTGAAGGCAAGCTCGACTGGTCGAAGCACGTGACGTTCGTCGCCGGCCACTCGCTTGGCGAATACTCGGCACTCGCCGCGGCCGGTGCATTCACCGTTCCGCAGGCTGCGCGCTTGCTCCGCGCCCGCGGGTCGGCGATGCGCCGAGCGGCGCCGGTTGGAACCAGTGGTATGGGCGCATTACTCGGCGCCGACTTCGCGCAAGCCGATGAGGTCTGCAAAGAGGCCTCGACCGGCGGCGAAGTCTGCGTCGTCGCGAACGACAACGCGCCGGGGCAGATCGTGATCTCGGGCCACAAAGGCGCGCTCGAGCGCGCGCAGGAAATCGCCAAAGCCAAAGGCATCAAACGTCTGATGATGCTCCCTGTCGCTGCCGCGTTCCATTCGCCGCTGATGGAGCCTGCCGCGCGTGAGATGCAAGACGTGCTGGGTGGCGAGACAATCCGTCCGCCGCGCGTGCCCGTGATCTCGAATGTCAGCGTCAATCCGGAAAGCGACCCGGCGACGATCAAGCGCCTCTTGATCGAACAGATCACCGGCCGCGTCCGCTGGCGCGAAACGATCGAAGGCTTACGCGGCCGCGGCATCACCTCGGCTGTCGAAGTTGGTGCTGGCAAGGTTCTCGCGACGATGGCCAAGCGTATCGACAAAGACTTGCCGACAGCGTCGATCGAAACACCGCAGGAAATCGAAGCGTTTGTGAAAACGCTGTAGGGCAAAGAACCAAAACAGATTCGTCATGGCCGGGCTTGACCCGGCCACCCAGGGAAGCGCACATCGGCCGACAGGAAAAGGTAAGGAACACCTGCATGTTCTCTCTCTCCGGCAAAACCGCGCTCGTCACCGGCGCCAGCGGCGGCATCGGCAGCGACATTGCCCGTGCGCTGCACAAGCAAGGCGCGACCGTCACGCTTTCCGGCACGCGCCGCGAGGCTTTGGAAACGTTGCAGAAAGAGTTGGGCGATCGCGCTCATGTCGCGACGTGCAATCTCGCCGACGGCGCACAAGTCGATGAATTGCCGAAGACGGCCGAAGTTTTGATGGGCGGCCTCGACATCCTCGTCTGCAACGCCGGCATCACGCGCGACAACCTGTTTATGCGTATGAAGGACGAGGAGTGGGACGACGTCATCAAGATCAACCTGACCTCGACCTTCCGCCTCGCCCGCGCCGTGATGCGCCCGATGATGAAGAAACGCTGGGGCCGTATCGTCTCGATCACGTCGGTCGTGGGCGTGATGGGCAACCCGGGGCAGGGGAACTACTGCGCCGCGAAAGCGGGCATCATCGGTATGACGAAGTCGCTGGCGCAAGAGATCGCCACCCGCAACATCACGGTCAACTGCGTCGCTCCAGGCTTCATCAAATCCCCGATGACCGACGTCCTGAACGAACAGCAACGCACGGGCATATTGGCGAAGATTCCGGCCCAACGCCTCGGCAGCGGCAGCGACATCGGCGCTGCCGTAGCGTATCTTGCGAGCGAGGAAGCAGCCTACATCACCGGCCAGACCCTACATGTGAACGGCGGAATGGCCATGATTTGAAGGGCTTAACCGTGAGGGCGCGCCAGTTGGCAAGCTCGCCCGAGGTATGTTACCAACCGCGCAAATTCCCGGGGCCGGGATTCTTCAAGGTTCGCCCTACCGGGGCCTTTCCAAAAGACCAGTTTCTCTCAAAGGACGAAAAAATGAGCGATATCGCTGACCGCGTGAAGAAGATCGTGATCGAGCACCTGAACGTGGAAGCCGAAAAGGTGACCGAAAAGGCGAGCTTCATCGACGATCTGGGGGCGGACAGCCTCGACACCGTCGAGCTCGTCATGGCGTTCGAAGAAGAATTCAACGTCGAAATCCCGGACGATGCGGCTGAATCGATCGTAACCGTCGGCGACGCAGTGAAATTCATCAAAGAGAAAGCGGCTTGAGGCGGCTTGCGCCGATCCGAAAGCGCACTAGCTAGATGCGAATGCGGCGTGTCGTCGTTACCGGACTAGGACTGGTCAGCCCGTTGGCAAGCGGGGTGGAGGAGACGTGGTCGCGCCTCCTCGCGGGCCAGTCCGGCGCCAAGAAAATCACCGCGTTCAACACCGACGACTTGCAGACGAAGATTGCAGCCGACGTTCCGCGCGGCGACGGCACGAACGGCACGTTCAACGCCGACAAGTGGATGGATCCGAAGGACCAGCGCAAGGTCGACGACTTCATCGTCCTCGCAATGGGCGCGGCCGGCCAAGCGTTCGAGGACTCCAAGATCGTCCTCGATACCGAAGAGAAGCGCTGCCGCGCCGGTGTTCTCATCGGCTCCGGCATCGGCGGCTTGCCGGGCATCGCGGACGCCGCGATAACGCTGCACGAAAAGGGTCCGCGCCGGGTCAGCCCGTTCTTCATTCCCGGTCGTCTCATCAATCTCGCCTCCGGCTACGCGTCGATCCGCTATGGCATGAAGGGCCCAAACCACTCGGTGGTGACAGCCTGCTCGACCGGCGCCCACGCGATCGGTGACGCGGCGAGGCTGATCGCGCTCGACGACGCCGACGTTATGCTGGCCGGCGGCACGGAATCGGCAATCTCGCGCCTTGCCGTTGCGGGCTTCAACGCCTGCCGCGCGCTTTCGACGGCGTTCAACGACACGCCGGAAAAGGGCTCGCGCCCTTATGACAAGGATCGCGACGGGTTCGTCATGGGTGCCGGCGCGGGCTGTGTCATCCTCGAAGAACTCGAACACGCCAAGCGCCGTGGCGCGAAGATCTACGCCGAGATCAAGGGCTACGGCCTCTCGGGCGACGCGTACCACATCACCGCGCCGGCCGAAGACGGCGACGGCGGCTTCCGCGCGATGCAAATGGCGCTGAAGCGCGCGGGCATGATGCCCGCCGATATCGACTACGTGAACGCCCACGGTACCTCGACGCCGTTGGGCGACGAGATCGAGCTCAGGGCCGTCGAGCGCCTGTTTGCCAACGCGGCCGACCGGGTTTCGATGTCCTCCACAAAGTCGTCGATCGGCCACCTCCTTGGTGCCGCCGGCGCGGTCGAGGCGATTTTCTGCATTTTGGCCATGCGCGATCAGGTTTGCCCGCCGACGTTGAACCTCGACAACCCCTCGGTTGAGACGAAGATCGATCTCGTCCCGCACAAGGCGAAGAAGCGGGAAATCCGGGCGTGCCTGTCGAATTCGTTCGGATTCGGCGGGACAAACGCCACGTTGATTTTGACGCCCGCGCCGCAGTAGCCGATAATTGTTAACGGCTCTCCTCAAACTCCCAACTGGAGTTCGCGCCCTTGCGTTCCTTCTTCCGCTTCGTCTTCGTGGTCCTTTTGCTCGCCGTCGCCGCAGGCGCGGTCGGCGGCTGGTACGTGCTCAATCAGTTCGAGGAACCAGGCCCCCAAGCCTATGAAGGCGAAACGGAGACGATCGTGTCCCTGCCGATGGGCACGGGTCTCAATCAGGCGGCCAACATTCTCCAGAAGCAGGGCGTCGTGCGCTCGGCGATCGTGTTCCGCTTGGGCGTCATGTACAACGGCAAGACCGGCGCGCTCAAAGCGGGCGAATACGGGATACCCTCCGGCGCTTCGCCCCGCCAGATCATGGACCTTCTGATCGACGGCAAGTCGATCGTCTACAAGCTGACGCTCGCCGAAGGACTGACCAGCGCGATGATCCTCGATCTTGTGCGCAGCCATCCGACACTCAACGGCGAAGTCACGATCAATCCGGCCGAAGGCTCGCTCCTGCCTGAGACCTACATCTTCAACCGCGGCATGACGCGCGACGAACTGGTCCAGCGCATGCAGGAAGACCACAAACGCGTGCTCGACGAACTGTGGGCCGCACGCGCGCCGAACCTGCCGATCGCGACGAAGGAAGAAGCCGTCACTTTGGCTTCGATCGTGGAAAAGGAAACCGGTGTCGCCGACGAGCGTCCGCGTGTCGCTGCCGTCTTCGTCAATCGCCTTCGCAAAGGCATGAAGCTGCAGTCGGACCCGACGATCATCTACGGTCTGACGAAGGGCGTGCCTTTGGGCCGCGGCATCCGCAAGAGCGAGCTTGAGAAGCCGACGCCCTACAACACCTACTTCATCGTGGGCCTCCCGCCGACCCCGATCGCCAACCCCGGCAAAGCATCGATTGCAGCGGTCCTGAACCCCGCGCAAACGGAAGACTTG
The DNA here is from genome assembly GCA_964466435.1 of uncultured Flavobacteriaceae bacterium. GTDB lineage: Bacteria > Pseudomonadota > Alphaproteobacteria > Micropepsales > Micropepsaceae > SZUA-430. The sequence continues at coordinate 7,282 of CAYXQB010000058.1, read as the reverse complement.
TTCTTCGTGGCCGACGGCACCGGCGGCCATGTGTTCGCCGCCACCTTGGCCGAGCACGAAAAGAACGTGCAAAAGTGGCGCGAGATCGAGCGTCAGCGGGCGGCGGTCGGAACCCCGGGCACACCCTGACATTGAGCAGAAGGGGCCGACCACCTACAGTCCGGCCATGACTCGCAAGGCCGCACGCTAATGCCACTTTCCAGCATGACCGGGTTCGCCCGCACGCAGGGCGCCCAAGGCGCCTGGCGCTGGCACTGGGAGGTGCGCAGTGTGAATTCGCGCGGCCTCGACGTGCGTGTCCGCGTGCCCGAAGGCTTCGAAGGCCTGGAGCAGCCCGCTCGCGTGCTCGCGAACGAGCGCTTTGCGCGAGGTGCCATCACGTCTTCGCTCACGTTGGACGCCGATCCCTCTCGCGGTGCCATTCGCGTGAATCAAGAGGCGCTGCAGCAGGTGCTGGCCGCCGTGAAGCAGCTTGAAGGCACGATCAATGCGGCCCCGCCGACACTCGATGGAATCTTGAGCCTGCGCGGCGTCATCGATGCGCAAGCTCCAGCGCTCGGCGAAGCCGAACTTGCCGCCCGCGACGCGGCGGTCTTGGGCAGCCTCGCCACGGCGTTCGATGCGCTCAAATCCGCCCGCCGCGACGAAGGTGCGCGCCTCGACGCAATCTTGCGGCACCATACGGTGCGCATGGATGGCCTCGTCGCTGAAGCCGAAACCCTCGCCGCGACCCAGCCCGAACAACTGCGCACGCGCCTCAAGACCGCCATCGACGACATCTTGAAGGCGCGTCCGGGCCTCGCCGAAGACCGCCTCGCGCAAGAGATCGCGATGCTGTTGGTCAAAGCCGACGTCCGCGAAGAAATCGATCGCCTGAAGTCGCACCTGACCCAGGCGCGCACGCTGTTCGCCGACGCCGGCGCGCAAGGGCGCCGCCTCGACTTCCTGGCGCAGGAGCTGAACCGCGAAGCGAACACGCTCTGTTCGAAGTCGTCCGACATCCAACTCACCCGCGTCGGCCTCGAACTCAAAGCCACGATCGACCAGTTGCGCGAACAGGTGCAAAACGTCGAATGACCCTGACCACGATCAAGCGCCGCGGCATGATGCTTGTGCTGTCCTCGCCGTCGGGGGCGGGAAAGACGACGCTCGCCAAGCGCCTGCTTGAGACCGACGCCAACTTCACCATGTCGGTCTCCGTGACGACCCGCGCGAAGCGTCCGACCGAGGTCCACGGCCAGGATTACTACTTCATCTCGCCCGCGGCGTTTAAGGCCAAGGTTGAACGCGGCGAACTGCTCGAACACGCCACCGTCTTCGGTCACAGCTACGGCACCCCGCGCGAGCCCGTCGAGGAAGCGCTGGGGCAGGGCCTCGACGTCCTATTCGACATCGACTGGCAGGGCACGCAGCAGCTGAAGGAAAAGGCGCGCGAAGACGTGGTCTCGATCTTCATCCTGCCGCCCTCGCGCCAGGAACTCGAACGCCGCCTGAAATCGCGCGCCCAGGACACCCCCGAAGTCGTGGCCGCGCGCATGGCAAAGGCGAACGACGAAATCAGCCACTGGGCCGAATACGACTACGTGATCGTCAACGACGACGTCCAAGCCGCCGAAACCCGCATCGCCTTCATTGTCGAAGCCGAGCGCTACAGGCGCGCCCGCCAAACCGGCCTCTCAGCCTTCGTGCGCGGCCTGACGTCCTAGCGCGCGGGCAAGTGCCGCGAACCCTTCGACCGGAATCTCCTCCGCCCGCGCCGTCGGGTTGAGCCCGGCTTCCGCGATCAGCGCGTCGCTGAACGGTCCCAACGTCTTCAGGCTCGAGCGCAGCATCTTGCGCCGCTGTCCGAACGCGGCCGCCGTCACGCGCCCCAAGAGGGCGGGGGAGGCTTCGCCACGCGGCTGAGGCAAGAGGTCGAGCCGCACCACGCTCGATGTCACCTTGGGTGGCGGCGTAAACGCACTGCGGTGCACGTCGAACAAGATTCGAGGGTTCGTCCGCCACTGGCTGATCACCGAAAGCCGCCCGTAAGCGTGCCCGCCCGGCTTCGCCACGATCCGCTCCGCCACCTCGCGCTGGAACATCAGGGTCAACGCCTCGAACCACGGTGGCCAGGGCGCGGCTGTCAGCCACTTGATAAGCAGCACCGTCGCAACGTTGTAGGGCAGGTTCGCGACGACAACGACGCGCCCGCCCGTCAACGCCGCCTCGTCGGCTTCGAGCGCGTCGCCGGACACGACCTCAAGTCGCCCCCCATACGCGCGCCCGATCGCCTCCAGAGCCGGCAAACAGCGCGCGTCCCGCTCGATCGCCACGACCCGCGCCGCACCCTCCGCGAGCAACGCTCGCGTCAGTCCGCCGGGTCCGGGCCCGACCTCCAGCACCGTGCGGCCCGCGAGCGGCCCGCCTTCGCGTGCGATGCGCCGCGTCAGGTTCAAATCGAACAGAAAGTTCTGGCCGAGCGCCTTGCGCGCGCTCAAGCCAAGCTCCGCAATGACCTCGCGAAGCGGCGGCAGCCCGTCGCCCTCGCTCATGCGTGGCTGCGCTGAGCGGCGATCCGCGCGGCCAGGCGCAGCGCAGCCAGCAGGCTCGATGGATCGGCCTTGTCCTGGCCCGCGATGTCGAACGCCGTGCCGTGATCGGGCGACGTGCGGACGATCGGCAGGCCCAGGGTCACGTTCACCCCGCCCGCGAAGTCGAGCGTCTTCAGGGGGATCAGCGCCTGATCGTGATACATGCAAATTGCAGCGTCGTAGCGCATGCGAGCCGCCGCGTGGAACAGCGTATCGGCCGCCAGCGGCCCTTTGGCGTCGATTCCGCGCTGCTGGAGCGCGGCCACCGCCGGCGCGATGATCGTCAGTTCTTCGCGACCCATGGCGCCGTCTTCGCCCGCGTGCGGGTTGAGCGCTGCGACCGCAAGCCTGGGCGCGGCAATCCCGAAGTCGCGAATGAGCGCTGCGTGCGTGGTTTGAGCAGCAGCCACGATCGCATCGGCGGTAAGCGCCCGGCACGCGTCGGCGAGCGACAAATGCACTGTCACAGGAACCACGCGCAAACCCTCGACGACGAGCATCATCACAGGCTTCGTGACCCCGCAAAGCTCGGCGAGGTACTCTGTGTGTCCCGGAAACGTGAAGCCCGCACCGTACAGGGTCGCCTTGTGGATCGGGTTCGTGACCACGCCGGCGGCCTCGCCACTCTGGGTCAACGAGACGGCCCTGCGGATGGCGGCGATGACGGCCTGCGCATTGCGCACATCCGGCTTCGCCGGAGAAGACTTCGCGGCCAACCGCTCGGGCAACACCGGAAGCCCCTCGAAGAAGCGCTTGGCCCCCTCCGCGAGAGAGCCGACTTCGACGATGTGTTGACGGCTCTTCATCCGGTGCGCCTCAGCGCGCAGCCAATCTGGGTCGCCAATCACGCAAAACGCGGGCACCGGACGGCCATCCGGCGCGTGCCAAGCCTTGATCGCTATTTCGCCGGCGATTCCCGTAGGCTCGCCCATGGTAAGAGCAAGCGGCCGTTGCGCCTCGGCCATGCGGGGCCTAGTTGTCCCGCATCTCGATCGTGGCGTCGCGGCGCAGGTCGCGCAGGTAACGCCGCGCCAGCATCGAGAGCTCCTGATTGAAGAGCTTGTTCTCGATCTCTTCCTTCGACACCGGCTTGGCGTCGACAATCGAACTCTCGCCGCCGCCAACCTGCACGGCAGGCTTCATGCCGCCCGAACAGATGACGAAGAGTTCGACGCCGGCCGCGCCCCGCAGTGGCGGCGTAGCGCGTCCGTTCGGCGTTTGCTCGAGGATCTTCACGAATTGGGGAGCCATGTCCTTGACGGTGATGGTGCCCAGCATGTCGAACTTTGCCCCGCGCGAGCGCACAACCTGACCGGCCGTCGAGCAGCCGTTGATCGAACGATAAAGCTCGATCGACAGATTCTTCGCTTGCTCCTGCTTGGCCTTGGATGCGCCTTCCGTCAGAGGGATCGACACGCGCCCAAGCGTCAGAACACCCTTCATCTTCTCGGCCGCCTGTGGCTTCTGAGGTGCAGGCGCCGCCGTGGCGCCTTTGCTCCCGCTCGGAAGCTTCTTCTGGCGAAGGCCCACAACGTAATAGCCGCCGGCCGCACGAATAGGCTCGGACACACCGCCCGGCGACATCTTGCGCAGCGCCTCGGCAACCGCCGTTGGCACGTCGCCTTCGCCCACCCAGCCGATGTCGCCGCCGTTCGTGGCCGACGCGGACTGGCTAAACTGCCGTGCGATGGCCGAGAATGTGGCGCCGCCGCGCAAGTGGCCAAGAATGCTTTGAATGTTCTGGCGCGCCTGGTCTTCGGCTTCCGGAACGTCGACGGCAATGAAGATCTCAGAGACGTTGTACTGCGTCTGCGATGCCGCCGCGGTGGCCGCCAGATAGGCCTGCTCGACCTCGTCGTCCGACACGGTCACGCGGGGTGCAAGCCGTCCCTGGATCAATTTTTGCCAAGCCAAATCGGCCTTGAGCTGGTTTTGCAACGTGGCGCGCGCGATGCCGTTTTCGTCCAGCATCTTGTTGATCGCGTCGGGTGTCGTTTGGTTCTGCTTGGCGACGCGCTGAAAGTTCTTTTCGAGCTCGTCGGCCGTAATTTTGACCTTGGCTTCCTGCGCTTCTTGCAGCTGCAACAGCTCGTCAACCAACTGGCGAAGCACTTGCGGACGCAAGCGTTTCGCCGCGTCGGCGCCTTGCGCGCCCGATGTGATCATCACCAGCTTGATGCGTTGGTCGAGGTCGTAGGTCGAGATGATGATGTCGTTCACGACCGCCGCAGCGCGCATCGTGCGCGGTTCTTGCGTGGCGCCGGCGGCGCTCGAATGATCGCCCGAAATGGCGAGCATGCTGGCGACGCACAGACCGACGGCAGTCAGAGTTCGAAACGAATGACGACGATACATCGCAGCTTCCGCGAAACGAGAGCGATTAGAGGGCAGGCCCGACGGCTCAAAACAGACTCAACCGCAAGGACCGTCACAACGTCCGGGAGAATAACCACTTCCCGGTTCCGATCAATGGTGGTTACGACAGGCCGAAAGTGCCCGAAATCCGCCTCAATTCACGCCCTTGAGGCGGAACGTGAACAGAAATGACGAAGCAGGCTCGATGTCGCGGTCGCGGGTGAACCGGCGGCGGAAGTCCAAGCCGAACTCTGCGCAGTCGTCTTCGTAGGAGAGGCCGATCTTGCTTTCGATCATCTGCTCGTCGGCAAGGTCGCGCCGGCCCGCCGCGCGCAGCCAGATATGCTCGATCGTGCGGACGCGGCCTTCGAGCGAGACTTCTTCGCGCTGTTGCGGGATCAGCGGCTCGGGTTCGAGCAGCAGATAGCCGGCGCGCAGCGTGTACCACTCGGGGTCGAACGCATCGAGGTAGATTTCGTTGCGCTCATAGCGCAGCGCGGACTGGTCGATGCGGAAACGGTGCACCAAGCGGATATTGTCGTCGGGCTGAATGGTCAAACGGCCCACATAGTCGGATTGCTGATTGCGCAAGCCCGACTGCTCCGTGAACGCGTCGTCTTCGTGAAAGCGGAAGCTCTCGCCGACGATCGCCTCGATGAAGCCTTCGTCGAAGTAAGCGGCGGCCCGGAAGCCGACATTGACGCGCGGGCCGGTTTCCCAACGGTCGAGGCCGGGGAACTTGTTGAACGAGAACAGGTTCGTTTCGTCGAATTCGAACGCGGCGCTGTCTTCGTTCGGGATCTCGTCCGGGTTCCCGCCGTAGGGTGCGCCGATCACCTGGACGATCGGTTCGATCACCTGTTTCCAGCCCCAGTCGGTGCGCACCATAGGATAGCGCCACTCGGCGCCCATCGAAGGCAGCACGCGGCCGACGGTTTGCGTTTCGGTGCCGCTCACGCCCGTGTCCGTTACGTGATAGCCGTCGGCGCGCAGGTTCGCGAAGAACGTGAACAGGTGTCCGCCCGTCGTCGTTACAGGAAGCTTCCACGCGGCGGTCGTCGACACACGCGCCGTATCGCGACCTTCGCCGCGGTGGAGGAAGAGGGCGTTGCCGACCAGCTGGAAACGTCCGCCCAGCACGGTTTCGTCGGGCACATACTCAAGTTCGGCGAGCGGCAGCACGAGCGGTGTCAGGCCGGGATCGTCACCTTCGCGCAACCCTTGGAAGTACCAACTGTTGATGGCCGCATACGAGCGCCCGTCGATGCCCTCGAGGAACAGGTTGTTGACCAACCGGTCCTTCGACGAAATGTCATAGCGCTTGAGGTACGTGTCGTTCGACGTGACCTCGGCGTCGTAGCCCCACCGCCAGACATCGTCGATATCGAAGCGGCCGGAGCCGAACACGTGGCCCTGCAGCGTCTCGTCGCCGACTTCCACGCCGAAGCGATTGCGCGGTTGTCCATAACGGCCGCTGGCCTGAAGGTAGTACTGCCCGCCGTCGACACGCTGGCGCCATTCGCTCTTGAGCAGCGCGCCATCGTTCTCCGTGTACATCGGCGAAAGCAGCAAATCGTAGCTCGGGTCGAGCGCGAAATAGTAGGGAACTTCGACGAAGTATCCGATATCGGTCGAGTGGCCTATTCCCGGTACCAAGAAACCCGATTGGCGCGGCGCCTGCGGATCGGAGTGCGAGAAGTAGGGCATGTAGGCGATCGGCACGCCGAACACTTCGAAGAACGCGTCTTCGTACTCCACCCGCGCCTTTGCCTGATTGTACACGACGCGAAAGGCTTTGATCTGCCACGTCGGCGCCTTCGTCGGATCTTCCTTACAGGCTTCGCAAGTCGTATAGGCGGCCTTCTCCAACGTCATCATGTTGCCGCCGGTGCGGGTGGCGCGTGCGGCGGCCAAGCGCCCGCGGCCGGCGATGATGATGTTCATGCTCTCGATGATGCCTTCCCGCATGTCGTCCGTGACTTCGATGCGGTTGCCCGAGAGCGTCGTGCCGTTCGCTTCGCGGATCGTCGCGTTGCCTTCGGCGATCACGACGCGCGATTCTTGATTGTAGGAGAGTTTGTCGGCGATCAGCGTCCGCGGGCCGTACGTAACCTCGACATTGCCCTCGGCCGTGACCACGTTCGTGTTCGCGTCGTAGGTCATCTTGTCGGCGCGGATAAGAACTTCTTCCTTCTTTTCGCCGTTGGGCTGTTGCGGCGCGGAAGCGGCGGGTTCTTCCGCCATGAAATTGGCAAGCGGAAGCACCACTGGCGCATGACCTGCGGCAGCGGCGATGGAGGCTGTACTCAGCAGAATCGGAAGACCGGCGATGAGGCGATACGCGACCTTCATCC
>CAYXQB010000057.1:0-13896 GCA_964466435.1 uncultured Flavobacteriaceae bacterium | reverse complement strand
CCAGCCCGAACCCGGCGGCTGTCACAGGTAATTCGCTGGCGGGGATTCCGCTCGACCTCGGTGCCGAACATCCCGTCGAAGCTCGTGGCGCCGTTCTTTCCACGGAAGCCTGGGGTGTATTACGCGTGAGCGTGCGACGGTTCGCTTTCCCGGGAGCGCGGGCTTCTAGCCCGCTCTTGGTGCAGTTGAGGTGTTGAAAGAGCGGGCAGGATGCCCGCGCTCCCGGGTGAGATTCACCTTCGGCCGAAGAGGCGTTCGACGTCCGCCAACTTCAGCTCCACATACGTCGGGCGGCCGTGGTTGCATTGGCCGCTGAGCGGGGTTTGTTCCATTTCGCGGAGGAGCGCGTTCATTTCTTCGAGGGTGAGGCTTCGCCCTGCCCTCACGGCGCTGTGGCAGGCCATGGTCGAGCAGATTTCGTCGAGCCGTTCTTTGAGCGAGAGGCCGCTTCCGTATTCGGCGATTTCGTCGGCTAGGTCTTGGACCAGGCCTTTGATGTCGCCGCCTTTCAGGAGGGCTGGGACTTCGCGAACGAGGACGGCGTCGGCGCCGAATTGTTCGAGGATGAGGCCCAGTTCTGCCAGTTCGCCGGCGCGGCTCGTCAGGCGGTCGACGGAGGGGCCATCGAGGTCCACGACTTCGGGGATCAGCAGCGCTTGGCGTTCGATGCCTTTGGCAGCGATCGCGCGTTGCATGCGGTCGAGCATCAGGCGCTCGTGGGCGGCGTGCTGATCGACGATGACGATGCCGTCGCCGGTTTGGGCGACGATGTAGGTGTTGTGCACCTGGCCACGCGCGACGCCCAACGGGAAGCGCTCGGCGTTTGGCGGCGGCGCGTGAGGCTGGTCGAGGGGCCTTGCGAGCGGCGGGGCGTCGATGAAGCCGCGCTGTAACGGTTCGTAGAGCGCGGCGGCTTCGCGCAGCAGGCCTGGGCTCGGGCGCGGTTCGGCGAAGGCGTAGGTTTGCGTCGGCGCGAGGCGTTCGAACGTGCTGGTCGCGACCGTCGTCGATGTGCGCGTTCCGCCCGCGTGGATCGCGGCCTTCAAGGCGCTCACGATCAGGCCGCGGATCAGGGCTGCGTCGCGGAAGCGGACTTCGGTCTTTGCGGGGTGGACGTTGACGTCGACGTCGTGCGCCGGGAGATCGAGGAACAGCGCGACGACCGGGTGGCGGTCTCTTGCGAGCACGTCGGCGTAGGCGCCGCGCACGGCGCCGACGAGGAGCTTGTCGCGCACGGGTCTTCCGTTCACGAACAGGAATTGTTGGGCGGCCGTGCCGCGGGCGTAAGTCGGCAATCCCGCGTAGCCGGCGAGCTTCACGTCCTCGCGCGCGACGTCGACCGGGAGCGCGTTCTCGGCGAAGTCGGCGCCGAGGATTGCGGCCAGGCGGCGGAGCCTGCCGTCGAACAAGTCGCCGGGTTCGGCGGCAGCTTTCAGCACCGTGCGCTCTTCGGTGGCGAGGCGAAAGCCGACGTCGGCGCGGGCGAGCGCGAGGCGCTTGACGATTTCGATAACGGCTGCGGTTTCGGCGCGTTCGGACTTCAGGAATTTGAGGCGCGCGGGCGTCGCGTAGAAGAGGTCGCGAACTTCGACGATCGTGCCGTGCGGGCCTTGGCCTTCGAACGGTGCGGGACGAGGGCCCGAGACCTTGCCGCCCTCAACGGTGATGGCGAATGCTTCCTTAGCGCCTTTGGCGCGCGAGGTGATGGTGAGGCGCGCGATGGCGCCGATCGAAGGCAACGCTTCGCCGCGGAAGCCCAACGTCGCGATCGACATCAGATCGTCTGCGCCGGCTTCGTCGCGAGGAAGCTTCGAGGTCGCGTGGCGTTCGACGGCGAGCGTCAGTTCGTCGGCGCTCATCCCGATGCCGTCGTCGGCGATGCGGATCAGCGTCATGCCGCCGCCGGCGATCGTGACGTCGACGTTGCGCGCGCCGGCGTCGATGGCGTTTTCGGCGAGTTCCTTGACGGCGGAGGCCGGGCGTTCGACCACCTCGCCCGCGGCGATCCGGTTGATCGTGCCCTCGGCGAGCCTGCGGATGCGTCCGCTCATCCGCCGAGATACTTGCGCGTCAGGCGCTTGCTTTCCTCGACCGCAGGCTGGCCGAACGGATCGACGTTCCAAAGGCGGGCGGCAATCAACGTCTCAAGGATGAAATGCATCATGAGGGCGCCCAGCGTGCGCTCTTCGAGCGGGGTCGAGAACGAGATGCGCCGCACGGCGCGGCCGGCGTTTGTGAGCGTCTCGGCGGTGGCGCGGACTTGCGCGGACACGACCTCGGACATGCCGCGGCCGGCGAGCAGCGGTAGATTGTGCTTGTCCGCCCACGTTTTGCTCGCCTTCGCATCCGAGAGCGCGGGCGCGTCGATGAGCGTGAACAGCTTGTCGTTCGGGCCGTCGAGGTAGAGTTGCAGTTGGCTGTGCTGGTCGACGGGGCCTTGCGCGTCGATCGGGGTCGTTCCCTGCCCGCTCTTGCCGAGGCTTTCGGCCCACAGTTGGCGCCACCATTTTGGTAGCCGCGCCAGGCGGTCGCGGTAGACCCACATGACGCTTTGGCTCAAGCCCACATCGCGCGCGGCGACGCTCAACGCGGCGCCTTCGATGGCGGGCACCGTGCCCGCCATCGCGGCGTCGAGCGTTTCGCGCGCCCCGGTGCGGATCGTCTTCGCATCGAGGCCAGCCGCGAGCGCGGGGATGAGGCCGACACAGCTGAAGGCCGAGAAGCGGCCGTCGAGGCGGGGTGCGTGCGCCATCACGGGGGCGCCCATATCGGTCAAGATACTGCGGAGCGGGTTTTCGCCCTCCTCCGCAATGCCTGCGAAGTGGTGTTTCAGGTACTTGCCGCCACCCTCTTCCTCGAGCGCCTCGATGGCGACCAAGAGCTGCATCAGGGTTTCCGTCGTGGTGCCCGATTTGGAGACGACGAGAAAGCGCGTCGTACGCAGGTCCATCAGCGTCAGCATTGTGCGGAAAACCGCGCTGTCGATGCCATCGACGATATGAAGACGCGGGTGGCCGGTGCGGGGCTTGTAGGCCTGCGTGCCCCAAAACGCGAGTTGGGCCAGTGTCTGGGCACCAAGGCTCGAGCCGCCGATGCCAAACACGACGAGGTCGGTCGTGTTCTTCATCAAGTGCTCGGCGAGTTCGGCAATACGGTCGAGGTCGCTTGTATCCTCGACCGAGCTGCGGACGGCGGCAAACTGCGGGCCGCCGGCGTCACGCCAGTGTTCGAGCGCAGACCGTGCTTGCGGCAGGCGCTTGGCGAACGCGGCGCGCAGCGGGTCCTTGGCGATGGCGGCTGAGATATCGTGCGTAAAGTGGGTCATTGGGGCGAGATGTAGCGCTCGCCCCTGTCAGGGGGAAGGGGCCCAAACGGGACGGGGGCGGAAAACCGCCCCCGTTCGAAATCATCCACTGGATGCGATCAGAACCAATCGAACCAACCGCCGTCGCTGTCTTCGTCTTTCTTCTTCTTGCTTTCGGTGACAGGCGCGCCGGTGCCTTTTTCGATGACCGGTGCTTCAGCGGGCTTGGCAGGCATCGATGCGTTCAGACGCTCAGCCTCTTCCTTTGGGTCGAGCGGTTGGCCGTATTCGCCCTTTTTGCCGCGCCAGAAGAGGACGCTGTCGGCGTAGGACTTGCGCTTGCTTTGCTCGCGCACTTCGCTGCGCAGGGCTTGGCGGACGCGCGGATCGGCCTTCTCAGCGCCGGTTGCAGCCAGCAACTCCTGCTCGCCGGCGGTCGCGGCGGTTTGCTTCGGCGGGCCGCCCAGGACCTTTTGCGCGGCGCTGGCCACGTCGGCGTCTTGCGGGCGCGGAGCACCGGGCTGCGGGCTCTTCAGATCGAACGTCGCCGGCACGACCAGAGGCGCGCGGGTCGTAATAGCGGTTTCGTCGGGTGCCTGCTTCGCGGCGCCAAGAGATTCCTTCACACCGGTGCAACCCGCTAGGCCGATCGTAGACACGGCCACAACGATTGCCGCTTTACGCATTACTGTGTTCACGTTTGATCCTCCTTAGCGCCGCGGGTGCGAGAACGCCATTCCGTGATGACTAGGTCAAGCCCCATGATCACGACGCCCATCACGACTGCTGTGTCGGCGATATTGAATACGTACCAGCCCACATTTCTATCGAAAGCGTGCAAGTAAAAAAAGTCCGCAACCGCCCCATAAAGTATGCGGTCGATCACATTTCCCAGGGCGCCGCCGATAATCAACCCTAGCGAGAGCGCTAGCCGGGTGTCTTTGATCCCGCGCAACCACCAAATGAGGAAGCCGGTGATGCCCAGGGCAAAGATCGCTAGAAGCCAGCGCTCAAAGGCGCTGTCGGCCTGTAGCAATCCGTAAGAAATGCCCCGGTTCCAGATCATAACGATATCGAAGAAGGGCAGCACTTCGATTTGCTTGCCTGTCAGCGGTTGCTCCAGCGTCTCGATCCAGCCGAAGCCATAAAGAAAGAGGCTTTTCCAAGCCTGATCGGCCACAAGCACCGCAGCCGCGACCACGAAGCCGAAGTGCGCAGGCCTTAGTTGCTTCAGGGCGTTCATCACCTTTTGTCGTGCTCCACGACCGCACCTTCACACCGCATACAGAGATGGGGGTGAGCGGCGCTCTTTCCCACTTCAGGCAGGATACGCCAGCAGCGGGCGCATTTCGCCCCCGGCGCCTTGGCAAAAACGACAGCGGCGCCTGCCACGTCGTCAAGCTTAAAGGCGCTTGCCGGGGCCGGGGTGGCGATCACCGAGGCGCCTGACGTGATCGTTATCTCGGCGAGGTCGAGCGATTTCAGCAAGTCCGCGTCCTTCGCATCCGCAACGTGGAGCGTCGGTGCAGCCTCGAGGCTTGCGCCAATTGTCTTCTCGCGGCGAGCGACTTCGAGCGCGCCGGTGACGACGCGGCGCAAATCGCGGATGCGCTGCCATTTCTCAGCGAGCGGTTTATTGGACCATTCCGCCGGCACGGTTGGGAACGTGCGTAAGTGGACGCTGTCGAACTCGCCCTTGTGACGCGTGCGCCAGACCTCTTCCATCGTGAACACCATGACGGGCGCGAGCCACGCCGTCAGGTGGTTGAACAGATGGTCGAGAACCGTGCGCGCGGCGCGCCGGCGGAGCGACGACGGCGCATCGCAGTAGAGCGTGTCCTTGCGGATGTCGAAGTAGATCGCCGACAGGTCTGTGGTGCAGAAGTTGAACAGCGCCGTGAAAACGCGATTGAAGTCGAACGCTGCGTAGCCCGAGCGCACTGTTGCATCGAGTTCGCTCAAGCGATGCAGAATCCAGCGTTCGAGTTCCGGCATATCCTTAGGTGCGACGCGCTCGCTCTCGGCAAAGCCGCTGAGGTTCGCCAGGATGTAGCGCATCGTGTTGCGGAGCTTGCGGTAGCTCTCGACGTTCGCCTTCAGGATTTCGGGCCCCAGGCGCAGGTCTTCCGTGAAGTCGGACGACGCTGCCCAGATCCGCATGATCTCGATGCCGTTCTGCTCGGCGACTTTTTGCGGTTCGACGGTGTTGCCCATCGACTTCGACTGTTTGTAGCCCTTTTCATCGAGCACGAAGCCGTGGGTGAGCACGGTCTTGAACGGCGCGCGGCCGCGCGTGCCGCACGCTTCGAGCAGCGAGGATTGGAACCAGCCGCGATGCTGGTCAGAGCCTTCGAGGTAGAGGTCCGCGGGCCAGCCGATCTCGGGTTCGATGACGAATGCGTGAGTCGAGCCGGACTCGAACCAGACGTCGATGATGTCGTCGACTTTCTCGAAGTCGGCGGCCTTGTACTTGTCGCCCAGGAAGTCTTGCGGGTCGGTGGTGAACCACACGTCCGTGCTGCCCTTTTCCACCGCCGCCGCGACGCGCGCGTTGACGTCTGCATCGCGCAGGATTTCGCCGTCGGCCTTGCGCACGAAGATCGGGATCGGTACGCCCCAGGCGCGCTGGCGCGAGATCACCCAATCGGGCCGCTTCTCGACCATGGCGCGTAGGCGGTTGCGGCCTTGGGCCGGTACGAAGTTCGTTTCGTCGATCGCTTTCAATGCGAGTTCGCGCAGCGTCTTGCCGCCTAGGTTCGCGATGGGGCGGTCCATCGCGATGAACCACTGCGGCGTGTTGCGGAAGATGACCGGCGCCTTCGAGCGCCAGGAGTGCGGATAGTCGTGCCGCAGCTTGCCCTTCGCGAGCAGCGCACCCGCCTTGATCAGTTCGCCGATGACAGCGCCGTTCGCGTCGCCGTCCTTGCCGTCTGCGTTCAGCACTTTCTTGCCCGCGAAGATCGGCACGTGTGGATAGAACGAGCCGTCTTCCGACACGGTGAAGGGGATCGGCGGCCCTTCCTTCGGATGCGACTTGGGGTTCTGCATCCAGATTTCGAAGTCTTCTTCGCCATGGCCCGGTGCCGTGTGAACAAAACCTGTGCCGGTGTCGTCGGTCACATGTTCGCCCGCGAAAAGCGGAACCGGGAAGGCGTAGCCTTGGCCGGCGAACGGATGCGCGCATACGAGGCCTGCCGGGTCCGCGTCGCTCACGCGCTCCCAGGCTTCGATCTTTGCCGCGTTCTTCGCGGTATCGGCAAGCGTGTCGGCGAGCAGAAGCAGTTCACCCACGGCTGCGCCACTGCCCTCGCCCACCGCTGTCACGCGGTAGAGGCCATAGGAGATTTTCGGCGAGTAGCAGATCGCGCGGTTGCCGGGGATCGTCCACGGGGTGGTCGTCCAGATGACGATCTTCGCCTTCGCGACATCGCCTGTTGCACCGCTCTTAACCTGAAACTTCACGAAGATCGTCGGCGAGAGTTTCTCGTGGTACTCGACCTCGGCTTCGGCGAGGGCGGTTTTTTCGACGACGGACCACATCACGGGCTTCGAGCCGCGATAGAGTGCGCCGTTCATGACGAACTTCTGGATTTCGCGCACGATGATGGCTTCGCTCTTCGGCGCCATCGTGACGTAGGGGTTGTCCCATTCGCCGGTTGAGCCCAAGCGCTTGAACTCAGCGCGTTGGACGTTCAGCCAATGGTTCGCGAAGTCGCGGCATTCCTTGCGGAACTCGATCAGCGGGACCTTGTCTTTGTCCTGGCCCGCCGCGCGGTACTTTTCCTCGACCTTCCATTCGATCGGCAGGCCGTGACAGTCCCAGCCGTGGATGTAGGGCACGTCGTTGCCCAGCATGCCTTGGGAGCGCACGACAAAATCCTTCAGGATCTTGTTCATGCCGGTGCCGAGGTGGATGTGGCCGTTCGCGTAGGGCGGGCCGTCGTGGAAGATGAACTTCGGGCGGCCCTTCGCGGTTTCGCGCAGGCGCTTGTAGAAGCCGATCTTTTCCCACCAGGCGAGCCATTCGGGCTCAGCCTTCGGCAGGCCCGCCTTCATCGGGAAGTCGGTGTCGGGCAGGAACAACGTCTCTTTGTATTCGCGCGCCGGTTGGGCGGTGTCGGTCGTCATGAGGATTTGCTCTTCGAAAAGAGAGTGCGTGAGATAGTCCGGCTGCCGCGGGAGCCGCGGGCTTTCGAGGCGATCCGCCGCTTAGGCGATCGCGCGACTAATTCGTGCCGGTACCTTGAAGAGCGTCATCGTCGTTTCCATTGCCATCCCCCTCGGGACCCATCCCGCTTCGCCAAGGGGCTACGCGGGATTTGTGGCTTCCAAATTCGTCGCCCGAACGGATGTTCCAGCGGATCGGCGGCTTGTAGCAGCCGACCCGCCATTCGTCAAAAGCCGCGCTTGGCGCGATCGTTGCCTTGCTAGCGGTTCCCGTACACCCGCACGGCCGCCATGCGCGGATCCGCCGGATCACGGCCTTCATGCAGCGCGGTGACGAGCGGCGCGTTCAGTTGCGCGACCGCATCCGCGACCGCGATCCTGGTGCACCTTTTGAACACGGACCGGTCGCTCATTTCGCGCAGGTCCGGACGGCCGCCGCAAACGAACTCCGCCGCTTTGGCGATTCGCCGCAACATGACCTTCGCCCCTGTGGGGTTGGCCAAGTTCAAATCGCCGTATGGCACGTCGATCTGCGGGCGCTGGTCATCAGCCACCGCACCGTTGGTTGTTATGGAAACGCTGGCAAGTGCAAGCGCAACAGCAATAAGCGTTCTCTTCATCTTTGGTCTCCTTGATTTCGATAACGCATCTTGCGACGCCCCTCGGCTGCCGCGCGCGCTTGATGACGATGAAGCGTGACTGCGGTGTGACGTGTGCGTGATTGCATCGTGACAGTGCGCGCCACGCGCTTGTTGGTCACACATGCACGAGAAAGATTTCTGCGTTGTTGAAAAAGCGACTCGCACCGGCAAACGAAAACGGGACCCAACTCGGGTCCCGCAGTTTTTCGCCGCGACGATTTGTATCGCGGAATTAGACGCGGCCTCTTGCCAGATCTTCCTGGAACAATGCCGCCACTTGCGGCGACCTCAGGTCGTCGACCGCTTGGGCCATCGTTTGGCGGAGGCAGATCTTGAACACGCGGCGCTCGCGCATTTCGCGGATGTAGGGTTCGCCGCCGCAGGCTTCGGCCGAGGCGTTGCGGATGCGGAACATCATCGTCTTGGCGCCCGCCGGTTTGTTCAGGTCCAAGTCGCCGTACGGAATGTCGACTTGAACGGTTTCGTGCGACAGCGAGAGCGTCGACGAACCTGCCGATGCGGTTGCGGACAAGCCCAGCGCGGCGGCAACGGCGCATAGTAAGAGTGCTTTGTTCATTGTGGTCTCTCCCTCGGGTTTTAGCGGGTGCCCAACTTCCCCACTGCTGCGGCAAGTGGGATCGGGCATGAGGAGTGTGAAGGCACTTCGCGCACGGACGCAATCACCATCACGTGTGGATCATGACGTTCGCGCAACTTACGTGAGCTTGTACAGGCGGGCGCGTGATTTGCTAGTGTCGGTCATCACACTCACGAATTGGAGAACCATGCATGCGCAAGGAAGCGTTCGAATACAAGGATGGCGGGACAGTTTGCGAGGGGTACATCGCGCATGAACCTGGGCAAAAACGCCCTTGCGTCCTGGTTTCCCATGCGTGGGCGGGAATTTTCGATCAGGAACGCGCGGCTGCCGAAGCGCTGGCGCGGCTCGGCTATGTCGGCTTCGCGATCGACAATTACGGGAAGGGCGTGCGCGGCGATCCGATGGGTGACAACAGCGCGCTGATGGGGCCTTGGCTCAACGATCGCGCAAAGTTGAAGGCGCGCTTGCTGGCTGCGGTCGCGGCCGCCAAAGCGCACCCCTCCGTCGACCCGAACCGGATCGCGATGATCGGATACTGTTTCGGAGGCTTGTGCGCGCTTGATGTGGCGCGGTCAGGGACCGGCGACGTGCGCGGCGTGGTGAGCTTGCACGGCATTTTCGCGCCGCCCAATTTGGGGCCGCAGGGGCCGATCAAATCGAAAGTGCTGGTGCTGCACGGCTGGGACGACCCGATGGCGACGCCACAGAACGTTCTCGACCTTGCGAAGGAGATGACGGCGGCAAAGGCCGACTGGCAGGTGCACGCGTACGGGCACACGATGCACGCCTTCACGGCCGAAGGCGCGAACATGCCGGAGCGCGGGATCAAGTACGACAAGGCGGCCGACCGCCGCTCGTGGGCGGCGACGGTCGACTTCTTGAAGGAAGTGTTCGGCTAAAACTTCACCGAAATGCCGGCCTGGACCAGGCGCGGCGTGCCGGGGAGCATGCCGCGCGTCTGGTCGACGACGTAGACTTCGTCGAATACGTTCTTGACGGTGACATAGGCGGTCAAGGGCGTGTCGGGGATGTCGACGTTGACGGTCGCGTTCCAGACCAGCGCGCTTTCGATGCGTCCGCGTTGGCCATCGGCGGTCACAGGGATCGTCTCGAGGTCGTCGGTGTACATCTCCCCGGTGTACTGCGCTTCGATCTCGGCGGAGACAAGTTCGTTCCAGTCGTAGCCGACCGCGGCCGAGATCAGCCATTCCGGCGCATAGGGCAAGCGGTTTCCGGTGACGAGCGCGCAGGTGGGGCCAGGGGTCGGGGGAACAATGCCCGCGCAGTTGGAGCCCGGAACCGTCGAGAAGCGCGTGCCTTCGAATTCGGCGGTGGGCAGATACGTGACGGCGGTGCGGAAATAGACATCGTCTTGCGCAAGGAGACCTGCGTCTCGGAGCGAGCCGCGGAGGAGGAGTTCGAAGCCCTGCTGCAGCGTCTCGCCTGCACTCGTCAGCGTCGCGCCGACACCGCCGGCGGCACTTGCCGGGATGATCTGGTTCGAGAAGTCCATCCGGAAGTAAGTGACGTCGCCGTAGAGGCCCTTCGCGATGTCGCCGCGGACGCCGAGTTCCCAGTTGATGCTCTCTTCCGCGTCGAGGTCGATTGTCGCGCCGGTCGTGTTCGAGATGATGTCTTCGACGCGCGGTGGCGAAAAGCCCTTGTGGACGCCCGCATAGATCACGGCCTTGTCCGAGAGTTCGTGAATGAGCCCTAAGCCCGGAATGACGACGTCGAGGTCGGTTTCACCTTCGGCGCCGTCCAGGCGATTGCGGCGCTCGAACTCGATGTGTTCGAAGCGGATGCCGGGTTCGAGCAAGAAGCCGCCGAGATCGATCTCGGTCGTGATGAAGCCGGACGTGGCGTAGATGTTGCGGTCGTTGTTCTCGGCGACGACGCCGGGCGCGCGCGCGAACGGTGTCGCGCCATTCCACTGGCGGCGGTGCTGGTCTTCGAAATGGTAGCGCAGGCCCGTTTCGGTGCGCGTGGGTAGACCGAGCAGCGTGTGGTCGAATGACAGGCGGGTTTCGACGCCGGCGGCGACGTAGTCGCGCAGGCGGCCTTCGTTGCCGCAAGTCGTGCTCAGGTTCGCCATCCCGGCGCACGCGGGGTCGGCGGAATCGTTCGGGCGCTGGTTCGAGTTCGAAGATTGACGCCACCAATCGCGCGTGAAGTAGGAGCCGTAGAGCGTCGTCTTCAGCGTCGTTGCATCGTCGATAAACCAGGCGTGGCCGAGCGCGCCGCCGTAACGCTCCGCTTCGAAGCGGTCGTTCTTAAACGGGTTCGCGTAAGGATCGGCTTGGAACTCGGCGAGGCGGAGGCCCGAGTATGTGATCTTGCTGTCTTCGGCATAGCGGCTTACGCGTGCGGTCAGCGCATGGTCGGGCGCGATGTCCCATTCGACCTTGAGCGCGACATCGTTCATGCGGATGCGGGTGTTGTCGCGCGCGCCGTCGCTCTCCTTCATTTGCGCATGTGCGAGCGCGCGACCGCCGAGGAACGGGCCGCCCACGGTCGCGTCGATTTCCAGGTAGTCGCGATTGCCGGCCGCGATCGTTACCTCGCCGCCGAATTCTTCCGGTGCTTTGGGCGTGATGTAGTTGATAACGCCGCCGACCGTGTGCGGCCCGAAGCGGACTTGGGAGGCGCCCTTCAGCACTTCGATGCGGCTGTAGCGCTCGATCGGCGGGTGGAAGTAGGTCGCGTTGTCGCCGTAGGGCGCGAAGGCGAGCGGGATGCCGTCTTCGAGCAAGAGCACCTTCGTCGAGCGCGTCGGGTTCATACCGCGGAAGCCGATGTTGGGGCGCATGCCCATGCCTTCTTCGTCGCGGGGGTAGGCACCAGGGATCGAGCGCAGGGCTTCGTTGACGGTGAAGACGCGGGAGCGTTCGAGTTGCTCGGCTTCGATCGTGGCGCCGGAGCCCGGGATGCGGAGCAGGTTTTGGCGCTGGCCGATGACGACGATGTCGGGCAGACGCTGCGGCGTGATCTCGACCTGCTCGACCTTATTTTCTGCGGCCGTGTCGGGCGTCGTTGGCTTGGGCGCGTCGGCGCTGGCCGCCGTTGCCCCGAAAACCGCCAAAACTGCCACTACCCCGTACCTGCCCACTTGAACCATCCCTTATTGAGAATGAGTTGCAACTGCATTAGCAATAGAGGACGTGTCGGTCAATGGTCCGTTTGAGGCCTCCCCTAGGACACATTCGCTTGAGGCCATCGCGCAGCAGGTGCCGGTCGGGCAGACTTCGCGCTTCACGGGAGAGGCTTGATCCATGAGGCGTTGGTTGTTGATCGCGGGTGCCATGCTGGCCCCGCATTTGGCGCTTGCGGCGGATGCGCCGCCAGCGGTCGACGAAGCGGCGGCGCGGGCGAAAATTGCCGCAGCGGCACAGACTTCGCGGGCGAACGCGAAGACACCAGAGGAGAAGGCGATCGTCGAGGCCGATCTCGCGTTTGCGGCGGACTGTGCGAAGCGCGGCTCTGCGGCGGCGTTCGGCGACCGGATGCATCCGGACAGCAAGATGTTTCCGCCGCGCTCGCCGATCGTCATGGGGCCTGAGGCCACACGCGCGCTGTTCAAAGACGACAAGGCGCAGTGGGAATGGGCGCCGGTTCAGGCCGTCGCGAACGGCGACCTTGGGGTCACGTGGGGGATCGCCCTCATCACCAATAAGGACGACAAGGGCAAGCCTGTCGCGTTCACGTCGCGCTACACCACGGTGTGGCGGCGCGACGCGCAAGGCGCGTGGAAGATTTGGATCGACGTCGGGACACCGGGGCCGCTGCCCTAAGGCGCTTTCGGCGGGCCGGTGAATTCCGCCTCGATGATGATTTCGACGGCGTCGCTGACGCCCATCGTTGTGCCCGGCGCGGGAACGCCTTCGCTGACGCCGAACGCGGTGCGATTTAGCGTGCCTT
The DNA here is from genome assembly GCA_964466435.1 of uncultured Flavobacteriaceae bacterium. Taxonomy (GTDB): domain Bacteria; phylum Pseudomonadota; class Alphaproteobacteria; order Micropepsales; family Micropepsaceae; genus SZUA-430. Next base: position 1,265 of record CAYXQB010000057.1, on the reverse strand, counting down.
TGGCAGAGAAGCCGATGCGCGCGTTGGGTTCGAAGGGATGGCTCGCATAGCCGCCGTTGAACGTCGCGTCGAGCGTGACGGGTGCCGTCACGCCTTTGAGCGCGAGGGCGCCAGTGATGCGTGCAGTGTTCGCGCCGGTGAGTTCGACCTTCGTCGACTTAAAAGTCATCTGCGGGAACTTCGCGGCGCCGAGCCACTTCTCGTTCAAGAGTTCGTCGAGGAAGCCCTTTGGCGGCGCAGGCAACATGAGCGAACGCGGGTCGATCGTCGCCGTGACGCTCGATGCAGCGGGATTCGCCGTATCCAAATTGAGTTCGGCGTCAAAGCTCGCGAAGCGCGCCGTGTAGTTCGAGAAGCCGACATGGCTGACGCGGAAATCCAAGCTCGCGTGCGATTTGTCGAGCTTGTAGGTGCCGGCCGGTGCCTCCGTTTTCATCGGCACGATCGGCGCCGGTTCGGCCGGTGCCGCAATCGGTGCCGGCGCTGGCTCAGCTTGGGTTTCCTTCTTGGGTTCGTCAGCGGGGCCGCAGGCGGCAAGCAAAAGCACGCAGGCAACGAGTACAAACTTTTTCATCGGTTTCTCCGGAGTTGGGGGGACCCTAGCGGCGGTGGCATGGTTGCGCAAACGGCGTGGGTTTGGCACGTACAGTTGCATGACACCTATTGTTTCGATTCAGAACCTGACCAAGACGTACAAGTCCGGGCTTCAGGCACTTAAGCCCACGTCGCTCGACATTCGGCCCGGGGAGATCTTCGCGCTGCTCGGCCCGAATGGCGCGGGCAAGACGACGCTGATCAGCATCATCTGCGGGATCGTGACGCCGACGAGCGGCACCGTGATCGCCGACGGGCACGACATCCAGGAAGAGTATCGCGATGCGCGGATGAAAATCGGCCTGGTGCCGCAGGAGCTAACCTCGGACCGGTTCGAGACCGTGTGGAACACGGTCAGGTTCTCGCGCGGGCTTTTCGGGCGCGCGCCGGATGACGCCTATCTCGAGAAGGTGCTGCGCGACCTTACGCTGTGGGAGAAGCGGAAGGATATTCTGCAGACTTTGTCGGGAGGGATGAAGCGGCGGGTGATGATCGCGAAGGCGCTCTCCCACGAACCGTCGATTCTGTTTCTGGACGAGCCGACCGCAGGCGTGGACGTGGAACTGCGGCGCGATATGTGGGCGCTGGTGCGGCGGCTTCGCGACGATGGGGTCACGATCATTTTGACCACGCACTACATCGACGAGGCGGAGGAGATGGCCGACCGTATC
>CAYXQB010000056.1:0-14004 GCA_964466435.1 uncultured Flavobacteriaceae bacterium | reverse complement strand
ACATTTGAATTCGTCTTTCGTCTGCAATTGATCAGGGCGGCCGACGGTGCGAAAACCGAGAGCCGCCCAAGAAGGGGCGCACTTATGATGGTGGCGCGAAGGCCTGTCAAGCCGGAAAGCCTTGGAATTCGGCCAATTTCATGAACTACCGACACGCCTACCACGCCGGAAACTTCGCCGATGTGCTGAAGCACGGCGTACTGGCGTGGGTCGTGCGCTACCTGCAGCAAAAGGAAGCACCCTTGGCTCTGATCGACACCCACGCCGGCGCGGGTGTCTACGACCTGACCGGGGTAGCGGCCGAAAAGACCGGCGAAGCCAAGGACGGCATCCTGCGCCTAGGGAGAGCCGGCCCCGCTGCGCTCCAGCCCTATCTGGACATGGTTCAAGGGTTGAACGGCGGGGAGATCAAGTCTTATCCGGGCTCGCCCGCTCTCATGTTGGCCCTCGCCCGCGCCCAAGATCGCGTTTTGGCCTGCGAACTCCACCCCGAAGATAGCGAAGCGCTGCGCCGTGCATTGGGCGCCGACCCGCGCCTGCGGGTGACGACCGGGGACGGCTACGAACGCCTGCGGACACTGGTTCCGCCAAAGGAAAAGCGCGGCCTGGTGCTGATCGACCCGCCGTTTGAGCAACCAGACGAGTTTGAGCACCTCGCCCGTGCTTTCGTTGCCGCCCACCGCAAATGGCCAACAGGCGCCTACGTGCTGTGGTTTCCGATCAAGCACCCAAGCGAACTCGACCGCTTCCAAGCCGAACTGCTGAGCGCGGGGATCAAGAAGCTGACGCTCGTCACGCTCGATGTTGCGAGACCGGAAGGCTTGAGCAAGACCGGCCTGATCCTCTGCAACGCGCCCTTCACCTTCGGCACCGAATGGAGTCCGGCCCTGGCTTGGACCGCGGAAAAACTCGCCCAAGGGCAGGGCGCCCGCACTGAGATCGTGGCTTTAACCGGCGACTAGCGACTTTCTTGCAGCCGAAAGCCTCCTCGGCTATTCATCCCGCCCTCTCAAGGACCACGCCCGCGATTGGAATACGGATGGGTGGCAGAGTGGTCTATCGCACCGCACTCGAAATGCGGAGTACGGCAACGTACCGTGAGTTCGAATCTCACCCCATCCGCCACCCTACGCCTTCGGCTTCGGGTGGCAGGCCACCCTTGGTGGTCTGCCGCGCGAAGCCGTTTAGGCGCAGGAGTGTCTCCCGAAGCTCCCCTTCGGAGCGTAGGGAGACGGGGTGCCCGTGTGGTATGTTTACTTTCTAAGACTATCGAACGGCGACATCTATGTGGGATCGACAAATGATCTCAAGCGTCGGTTCGAAGCCCATCAACGGGGGCAAGTGGTCTCAACGAAGGCACACACACCAACAAAGCTGATGTCGTATATCGCCGTGCAATCCGAGCCGATCGCGCGCGAACTCGAGAAATACTTCAAATCGGGTTCCGGCAAAGCGTTTGCGAACAAGAGGTTCTTGCGATCAAGTGGTTAAGCCACGTGCCGCGCGCACCGCGTCGATCACCGCCATCGACTTCACCGGGTCGTCGCTCGCCAGCGGAAACGCCGCATCATCGAGCAGCGTCGCCGCGACCGCCTGAAGTTGCGCCGCGAACGTCGACGGACCTTCGACGGTCTCCGATCGCAGCTTGCCGCCGAGATCGATATCCAGCTTATGCCCCATCTGCGGCGCCAACGGGTTCAGCACCTTGAGCGCCCCGCGCTCGCCCGTAATGTTGAGAAACGCCGCGAACGACGCGCCGTCCATCCGGCATGCGACCGTTGCCGTTGCACCGCCCGGGAAACCCAACACCGCACTGGTCTCGGCATCGACGCCGTCCACAAGCCGCATCGAAGCCTGCACAACGAACGGTTCCTCGCCTGTCGCCACGCGCACCCACTGCAGCGGATAGCACCCGAGATCCATCAACGCCCCGCCGCCGAGGCTTGCGTTCCAGCGAAACTCGCCCGCCACCTTCGGGATCGGCGCATGGAAGCCCGCGTCGAGCGAGACGATCCGCCCCAGAGCGCCGCTGCGGCAAATCTCGACGGTGCGGTGCCACAGCGCGTGATGGCGATAGTGGTAGGCCTCGAACACCCGCCGCCCGGCGCGGGCGGCCGTTTCAAGCACGCTGTTCGCTTCCGTCGCGTTCATCGCAAACGGCTTTTCGACCAGCACATGCTTGCCCGCCCGCAGTGCCTTAATCGCGATGTCCGCATGAGCGGACGGCGGCGTCGCGACATAAACGAGATCGATCGCGGGATCACCGATCAGCAGGTCGTACGAGGTATGAACAGCCTCGATGCCGTGCTCGGCCGCGAACGCCTTCGCCCGCTCTGGATCGCGTGCGGCAACCGCGGCGACGCGCACGCGCGCCACCTCGCGCGCAGGCGCCAGCATCGCATAGACCGCAACGCGCGCAGCGCCGATGATGCCGATGTTGATGGACAAAACGCGTGCTCCCAAAGTGCCTAAAGGGCTTTGGGAGCGTACGCTACAGCGATGGCGAGGGTTCTAGAAGATCAGCGAAACGACGAGATAGACGCCGGCCCAAGACGCGGCGGCGAGCGTGATCCACGCCGGGATGCTCCACTGCAACGGCACAACGTCTTGTTCCGGTGCCGCAAACGCATCGACCGTCAAAGGCAACTTGGACCTGAAATGGATATTGCTCATCCGCACCCGCACGATTTTTTCTTATGTGTGATTCGTATGCTCGAATCATCAGTGCGGACAGTTTACCAAACGCGCCGCCCTACAAGTAGCGATCGAACCTTCAGTCCCCGGACGATTTAGTGTCGGGCCACAGCTTTAACGCGAAAGCGCCTACCCAGCGTTGGTCCTAGTTGACCGTGATGAGCGTCGAGCCGACGGCAAAGCTCGCGCCAAATCCGATCATGAGCACGTTGTCGCCCTTCTTCGCTTTGCCCGTGGCGATCAACTGATCGAGCAGAAGCGGGATGCTGGCGCTCGACGTGTTGCCGGTTTCGGCAAACGACGCGCGGAGTTTCGACGGGTCGATCCCCGCCGACTTGCACGCCGGTATCAAGATGCGGGTGAGATTGGCCTGGTGCGGGATCAACCAATCGATCTGATGCCCATCGTTCTGATAGCGGTGAATCTCGTCGACCAGAATGCGCGTCGCCCCGACCGCAACCGGCGGCCCCGCCATGTACCAGCGCACGTCCTGTGGCACTTCGAGTTGAGGATTGCTCGCCTGTATGCCTGCACCTTTGATGAGCCCGATCGTGCCCGCATCGATCATCGACGTCGCGCGCGTGACCTTGATCGTGGCCAATCCTTCCGCACCTGGTTCCAGCAGCACGCCGGCCGCCGCATCGCCGAACAAGGTCGAAATCCCGAATGCCTTGGGGTCGTAGGCGATGCAGCGCGATGAAAACTCGACCGCAAGACAGGCCACCCGCCGGTAACCCATCGCCTGTACCAAGCTCTTGCCCACGGTCAACGCGTACATGAACCCCGTGCAAGCGTTGCTCGAAATATCGAGAACGAACGGGTGTGCGAGCGCCCCATGCCGCTCCCGTGCGACGGCCACGACCTGTTGCGAAATGCCCGGAAACCCTTGCGTCGATGACGACGATACGATGATCGCATCCAACGTCGCCCACGCGCTGTCGCCCATCATCTTCTCAAGCAGCGCGAACGCCACATCGACCGGCATCTCGTCCGGCGCAAAGAACCGACGCGCGTGCAAGCCGGTCTTCTGCTCGATGAGTTCGGCACGCTGCCGTGCTGTCTCTTCCGCCGCTGCGTCGCGCACATTGCGGGCATGCGCGCCGTCGATCAACCGCTGCCCGATATCGCGGTTCGTGACCACGATCTCCGGCAGGATGCTCGCCGTCGCGACGATGGAAACGTCCTGCATGCGAAACCCCGTACTTGAAGCCTACTATCGGAAACGGGCAGGGCGTTTGTCCAGGAAAGCTTCGACCGCCTCTTTGTGCTCGGGCAGCGCCCAGCACGCGCGCAAGTAGTCCGTCTCCCGCTTTTGCGCGAGTGTCATATCTTGTTCGCACGCGTTCTTGGTTAGCAGGTCTTTCGTCATGCGCAGCATCGGGTCGGGATTGGCCGAAATGGATTTGCCGATCTCGAACGCCTTGGGCAGTAGCGCCTCCGGCGATGTGACATGATTGGCAAGTCCCATGTCGACCGCTTCGCGTCCGTCGATCAGCCGTCCGCTCAGCATCAGGTCGCTGGCCTTGGCAAAGCCGATACGGCTGACCAGGAAATGCGACGACGCCAACTCGGGCACGATACCCATCTTCACGAACACAAGGCCGAGCTTCGCCGTTTCGGATACGACGATGATGTCGAACGGCAGGATCATCGTCACGCCGATCCCGACGGCAGGCCCGTTCACCGCCGCTATCAACGGTTTCGACGAGCGCACCAGTGAAATCCAGTCGAGCCCCGAAGAAAGCCCGCCCATGCCTTCAGCCGTGTTCGCGCCAGGGTCTTGTCCGTCGAGCCTGGACTTAAACGTATGCTCGATGTCGGCGCCCGCGCAGAACCCGCGCCCTTCGCCGGTGACGACGATCGCGCCAATCCCGCGATCGTTGTTCGCGCGGGTGATGGCATCCGCCATCTCCTGGCTCATCTGCGGCGTCCACGCGTTCAGCCGCTCGGGCCGGTTCAACGTGATGAGGCCGATAGGCGCCTGCGTCGTGTAGCGAATTGTGCTGTAGGTCATGTGAAAAGGCTCACCGTCGTTCTTGAGCGACAGTGAGCCCTCAACACATTCGATTGACAAGTGCGGCCGTTACGCCGCGGCCGGCACCATGCTGCCGTTGCCGTTACGCCATTCGGCGGGCACGGCGAAATAGGTTGACGGTTCGGCAATCTTCAACCGCGCCCGCGCGCTCTCCAGCGGCTCGGATAGAAGCGCGATATAGTCTTCGCCGGGCAGCCAAGCAGCCTTGGTCCCGTTGCGATAGGCCTGCCAAACCGCCTTGAGCATCGGCTGGCTGGGCAATTCCTTCTTCAACTTCAGCGCGCCGACCAACCCGATGAACCCGAAGCCCAACGACTTCGTCTGCGCGTAGGAGAATGCGACCAAGCACGTCTCCCCGATTGCATCGCGGCCATAACCCGTCAGCACGTGCCACAGATCGTGCACGTCGCGCATGCGACGGGCGTACCACGCGAACGGGTGAGACCGCTCGACGTCCTGATTGCCCGCACGCATGCTCTCGTCGATCAGGCCTTGCGCGGAAATGTTCTCGCTCGTCGTGAAGCTCAGATAGGCGCGCCCGACGCTGCCCGCGGGCAGGCTTTCCAGGAAGGTGCGATCCGACAAGATTTTGGCCAGTTCCTCGCGGCGATAGGCAATCGCACCGCCATTGGGCGTCTCGAGCAACCGCGCATACCCGTTCGGAATCGACTTGCCGGAGAGCGCCCGCATGATCTCGAACACCTGCACGGTGTCCTCTTTGTCTTTGAGCAGCTTTCCGATGGCCCTGAGCGCGACCAGCGGCCGGTACCCAAGCTTCTCGAACGGAACGCCGTTCGAAGCTGCGGTTTCTTTTTGATAGGTCGGGGCGGTGGCCATGGGCGAAGCTTTCTCCGTCAGCTTGACTAAGGTTTAGCCGTAAACTGACAAATTGTCATTCTCCAGCTGATTTCAAGTCTGCGGCAGCACGTCGCCCGCTGCTTTGGCTGTTGCAAACACATCATCCACCCGTGGCAGCCGCGCCTCATTGCCCAAAAACTGAACACCATAGGCCGAGGCCGCCCGCGCAAACCGGAAGCAAAAATCCCAGTTCTGCTGTGGCCGGCTGAGCCGCGCATACACATAGGCCCCGTGAAACAAGTCGCCCGCGCCGTTCGTGTCGATCACCCGGTCCTCGGGCACGCTGATGGCCGCAAGCCTGCGCACGGGCGTGGCGCCCTCGTACCACAGCAACCCGCGCTCGCCCTGCGTAACGCCGCCGACGTTCACGCCCTTCTCACGCAAGAGATCGAGCGTGCTCTCGGCCGACCGCCCCAACTGCTCGCAAAACCGCTCACTCACGACAGCGACATCGACGAACGAAAGCAGCTCCATCGTGTTCGAACGCACGCCGCCGCCGTCGAGCGATACGACGATGCCCCGTTCGCGCGCCATCTTGGCGTACGCGATCGATGCATCGCCCTGATGCCCATCGAGATGCAGCAGCCGGCATCCGTCTAGGTTCAGTGCCGGGAACGGATGCAGATAGTTGTCGTCGCGGCAACGCACGATCGCGCGCTTGCCGTCGTTCGGCATGATGAAGGAAAGCGACGACCGCGCAACCTTCCGCCCATGCACCGAAATTCGATACTCGCGCGCCATGTCCAGGAACATGCGCCCCAGCCAATCGTCGGCCACCGTCGTCAAAAGGTCGGGCACGACGCCAAGCTTCGCGCACGCAAACGCCGCCGTGACCGCGTTGCCACCGAACGCAACCGCATAGTCTTTCGCGACGGTCTTCTCGTCGCCTTCCGGAATCTGGTCGGTCAGGAACGTGATGTCGACGTAGGTGTGCCCGATAAACAGCGCTTGCACGTATGACTCCCGCGGTGGCCCGCAAACCCCTAGCATGCCCCAAACGCGATTGAGGACCGATGAAGAACGAACGCACCTACCGATGGGCGGATCCCGCCGAAATTGCGGGTCTGGCCGAGGGCCGCTCGGGCCTGGAACTATTGCGCCTCATGGCCGACGGCAAGGTGCCGCCGCCGCCCGTCGGCAGCCTCATCGGCGTGACAGACTTTGTAGCCGAGAAGGGAAAAATCTCCTGCGGCTTCGATCCGGCGGAGTTCCACTACAACGCCTTGGGCACCGTCCACGGCGGCGTTATCGCGACCGTTATTGACATCGTCATGGGTTCGGCCGTGCACTCGACGCTGAAGGCGGGGCAGGGCTTCACAAGCTTGACGCTCGAGCTCAAATACCACCGCGCCGTCACGGCAAAGTCGGGCCGCCTCACCGCCACCGCCGAAGTCGTCACCAAAGGCCGCGATATCGTTACCGGCGAAGCGAGGCTCGTGGACAAGAATGACCGCCTGTTCGCGGCAGCGACATCGACGCTGAAGATTTTGCGCGGCCCAGTCGCCCCGGTGTGATCGTTTCGTCCTTGACGTGTGTCGGCCGGATGCGCGTGAATGGGCCCCGTGGGAGGGGAAGGGGAAGCCCCTCGCGCAACTTGGGGAAGTGCCATGCGGGGGCGCTGGTGGGGGCTTGCCGTCCTTTTGGCGGCAACGACTTTGGCCGTGTCTGCAAATCCGACGTCGCGGGCGAGTTCGAGCGCGGACTCCGTCACGATTCCGCTCATCTTGAGACAACCTGCGGCCAAGCAGACCCCGAAAAAAGTCGAGCCTCCAAAAAAAGAGGAACCGAAGTCGCCCCAGGACATCCTGGAGGAAGCAAAGCCGACACCGGTCGCCATGCAGTCCGCCGACGTGCCGCCGAGCGTGCCCTTGCTCGAGGCGCCGCCCGCGCCGACACTCGACCCCGCGCTGCCGACGACACCCGAACTATTCGTGCCGGACCTGGTGGGGCCGTTACCTCCGCCGAAGCCTCAAGTCGCCGAGCCGAAACCGCAGCCGAAAAAGTTGGTCCCCACGCTCGTGGCGCCGCCTGAGCCGAAAGCGCAACCCGCACTCAATCCCGAACCAAAGCACCCGACTCCCTTGCCCCGAGAAAAGCCGCGCGCTGCGGTAATGCAGCCCGTCGATGACGTGAAGCCGGAGAGCCTGCGCAAAACCCGGGACGCCAAGTCGCCAGCCCTCGCGCCGCAAGAAGAATCCGCAAAGCCGCACCCCGCTGAAGTGCAACCGGTCGACGACGCCAAGCTCGCCGAGCTGCGCGCCCCGCCCGACGGCAAGCCGCCGTCGTTCCGCTGCCAGGTGCGCGACGTGATGGCCTTCCACGACCGCACGCTCGTGCGCTGCCACAACATGGTCCAAGGCAAGGTGAGCTACTTCGCCGTCGACACGGACCAGCCCGTCGCCGAAACCGTCGTGACAAAGGCGCTCGCCGCGATGAAATCAGGCAAGCCCATCACGATCGCCTTCGCCCCCGACGCCGACCTGAACCCCTCGAACTGCGGCCCCAAAAACTGCCGCCGCCTGATCGACATCGACAACTAAAGCCCTAAGGCCTACGCGCGGCGAAGGTCGTTGACGCAAGTCACCAATTTCTTTATAACTACAGCTTTAGTTGCTGCTTGATGCGGCGCACGGCATCGCAAACGCCTGTGAGGCCGGGCCCAGCCGGGATTTGTGACCGCGGGCTAGTGCTTTTTATGCCTAACTCTAGGGTACATGGGGTTGTTCGTAGGAATTTCGCGTGGGGGTACCCCTCCCCGGCCGTTAGGCGGGTCGTAACGGCCACCGAATGCCTCAGAAGTCGCTGACGACTCCCTTGCGCTCCCAGTCGCCGTACCGTGTGGGCTCCGGCCCCTTCGGTCCGCCGAGCTCTTTCGGCCGCTCCTTTGCGGTTTTCGCCTCTTGGGCGCGCCGGGCCTCCGCCTCTGCAAGCGCGCGTTGCGCGGCGGCGGCGATGCGTTCGGCGATCTCTTGTTCGGTCGGCATGGTTGAGAACATAGGGGCCTCCATGCTGCATCGCAATGCGCCTCAAACAGGCGTGAGAAGCTCTTTGTCGCGCGCCAACGCGCGGCCCCTCGCCTATGCTGGCGGCAAGCTTGTGGGGGGCTCGATGTTTAAACGTATTCTGCTGTCTTTGGTGCTGTTGCCGTTGCTAGCCGTGGTCGCGCACGCCGCGGCGTTCGATCCGAACGCCGCAACTGATTCCTATCTGGCAACCATCAGCGGCGAAGCGAAAGCGAAGTCCGACGCCTATTTCGAAGGCGGCTACTGGTTGATTCTCTACGACGCGCTGATCTCGATCGGGATCGCGCTTCTCCTCCTCTTCACGCGCGTCGCTGCGGGATTGCGTAGCCTCGCTGAATATCTGCCGTGGCGCTGGTTGCAGACGTTCGTCTTTTTCGCGCTGTTCATCGCGCTCACGACGGCGCTGACGTTTCCCTACACGATGTATGTCGGCTTCACGCGCGAACACGAATTCGGCCTCTCGAACCAAACCTACGACGAGTGGTTCAACGAATACCTGATCGGCGGCGCTATCGGCCTGGTGATGGGCGGCATCTTCCTGACTATCCTCTACGCCATCATCCGCCGCGCGCCCAACACGTGGTGGATTTGGGGCGCGGGTGCGACGTCGGTGTTCTTCGCCTTTGCCGCGTTGATCGCGCCGGTCTTCATCGCGCCGCTGTTCAACGAATACAAACCGATGCGCGACGGCGAATTGAAGCAGGAAATCCTGTCGCTTGCCCGCGCGAACGGCATCCCCGTCAACGATGTCTTCGAAGTCGACGCTTCGAAGCAAACGAAGCGCATCAGTGCGAACGTCCAAGGATTCCTGGGCACCACGCGCATCTCGCTGAACGACAACCTGCTGAGCCGCGGCACGCCGGCCGAGGTGCGCGCAGTCATGGCGCACGAAATGGGCCACTACGCCCTCGGCCACATCAACGAGATGATAGCCTATGCCTCGATACTCTCCCTTGTCGCCTTCGCGATTGCCCACTTCGGCTTCCACGCGTTGACGGGCGTTTTCGGTGGCCTCTGGGGCATCCGCGATATCACCGATCCCGCGGGCTACGCGGTCATTGCGATGCTGTTGTCCGTGATTGGCCTCGTCGGCACGCCCATCACGAACACGATTATCCGCACGAACGAAGCCGAGGCCGACATCTACGGCCTGAACGCCGCGCGCGAACCTGACGGTTTCGCAACGATCGCACTGAAGCTCGCGGAGTACCGCAAGCTCGACCCGGCGAAGTGGGAGGAGTTCGTCTTTTACGATCACCCCTCCGGCCGCTCGCGCGTCTCGATGGCGATGCATTGGAAGGCTGAGAATCTGCCGAACGAGGCGACGCCGGTAGAGGCACAGCCGACGCCACCGGCGGCCGCTCCACAGATCCTAAGGTAACGTGACTTGATGCCCTCCGCCGGCGCGCCTATTGCTCGCCGGCCGCAACTGGAGGGCACGCTCATGAACTGGATGAAAGCCGCGCACTTCGCGTTGTTTACCCTCGCGCTGGCGAACGCCAACGCGGCCGAAACGCTGCGCTACGTCGCGATGGTCGACAACGGCAAAAAGGCGGGCCACCAGATCGTCGAGCAGGGCGACGACGGCGTCACCCGGGTCGATTTCATCTTCAAGGATAACGGCCGCGGTCCCGAGCTCAAGGAGGAGTTCACACTTGGGCCGGACGGCACGTATGTGCGCTATGCCGTGAAGGGCGCATCGACGTTCGGCGCCCCCATCGACGAAACGTTCCGCCGCGACGGCGACAAGGCCAAGTGGAAGTCGACGTCGGACGAAGGCGAGCGCACCGTTTCGGGGGCCGCTCTCTATGCGCCGCTCGGCGGAACACCGGCGGGTTACTCGGTCGCACTCGCCGCCATCGCCGAGCGCGGCGACGGAAAGCTGCCGCTGATACCGGGCGGTGCACTCAGCATGCGCAAAGTCGCGCAGGCAAGCGTCAGCCGCGGCAGCGACCGTCGCAAGGTCGCGCTGATGTCTATCACCGGCGTCGGCCTGACGCCCACATTCGTCTGGGCGACGGCAGACGCGAAGCCGCGTCTATTCGCAATGATTGAGCCTGGCTTCTTGCAATTGATCGAGGAAGGCTGGGAAGCCAATGCGAGCGCGCTCGAAGCGCGCCAAAAGACGGCCGAGCGCGAAGTCCTTCTCGCGATGCAGCGGCGCCTCGCGCATCCGCTGAGAGGCACTACACTCATCCGCAACGCCCGCGTCTTTGACAGCCGGGCGGCAAAGCTTGCAGCCGCTTCCGACGTTCTACTTCGAAACGGCCGGATCGTGTCTGTAACGCCCACCGGGAAGCGCCGCACCAAAGCCCGTCACATCGTCGATGCTGGTGGTCGCGTTCTGCTGCCGGGCCTGTTCGACATGCACGGTCATTTGAGCCAGTGGGAGGGCGGCCTGAACCTCGCGGCCGGCGTGACCACCGTGCGCGACATGGGCAACGACAACGCGACGCTGCAGCAAGTCATGGCGCAAGAACGTTCTGGCGCGCTCATGATGCCGAACATCGTCGCGGCCGGCTACATCGAGGGCAAGAGTCCGATGTCGTCCAGCGGCGGCTTCATCATCTCGAATTTGGCCGAGGCGAGGAAGGCGATCGATTGGTACGCCAAGCATGGCTACCCGCAGATCAAAATCTACAATTCCTTCCCCAAAGAACACGTCCGCGCCACTGCTGCGTACGCGCACACCAAACGTATGCGCGTTAGCGGGCATGTCCCCGCCTTCATGCGCGCCGAGGAAGTGGTTGAGCAGGGCTACGACGAAATCCAGCACATCAATCAGGTGCTGTTGAACTTCTTCGTCACGGAAAAGACCGACACGCGCACGCTTGAGCGGTTCTATCTGCCCGCGGAGCAAACGGCCTCGCTCGATTTCGACGGCAAGCCGGTTCAGGATTTCATTGCTCTCCTCGCGCGCAAGCAAACCGTGATCGACCCCACGCTCACCGCGTTCGACTTTCTGCGTCACCGGGCGGGCACGGTCTCGCAGACTCTCGCCGCCGTCGCCGATCACTTGCCGCCCGATATTCAGCGCGGTCTGCTTGCCGGCGAAATGAAGATCCCGGACGACACGACTGCGGCGCGCTACGAAAAGTCGTATCAGAAGCTGATCGAGTTCACCGGCCGCCTCTACAAGGCCGGCGTCCCGCTCGTGGCGGGGACCGACGACGTGCCGGGCTTCACGCTCCACCGCGAACTCGAACTCTATGTTCAAGCCGGACTGACCCCTTCGCAAGTGCTCCAGGTGGCGACGCTGAACGGCGCCCGCTATTCTGGCGTGCTCAAAGACCGCGGTACGATCGAGCCGGGCAAGCGCGCGTACCTGGTATTGTTCGAAGGCGACCCGACGGCACAGATCGCCGACGTACGCAAGGCCGCCCTCGTCATCAAGGGAACGACCGCCTACTACCCAAGCGAAATCTATGAAGAGCTGGGCGTTCGGCCATTTGTGGCACCCGTTAAGGTCACCCGGCCCGGGCGATAGCGCCTGTGCCATAGAGTTCCTTGATGCGGACGCACCCCGCACCTAAATCTTGGGGCATGACGCTACCGCTTTGAAGGCTCCTCGATGAACTGGACGAAAACCGCACTTCTGCTCGCCTTCATGACCGGCCTGTTTGTTGCCGTCGGGTCGCTGATCGGCGGCTCGACCGGCATGGTGATCGCGTTCTTGATCGCCGTCGGCATGAACGCGTTCGCGTACTGGAATTCCGACAAAATGGTTCTGCGCATGTACGGTGCGCAGGAGATCGGCGAGCGTGAAGACCCCGAACTCTTCGGCATGGTGCGCGAGCTCGCGCGCCGGGCGCAAATCCCGATGCCGAAAGTTTACATCATGCAGAACCCCCAGCCGAACGCGTTCGCGACCGGTCGCGATCCGGCGCACGGTGCAGTGGCGGTGACAACGGGCATCATGCAGCGCCTGTCGCGCGAAGAACTCGCGGGCGTCATCGCGCACGAACTCGCCCACATCAAGAACCGCGACACGCTGATCATGACCGTGACCGCGACGATCGCGGGCGCCATCTCGATGCTCGCGCAGTTCGGCTTGTTCTTCTCGAACGGAGACAACCGCAACAACCCGATGGGCATCATCGGCACGATCGCGCTCGTAATCCTGGCGCCGATCGCGGCCTCGCTTGTGCAGATGGCGATCAGCCGCTCGCGTGAGTACGAGGCTGACCGCGTCGGCGCCGAAATCGCCGGCCAACCGTTGTGGCTCGCCTCCGCGCTCGACCGCATTCAAGCGGGCGCCGAGCGCACGCTAAACGTCGATGCCGAACGCAACCCGGCGACCGCACATCTCTTCATCATCAACCCGCTGACGGGGCAGGGCATGGACAGCCTGTTCTCGACCCACCCGTCGACCGCGAACCGCATCGCCAAGCTTCAGGAAATGGCGCAAGGCATGTACGGTGCCGCGCAAGAGGCCCCGCGCCGCGGACCCTGGGGTTGAGGCCGCGTCCCAAGCAAGCTGACGCGCAAGGCATCGCCGCGCGCGCAGCCGCGCTGGCGGCGATCCAAGCCATGTTCTTCAGTGAGCGCCCGCTGACCGAGGCGCTCGACGCGTCGCTCGCGAAGGCGAAGCTTGAACCCCGCGACGCCGCCTTCACCCGCGCGATCGTGATGATGACGCTGCGTCGCCTCGGTGAGATCGACCACGTCATCGCAAACTTCCTGCGCGAACCCCTGCCGGTACGCTCGGGCCCCGCCGAACTGATCCTGCGCTTGGCCACGGCCGAACTTCTGTTTCTCGATGTGGCACCGCACGCCGCCGTGAGTTCCGCTGTCGCGCTGGCCGACAAAGACCACCGCGCGCGGCACTTCAAAGGTCTGATCAACGCCGTCGCCCGGCGCATCGCCGGCGCAGGCAAAGCGATGTTGCCAACGCTCGACGCCGAACGCCTGAACACGCCGCCTTGGGCGTGGGACAATTGGGTCGCTGCCTACGGTGAAGAGACCGCGCGTGCGATCGCCAAGGCGCACGGCATCGAACCGCCGCTCGACATCAGCGTGAAAAGCGACGCCGAAGCGTGGGCGAAAAAGCTTGACGCCACGCTGCTCCCCACCGGCACGCTCCGCCGCACGACCGGCGGCCGCATCGAAGACCTCCCCGGTTACGCAGAAGGCGCCTGGTGGATCCAAGACGCCGCCGCAGCGATCCCCGCTCAGCTGCTCGGCCCGATCAAAGGCAAAACCATTATCGGCCTCTGCGCGGCACCCGGCGGCAAGACCGCGCAACTCGCAGCCGCGGGCGCCAACGTCATCGCCGTGGATCTTGCCTTCGAGCGCATGAAGCGCGTCATGACAAACCTCGCGCGCCTGAACCTGAAAGCCAAAATCGAAGTCGGCGACGCCCACACCTGGCGCCCAAAGGAACCGGCCGACGCC
>CAYXQB010000055.1:0-14039 GCA_964466435.1 uncultured Flavobacteriaceae bacterium | reverse complement strand
CGCGCCGCAAAAGGTCTTGGACAGCCTCGCCCAATCGGTGCCCTTCCCGAAGCGCCTCGGGAAGCCGGAGGAGTTCGGCAGCCTGGTGCTTGAGCTCACGCGCAACATCTACTTCAACGGACAGTGCCTGCGTCTCGACGGCGCGATCCGCATGGCGCCGCGGTAGCCTTACGGTGTGCTCGCCGCGTCCAGCGCGGCGAGATGCGCCGGCGACAGGTTGAGGCTCAGCGCGCCGAGCGACTCTTCGAGTTGCTCGACGCTCGTCGCCGAGGTAATCGGCGCCGCGATCGTCTTGCGCGTCATCAGCCAGGCGAGCGCGATCTGCGCCAGAGTCGCGCCGGTCGCCTGCGCCACCTGATCCATCGCCGCAAGAATCTTCAGTCCGCGATCGTTCAAGTAGCTTGCTTCTATCCGGCTGCCCCGGACGCTTTTCTTGAGGTCGCCGGCGACGCGATATTTGCCCGTCAGAAAGCCGGCGGCCAGACCATAATAAGGAATAAGGCTGACGCTTTCGCGCGCGCAGAGATCCTGCAGCGCTCCCTCGTACCCCGCGCGGTCGTAGAGATTGTAGAGCGGCTGCAGTGTTTCATAGCGCGGCCATCCGTTCTTAGCGCTCACCTCCAACGAGGCCTGGAGCCGGTCCGGCGAAAAGTTCGAGGCGCCGAGCGCGCGCACCTTGCCCGCTTTGACGAGCGTAGCGAACGCCTCCATCGTCTCTTCGACCGGCGTTTCCGGGTCGTCGCGGTGCGACTGGTAGAGGTCGATGACGTCGATGCCGAGCCGCTTTAGGCTGTCGTCGCAGGCGGCAAGGATGTTCGCCTTCTTCAAGCCTTGCCGGTTGGCCCACATCCCGACCTTTGTCGCGATCAGCAGTTTCGCGCGCGCGGCGGGGCCACGGGCTTTCAGCCAGGCGCCGATCACGCTCTCGGACTCGCCGCCCTTGTGGCCTGGTGCCCAAGCGGAATAGACGTCGGCCGTGTCGATCAGCGTGACGCCCGCGTCGACGCAGCGGTCGAGCAGGCGGAACGACGTTGCCTCGTTCGCGGTCCATCCGAACACATTGCCGCCGAACGCGAACGGCACGGTTTCGAGCGGCGATTTTCCGAGTTTGCGCTTTTGCATCTTCGTCTTTCAGCAGGTTTTGATCGGGTTGTCGCGCGTGAGGGCGCAGATCATTTTCTTGGCGCGGGCGGGGCCGTACGTCGCGACGAGGCGTTCTTTCAGCGTCGCCCATTTGTCTTTCGTGTCGGCGATCGCGGCAAAGACCGCGTTGCGAAAGTTGTCGACGAGCTTGCCGCGGTCCGTCGTGCCCGCGCCAATCTGCGGGTCGATCGTGCCTTTATCTTTGTTCAGCGCCAGGTGCTTTACCCGTGGCGCGGCCTTCGGGCCGTAGTTGCAGTATTGGGATTCCGAGATCGCCGACTTCGCCTCGAAGCAGCCGGAGATCAGGCCATCGGGGAACGGCTGGGGCCCGCGCAGGTTCAGGTACGGCGCCGGCCCGCGGTGGTTCAGGCCCGGCGGGTTCAGCGGCGACGTGACGCCCGGGGCCGCGGCGTCGGTCCAATTCGTGTGCGAATAGAAGTCCTGCGACGCGTGCAGCAGGATGCCGAAGACCTCGAGCACGTTGCACTTCGCGCGGCCCTTCACGCGGCCGCCATAGCGGCAGGCGACGATGGTCGGGATTTCGCTGTCGCGGATGTTGCCCTTAGCGTCGAGCAGCCCTGCCGCCTCGGCGACGGCGGTGTCGAGCCGCTGCACCATCCACGCGCGGCAGGCTTCGATGTTCGCCTGGGCTGCGGCCTTCGTTTGCGGGTAGCCCGCGATGTCGAAGTAGTCGCCGCCGTCGCAATGCGCCTCGGCCCGGACGATGAGCCCGCCACGGTCGGGCGCCCCAACCGCGCCGAAATCGCCGGCGGAACCCGCGAGCGAGTCCAGCGTCTTCTTTTGGAAGCAATCGTCGCTGGCCACATTGCCCGGACACGCGAACGCGCGGCGCGTGATGCGCTCGTGTTCAAGGTTCTGGCCCAAACCCTTGATCGTTCCGAACGCGAACGCGGTGCCGGCCGCCAGCATGGCAGCGAGAATTACGAGTAGTCGCATGGAGCCCTTCCCTCTTCGTGCCGCGACTGTTGCACGAACAGAGGGAAGGGCAAAGGCGTCACATCACCGGTGCCATCGTGCCGTAGTAAGGGCGCGAAGATCTGAGGCGGCGGTCCCAGTTCTGGGCGTAGGCTGCCGCAATGTCGGCGTGCCCCTTGATCAGCAGCACGTTCTCGGCGTTGTTCTTCTGCGCGGCCGTCGTGAAATTGAAAGAACCGGTGACCACCGTGTCACGGTCGATGATCATGATCTTGTTGTGCGCGGAGGCGACCCCGGTATCGACCTGGGGCAGGATGCGTTCGGCGATCAGCCACGAGCCTGCGCGGTCATGACGGTGTTCGTCGGCCTTGTCGAGGATCACGCGCACCTTCACGCCGCGTTGATGCGCACGGCCCAAGGCCTTGATCAGCGGCTTGGCGGTGAGGTTGTTCGACTGAACCAGGATCTCGCTCTTCGCACCGTCGATCGCGGCCACGATAACGCCCACGCAATTCTCACCCGGCGTGAAGCAGGTTTTGAGTTCCGGCGCCGAAACGGACCACGGCTTTGCAGGCGCGGCTTCGGCAGTACGGGTACGAGCCGGCGCCTTAGGCGATTGGTCCAGCACGGATTGCGGGTCCGGCGCGGTTACGCTGCCGTCGGCGGTTTGCTGCGGCGCGGCTTGCGGCATCAACGACGACAGCTTGCCGATGTCGAGGAGCCCGGTGCCGATCGCGACGCCAAGCGCTGCGACGACCGCGACGGAGACGGCTTTCCATTTGTGTGCGGACAACAGCGCGAGCGGCGCGTTGTGTGCGGACAACAGCGCGAGCGGCGCGCGCGCCGCTGCGAGGAGGTTCGAGACCGAGTCCGGAAGCACCGTTGCTTCCTCGATCTCTTCCTCGACTGGACGATTGCGTTTGTGTGCTTTGCCCGACATGTGCCCCTCCGACGAATCACTCACGTCGTTTGAGGATGCGCTCGTCGTTCGCTGAAGTCGTTACCGAGCGGCGCGTGTGACTACGTGATGGAACGGCACGGTGAGTTTGCTTGCCGCATTCGCTAGTCTTGCGTGTCGATTTTGCGGCGCCAGAAGAAGTGAACCGGCTGCGAGGCGGTCTTGCGGCCGACGAAGGCGAGGTAGGCGCCGTACATCGTCACCGCGGCCGAGCCGTAGTTGTGCAACGTCTGCTCCGCCCCGCACGGCAGTACCGTCGCCCACAGTCCGTAGATCGTGCCCGCCGCACCCAAAATCGCACCCCAAATGCCGCGCGAGCGATACCAGGGCTTGCTCCACGTCGTTTGCGTCACAAGGCTCTCCCAACTTGTTTCGCCTTGGCATATGGGAAGCGTTTGTGACGGTTCGGTGACTTGCAGGCCGTGTATTCGCCGCGTCAGGCGCGACGGCGTCAGATATTTTTTGTCCAGTCGTAAGGTGCGCCCGTCTCGCCCAGAATGAAGCGGACGAGGTCCGGGAACGCCACCTCGGCGCGGACATCATTGGACAGCAGCACAACGCAGCTTTTGCGGGCTTCGACGCAGATCCAGCTGTTGCCGGTGGTGTCGTTGTGGCCGCCTTTCTCGAAAGCGCGGCCTTGGGGGCCCGTGAACGTGATCAGGCCGAGACCGGCTGCGAGATCCGCCCGGCGCTGCGCAACCGGTAGCTCCGGCTGCAGCGTCGGGAACTGCGTGCGGGTTGTGATGGGAAGCTGCGGACGCGTGATCTCGGCGCGGGCGGCGGCGCTCAACCCCTCGCCGCGCGCGAAGGCGGCGGCGAAGCTGGCGAAGTCTTCGATGGTCGTGTCCATGGAGCCCGCGGCGCGCACGGCGCTGCGCTCGTCGTGCGGCTCGATCTTGCCGTTGATGTCCCAGCCGTCGGCGAGGTTCGCGCGAAAGTCCGGACGCCAGATCATGCTGGTGTTGCGCATGCCGAAGCGGTCGAACACGCGGCGCTGCATCTCGCGGCCGAGGTCCAAGCCCAGCCCGCGCTCCAGCACGAACTGCAGCAGGATGAACCCGTCCCCGGAATAGGCGTAGCGCGCGCCCGGCTCGAAGTGGAAGCGCAGCTTTCCATCCGGCTCCAGAAAGCCGAAGTTCGCAAAGCCCGGGCTGTGCGTGAGCAAGATGCGCGGCGTGAGCTTGCGCCAACGCTCGTCGCCGGCGAGGTCGCTCCAGCGTGCGTAGAGATCCTCCACCTCCGGTTCGGCGTAGGCGGGCAAGGGCTTCGGTAGATAACGTTCAATCGGCGTGTCGAGTTTGAGAACGCCCTCCTCCACCAGCTGCATTACGGTGTAGGCGAACACCGTCTTGGTCAGCGACGCGCCGTACATGATCGTTGCGTTCTGCAGCGGATCGCCGGCACCGTTGCGTGCGCCGTAGGCCTTCACGTGAACGATGCGCCCGTTCTCGACCACGGCCACCGCCAGCCCCTTGGCGCCAGTCGACGCCATCGCGCGCGCGACCTCCGCGTCGATGGCGGCGGCGGTGGGTATGGGTGGCGCGGCGAGCGGGGTCGCGGCCTTCACGGCCAAGTACGGGCACAAGCTGAAAGCAACGGCGGCAACGGCACCAAGAACAAGACGCATTTGGAACTCCCGATCAGGCATCCCCACATGTACCTTGCATGCACCCTGCCTCATTGTAAAATCAGACCGGATGAGCACGCCCGCCGCCACCGCGCCCATCACAATGAAGGATGTCCCGCTAATCTGTTCGTTGTGTTGGTGCCACACCGTTGGTCAAACTTATGGAGTCCAGTAGATGAAAGCCGCCACACTCATGGTACTGGCGTTTGCGCTGGTCACGGGAAGCGTTGCCACCGCGCAGGTGGCGCCGACGCCGGAACAGATTTCAATCATCCAGCGAGCCAACTGCAGTTTGACCCGCGTCGTGCCCACGCCGATCTATCATGGGGATGGCTACTACATAGACGGCCACATCAACATGTGCTCGGAGGAGAAGCCGTGGTTGGACGTCAGCGTCGGGAGTAGCGCGCCGAAACCGGGTGAGGTTTTCGTTTTCGTGTATGGCCGTTTCTTTCTCGGCCAGAAATACAATCAACATCAGTCGATCATGTTCCAGCGCGGAAGGCCCAACACGTTCTATCCGGTCAGGGGGGACGTGAAGGAGGCCATGTTCACCGCCGGGACTGTTTCCGGCGCTGCATACAACTGGAAAAACGCCGAGAAAATTCTGCCTTTCATGCCGACAGCCGTCCACGATCAAGGCGTGTTGCCGGGCGGACGCCATTGGTACGCGTATAGTGGCCTTCGCTTCGTGCCGGGTATGTCCGCGCATCCGCTCGACGCCGATTCCATTGTTATCGCGATAGATGGCGTAAGCTTCAACGCGCCGCACGCGTTTTCGGGTCCTCTGGAATATCCCGCGCCCGGGCAAGAGTGGGTGGAGGTGATTTACTTTCAGCGCAACGACGTGAACGGACCTATTCGGCGCGCCTATCTTCCATTCGTACCCAAAGCCCGCGCGGGCGGCGAGTGGGACAGGATGGTCGACGCCAACCCCATCTTCCAGCGCAACTACGTGGCCGCCGCCGTCGTCGTCCTGGTCCTTGGAAAAGCCATCTACGAACTCGCCAATTCGCCCATCGGCCAACAGCTTCAGCGCGACTACGAGGAGTGCGAGCGCCGCAAGGCCACGGCGCGCGGAATTTTGATATGTTGAGGCGGCTGGGCACCGTGGTCTAGAAGCCGAAGCCCCAAAACTATATTGCTACGCCGCAACCGCAGGGGGAGAGTCGCAGTGGCGAAGGTGAAGCCGACCAGCAATCCGAAGCTTAAGCTTCACGGGTTCAACAATCTGACCAAGTCGCTGTCGTTCAACATTTACGACATCTGCTACGCGCGCTCGAAGGCGGAGAACAGCGAGTACATCGAATACATCGACGAGGTCTACAACGCCAAGCGGCTGACCGCGATCCTGACCGAAGTCGCCGACATCATCGGCGCGCACATCTTGAACGTGGCCAAGCAGGATTACGACCCGCAAGGGGCGAGCGTGACGATGCTGATCTCGGAGGGCCACAACGACGACCATTCGACGCCGAAGAAGGCGTCCGTCGTCGGGCATTTGGACAAGAGCCACATCACCGTGCACACCTATCCGGAGACGCACCCGGACGCCGGCATCAGCACGTTCCGTGCCGATATCGACGTTTCCACCTGCGGGCGGATCTCGCCGCTCAAGGCGCTGAACTATCTCATCGAAAATTTCGAGTCCGACATCGTGGTGATGGATTATCGCGTGCGGGGCTTTACCCGCAACGTGCGCGGTGTGAAGCACTTCATCGATCACACGATCGACTCGATTCAGAACTTCATCTCGCCCGGCATCCAGGACCGCTATGACATGGTCGACGTGAACGTCTACCAAGAGAGCATCTTCCACACGAAGATGCGCCTGAAAGAGCTCGACCTCGACACCTATCTCTTCGGCGCCGGCGAGGCGGACCTCACGTCGCGCGAAGCCAAACTCATCCGCGGCCGCGTCAATCACGAGATCAGTGAGATCTTTTACGGGCGGAATATTCAGCGCGGGGCATAGCGGTGGCATGGCGCGCCGCGCCCGCTTATTCGGTTGGGTCTAGGGGCATTACGATCAAGAACCCGGAGCCCGGCTTGCGCTCGCATACGCTGAACTCGGCATTCAGCTGGCGGGCGAAGGCGCGCACGATGCGCATGCCCAGGCTCTCGGCTTCGCGCGCGTCGATGTTCCGCGGCATCCCTACGCCGTCGTCCGACACGCTCAACTCGATGTGGCCCGCGTCTCGCCTCGCGAGACGGACGTGGATCTTGCCATTCGCTTGCTCGGGATAAGCGTGTTTGACGGCGTTGGTGATCAGTTCGCTCGTGATCAGTCCCAAAGATATTGCTCGATCCGTCGCTACGCGAATGCCGTCAGCGGCAGCGACTTCCACCGAGCAGCCGGAGATCGCACCGTTCAGGTCGTCGCACAGCTCGCGTAGATAGCCGCCGAGCTCGACCACTTCAAACTCGTCACTCTTGTAAAGGCGATCATGCACTCTCGCGACTGCAGAGATGCGGCTGGAGGCTTCCATCAATCGCTGTTGAATTTCGGTGTTGGCATCGCTGCCAATTTGCAGGGTGAGCATACTGGAGACGATTTGCAGGCTGTTCTTGACGCGATGATTTATCTCTTTGAGGAGGATTTTCTGGCGTGCAACTGCGGCATTCAGCCGGCTCTCACGCCGTTCGCGCTCGATCGCCATCCCCAAAATGTTTGCGGCACCTTGTATGAAAGAGATGTCATTCTCGGCGAAATCGCCTTCCGACCGGGCATCGACCTCCAGCACGCCGAAGGCAACTCCATCGCCTTGCAGAATAACGTTCATCGCTCGATGAATGTTGTGCTGTTTGAAGAGCGTCGGCGTTCGGAAGCGCTCCTCGTTTTCCAAATGATTGGATATGACCGGTTTGCCCGTTCGCAACGCAAAGCCGGCGGGCGACTCAAGATCCGCGCCAACGCGCGCTGAGCCGACGACGCCGGCGTCCCATCCGACGCCGGCGCGCACCAGAAACTCGTTCTGGCCGGGGAGATACTCCAGAACTTTGCAGAACTCCGCTTCAAGCCCTTCGGCGGTTAGGCGAACCGTGTAATTGAGGAGATCTTCGAGTTGCGTCCCCTGGAGCGCCAACACGCCAAGTTCCGCCAAGATTTCCTGCTGGCGAATCCGCGTACGCAACGCGCGTCCGCTGAGATCGGCTTGCGCGGCGCCGTCGGGGCTGCGTTCCACCACCGGCTTTTGTGTTGTCTCTTTTGGCGTGTTCATTGCGGAATATCCAGATCTAGGCGGAACGTGAACCAAGGCTTGGCCGTTTCGAGCGTTGCCCAAAAGTCGAGCCGTCGGCCATGACGCACACCTCGGGTTCCACCAGTTTAATTGCCGGTTTCGGCCGACAACACCTGGTGGAAACTCCGTGCAACATCGGTTAGTTGAAACGGTTTCCTTAGAACCGGCCGATCTTTGTGCCGGTCGCCGAAACCAAGATCCCGGTGACCGGTTGCGAAGAAGAAGGGGATGTCGCGCGCGGCGAGCGCGTCGGCGACCGGCTCGCTCGTCTCTTTGCCCAAGTTCGCATCCAACATCGCGACATCGAACGATTGCGCGTCGATCAGCGCGAGGGCCTTGGCGATCGACGGTGCGGCGATCACGTCCTTGCATCCGAGGTCGGCGAGCATGTCTTCGATCGCCATCACGATGATCATATCGTCCTCGACGACAAGCACGCGCCGGCCGGAAAGGAGGTCATTCATCAGGGGTGCCCTCGGGCAAGGGAATGTCGATCGTGCACGACAGACCATCCGGGCGAAAATCGAGCTGAACCTTGGCGTCGAGTTCGTGCGTAAGACCGCGCACGAGCACCCGCGAACCGAACCCTGTGCCCGTGGGCGGCGTCACGGGGGGGCCGTCCTTCTCCAGCCAGCGCACGACGAGCCGTTTGGCTCCCGCCACAGGCACAATCGACCAGGCGATGGCGACCGATCCGCGATCGTTGGAGAACGCGCCGTACTTGACGGCGTTGGTCGCCAACTCGTGAAACGCGATGCCCAGCGCCAGAGCCGCTTTGGGCGGCACACGAATGTTGTCGCCCGTAATATCGACGCGCCCCGCGCGGCCGTTCGAGAGCCCGAACGGTTTTAGGGCCATGTTGACGACATCGAACAGCCCTGCCCCCTCCCAGCTCTCGCGCGTTAGAAGATCGTGCGAGCAGGAGAGGGCGAAAAGACGTGACTCTATGGCTTCCCGAACCACCGCCGGATCGGACGAGCTTCGTAGCGCTTGCGCGGCAATCGATTGCACGGTCGCCAGCGTATTCTTGACGCGATGGTTCAATTCCTCGATCAGAGCCTTCGATTGCGCTTGCTCTTGTTTGTAGCGCGTCAAGTCGACCAGCGAGATGAATTGCTGCACGACGACACCGTCCTTATCGCGAACCGGGCTGACGAACAGCGACGCCCAAAACTCACCGCCGTCCTTGCGGCGGTAGCGAATTTCGGGTTCGCGATCGGAGGTGAAGTCAAAGGCGGCCGCAATATCGGCGAGTATCTCGGGCGTGGTGCCGGGCGCCATGAGCGCATTGAAAGGATGGCCTAGAACCTCATCCCTTCGATAGCCGGTGAGCTTGAGAAAGCTGTCATTGGCATAAATGATCGGGTGGGCCGGTACTTTGGCGTCGGTGAAAACCATCGCCATGCGCGTGACTTCGGCAGCGACGACAAACGGACCGAGCTTGTTTTGGAAGCCTTCGACCTCGGCTTCAGCGCCCTTTTGCCGTTCGTTCTTAGGTACAATTTCCGGCATTCCGCTCTCTGCATGGCAGTAGAAGGGTTCGGCCATACGCGATGTCGTGTGAGAGCAAACCCTTGGGCACCAGCGGTTCCCGAATGGGAAAACGCACGCAGCCGCGTTTGGTTCCATGCCATTGGCATTTTTCGCGCGCTTGCTCGAAAGCCTTACGTATTCAATGCGATAGCCGACAGATCAAGGAGCGGGAGCCGGGGCGCCGGCCAGCCAAGGTAAGACGTCGGATAAATATGGGAACAGTAAACGTGTTCACCGTCGCTCGGTCGCGCACGTAAGGATCACCGCAGCGGGGGATAGGCAAGCTGCCCCCATATTCCAACGAACGTCAACTCTCTCTCAGACCGGTGGGGAATATGTATGCT
Source organism: uncultured Flavobacteriaceae bacterium (assembly GCA_964466435.1). GTDB lineage: Bacteria > Pseudomonadota > Alphaproteobacteria > Micropepsales > Micropepsaceae > SZUA-430. The sequence continues at coordinate 4,256 of CAYXQB010000055.1, read as the reverse complement.
GTCCCCATATTTCATATTTCATATTTCCGGCTCAAGAGGTCGTCGAGCGCGTTGTTGTCCTTTTCGGTGAACGCGTAACCGGGATCACGCGCCTTCTTAACGAGCACGGCGAGCGCGTCGCCAACGCGGCCGAGCTGGCGGCCGTAGCTGCCGACTTCATCGAGCACCGATCGTCTGCATCACATCGCCGGTGAACGGCGACAAGCGAAACTGAGGCATGAGCTGTCCTCGCTGATGACTTCACGAGTGCGCGGGACCATCACATTGCTGCTCGCCGCGTCTGCAAAATGAGCGTTCCACAGGAATGGCTTCTGGGAGATACCAAAGATGGTATTTGCTAACGCAGATTAACACAAAATCTATTGCGAGCTTCGAAATCTAGCAAATAGGGTTCGAGGACCCCAGCAATAACGCTGGGGCCCCCTAGTACCGCTTTGGCGCTGATGGTTAGGCGGCCCTCAGGCGCCAGAGCGGTCAACCGTAAAGGTAGTACCTCGATGATTGACTATATCGATTGGACCGGCCTGTCCGGCTCGAAGTATCGTTATTGGTTCCTGCCAGGGATCAATGGCCCATTCAAGGCGGAAGGTGGAAACTACACCTTTGTGCGACCGAGCGGCAGTGGATTGTGGCTGCCAGTTTACTTCGGTGAAACAAACGACTTTAGCACGCGGCTTCCGGATCACGAACGTTGGGCTGATGCCCTGCGAGCGGGTGCGACGCACATTATGGCGCATACCACCCCAGCCGGTGAGAGAGTGCGGCTTAATGAGGAAACCGATCTGATCAAGCGCTGGAATCCCCCGCTCAATGCTCAAATGCGTCGCACGTCTTAGTCTCTGCCCTTGAGGAGGCGGTGTATCCTTTCGATGCACCGCCTTGCGAACGCTACGGGGGATAGAACTCTGTCTCCAAAGCTCCAGAACTCCGGAACGCTAGTAGAACTCGCCTTATTTCCTTCTCGGTTTGAACAATTGATGATGTTGGAGGTGGTGATGACTCGCTTGTCTAAGCTCGGTCGCAGCTCGGTGCGCCTGTCGATCATGAAAGCAGCGGTGGAGGCGATCGGTAAGTTGCCCGATACGGACCGCGACTTCACAGGACGCAGCCTCGCCATCATTCGTCTCTTGGACGAACTGCGGGTTCCGGACAAAGACCGCGCGGAAATTGCCATGTCGATCATGAATCGGATGGAGGCGCTGGCTCGCCTTCATACTGAGAAAGCCTATCGCGCGTGGTCCATGGCGAGCAACACGCCCGGCATGGAGTTTATTCACTCGGACTTGGTCGAGGCAGCGGCCAGCGAACCGCTAATCATCGGAGATCGTGACGCGCACTTCGATCCGACCTCATTCTTCAATCGCGTGTTGGAGCAATCGGACCTACGCGGCAAGGCCTAGGCGCACACCCATCAAGAAAGTGAGCTCTAACGCCGCCGACGAGTCGCCGAAATTCAGGGGACACGTGACAACTCAGGAGCACGTTGTGAAGTTCATCACGTGATGAAGTGGACCGAAATTCAAGGGACACGTGACAAACTCAGGAGCACGTTGTGAAGTTCATCACGTGTCCCCCGAACTCTACTCCAGCTTCACCGCTTCGGCCGTGCAGGAAATCAACTCCCAACAGTTGGTGCGAAGTGAAGTTCCCTCACGACCACCGCACTGAAGATTGGCGATTGCGTCGGCACCCGCCTCATATGCATGAAACTTGACCTGCTCGATGGCCGCAACGCGAGTAGCCGGAGGGTCAATCACGTTGCTTTGACAAGAATGGCCCTCCACAACTGTCATGACGCTATACTTCAAGCTGACCATCTGACCCTGGCCTAGTATCCGAACTGACGCGGCCTTATTCCTTACCGCGACGGGTTGCTCATCCAATTGGACAACTGGGACGAACGCCCCACAACCAGCAACAAGCACAACCACCAGGGCAGAGATAAGCCACCTGTTCATTAGCCAAGTCTCCGAGCTGCCGACTCACATATCGAATCAGGTGACAGTATACTTATCCGCCCCCACGAGCGACCGCGACGCGAATAGGTATGCTGTCAATCTATTCTTGCGCCCTCGTCGACAGCCGGAATCGCTACAACGGATACCGACTGTCACCAAGGCTTCGTCTTTGCAACAACCTCAAGCTCGTTGCGGGTTCTGAGGCGAGAGACAAAGTCATCGCGTAGGGCAACAAGTATCTTAGGCTTCGTCATCTTGACGGCGTTCAATTTCGCAAACTCCGCACCAATGCGCCTGACAGCGCCCACCTTGGCAGCCTTGTCAGCTTTTATCGCTTCGACTGTCGCATTGAACATGGCCTGATCCCAGCCGGCCGCATGCAAACGCTTAACGTACTCATCGACAACAACAGCCTCATCAACCGCAGCGGCTTTGGGCTCCTTCGGTGAAGACTTCCGCCGCACGGGGTTTTCAGCAAGTACAGACTGCGCTTGATGCACCCAGGCATCAACACCACCCGCACCGGCCGACCGAAGGCACGCGATTACGCTCTTGAAATCCTCAGCAGCAACCTTCGCGCCGGCTTTCGCTAAAAGGTTCTGAGCGTGTCCAAGATGCTTCGCCAATACGGCGCGCGACCAGCCGGCTCCATCAGAGGCGGGAGTTAGTCCTTGCAGGCGCTTGCAGATCGCGGCGACAGTTAGCGTACCCCGCCCCGCAAAGACCGACGCCAAAAGACCTAGGGCGCCACGTGCCGCCTCGTCGGGCGCAAACTCGGATAGCGCGTGTAACACGCCTGAGAAGTCTGCCGCCTTCATTTCAACCCCACGCGCTTGGCAACCGCGTCACCCAGCTCAGCAAATATCGCTTTGACCTCCGCGTTCTCAAAGTATGCAATCCGATTGCTTGCGGCTTGCGCAATCGCGGCCCGATCAGGGATGTTGCGTTCAAATATGTGGGTTGGTGAGGGCAAGCTGATCATCTGCAGGTCTCCCATCAGGTGATCCACCACAGTCTTTTCGGCTGCGGTAAGATCCTTCTGAGTCGTCATTGTCAGCACAATGCCTGCGATCTCAAGCCTCGGGAAATACGCACCGCGAAGATCATGTATCATTTGCAGAAACGTGCGCACCGCGTCGCTTGATAGCCGATCTACGATTGTAGGGATCAGCAAGTGGGTGCTAGCAGTTAGCGCGTTCATCGCGCTGATGGATAGCCGTGGCGGTGCGTCGATAATCACGACATCGAACTTTGATTGGACGTCTTCGCTCAGTAGGTTTTCGACCAGTTGGTATCTCTCGTCCTTGCCGCCTTCTCCAAAGAGCCAGTTTGACATGAGCCGCGTTTCAACCGGCGTAAGCTGATAAGTAGATGTCACCAGGCGGGCCGACGGAAGCAGCGGATTTAGCCGGCGGCTGCTTTCGACCAAAAGGCGTGGATCGGAATCGCGCGCGAGCCAGCGATCCACCAACATTCCAACGTCAGTATCCTCGATCGCCCGCAGCAACAGGTTTGACAGCGAGCCCTGGAAATCCATATCCAGAATGAGAACCTTCAGACCAAGCGTGCGAGAGAAATGGGCCGCGAGGTTCGCTGCCAGCGTCGTCTTGCCGACGCCCCCTTTTAGGTTCGCAATCGTGATTACCTTTGTTCGCGAGCCGGTTAGCCGTTCCAAGTAGCGCTCAGGAAAGCGTGCGGGGCGTAGCTGCCAAAGTTCTGCGTCGGATTTCGTCAGGGCTTCTTCTAGCCGCTGGTGACGCGCCTGCCTATCCTTCAGCGTGCCAATCTGCTCATGCGCGTTGGCTAGCTCGCCTTGCAGTTTCGCCAAGCTAGAGCCTTCGGCATTCCACCCCATCCAACGATACAGAGTTTCCTTGGCCACAACCCCCATGGCAAAGCCCGCCGCGAAGGTGCTGGCGAACCAAGCACCCAGCGTTAGAAGGCCGCTGTACTTTGCCCAGAGAAGTTCAAGGTCCATATTTGAATGCGCACAGCTAGATTGTCGAATTGATCATTAAAGGCCGCAACGAATGCGCGACCGAAGCGACTTGTCGAGGCGAGCAACCAGCGCCGGACGATTACCTTAAGTCCTTGTCGCGCTTGCAGGCAAATGCGCAATCAACAGGCGAATTTGGATGACTGCGCCCTAGCCGCCCGAGTTCCAAAAACTTCGGAGCGCCGCACGATCAGGGGACACACACCAAACTCGCCGACCATGACCAGGCCCAAGGGCGGGCTGGAAGCCCGCGCTCCCGGGTGAGGCCAATCTCGTAGACCGCTGCGGCCTTACTCCTCCTC
>CAYXQB010000054.1:0-14042 GCA_964466435.1 uncultured Flavobacteriaceae bacterium | reverse complement strand
CTTTGTCGAGGCGCCGCCCGTGACACCCGCCGAGATCGTCGCGCGTCCGCTCTCGCAGCCGCAGCCGCAGTATCCGCGCCGCGCGCTCGAGGCGGAGCGCGAAGGTGTCGTTCGCTTGCGCATCACGATTGCGCCCGACGGTTCGGTGAGCGATGCCGTCGTCACCGAGGCGCGGCCTTCCGGCTGGTTCGAGAAGGCGGCGATCGATGCGGTCAAACGCTGGCGGTACGAGCCGTCAGGGCGCACGATCGTCACGCAGGTCGAGATTGCCTTCAAATTGAACTAGCGCTTGCGCGGTTCGCTTTCGATCGGAATTGCCATCTCAAGCTGCCGCTTGCGCAACGCCTGCCACCGGCGCAGGGCTTCTTCCTCGGCCCTGCTCGGGGGCCGCGGCGGCGGCGGCTGAAACTCAGGTGCCGGCCGTGGGGGCCTGACCACGCACATGATCGTCTAATCTCCATGCGTATTGAAGAAAGGCGGCGCCGCTTGCGCCGAAGTTCGGCACACGGCACTCGCAGATGAATCCTAGGCGTTCGAGCAGCCGGATCGCGGGACCATGGCCTTCCATCGTGCGGCACTCGGCGCGGGCGTAGCCTTGCGCCAATAGCGCGGGCCGCGCATCGCGGATGCCCCAGCGTACGACAGAGCGCGCCACGCGCGGCCAGGCGTCCGTCGCCATCAACGAGGCGACGACCGTCTTGGGCGTCAGGCAGTGGAAAGCCACGATCGCGACCGGCTCGGTCCCGCACGCGAACACCCGCGCAAGGACGGCCGGCGCGGCGAACGCGCACGCTGCCGCCTCGCGATCGAAGCCATATTCGGCAAGCTCGGCCGCGTCGCGGGCGCGCAATCGCCCCATGATCGAACGGGTCGCTTCGAGCATGCGATTCCTTTCCCTCCGGTTGCGACCCACCGCCCGTGTGACCGCGGTTACGGGCCCTGTGAGCCGCCACTTCCGCGGTTTTTCGGTGCAGACCTGTAGCCGCGGTCACAGCATTGGCGGCGGCCTTTGGTTAGCGTCCGCGCTTCATCCACCGTTCAGGCGGCGGGCATCAGTTTCCGCCCACCCAAAACGGGGACAGAGAGAAAACACTCAGGAGAGAAGGCTATGCTGAACAAACTTGCCATTGCCGCGGGCATCGCCGCGGTGTCGCTGATGACCGTCGCGCCGGCGCAGGCCGCGTGGGTTCAAATTGCCGAGCGCGTCGTCACCGACCGCTTCGACGTCGACAACATCGTGTTGCCCGGCCCGGTGCGCTATACGCGGCTGAAGGTTTGCGTCTACAACAACCCGGTTCACTTCTACGACATGGACGTGTTCTTCGCGAATGGCGGACATCAGGACGTGACGCTGCGCCAGCGCCTCAACAACGGCGAGTGCACGCGCAACATCGACCTCAACGGCGGCGCGCGTAACATCAACCGCATCAAGTTCAAGTACGAAGAGACGAGCTGGTTCCTGGGCCGCGCTGTCGTGCGCGTTTACGGCGAACTCTAAGCCGCCCGCATTCGGCGAACACGGCCGCCCGCACCGACAACGTGCGGCGGCCGTTTTCTTTGGCGCTGTGTCGGGCAACAAAAAACCGGGCCGCTTTCGCGCCCGGTTGACCCTTTTCCCCCTTTAGGGAAATTGAGCGCCGAATATCGCCGAAATCGCCGAAAAAAACAATTGAAGAATTTGACGCACACGGCCTGTCGCACCCCGTGACAATCGTCACGCGCGTCCATACATAAGCGGCCAGATCGAGTTTGCCGGCATTCCGTACCCGCGTTTTTCTGCAACGACTCTTGGGGAGGAGCAATGTCTCGGTTGTTCGCCTCCTGGCGGGGGCTCCGCTGGTTGGCTTTTCTGTTTTCGCTTGGCCTCGACGCCTACATCTTCCACATCTCCGATCCGTTCACGCCGCTCAGCTTCATGACCAGCGGCGTCGCCGCGGTGATTCTGTTCTTCGTGTTCCTTGAGATCGCGCGCGCCATGAAGGGACGCGGCCGCATCCGCAAGGCGCTCGACGACCACGAGCGTGTCACTTACCAGGTTGGCCGGCATGTGCTGGCGCTGTTGCGCAACATCGCCAAGCACCCGCTTGCCTACAACGCGATCTGGTTTCCGGTGTGGATCGCGATTTTCGCAACAATCGGGATCGGCTGGATGCTTGTCAGCGAATTCTTCGGCCGGCCCGCCGAATTCGGTCTGCCGTGGGCGACGCTCGCGCAATACGCCTGCGCCGGGTATCTGCCGCTTTTGATCGCCCTGCCCTTCGTGCTGGAGCACGTAAGCGAGTGGACGAGCCATCAATACGTGCTTGCCGTCGATACCAAGTCGCACGATCCGCGCTTGCTCATCCACTCCGGCGTCTTTGACTATGACCTGGAAACCGTGTCGGTCGAACGTACCGTCACAACGCACGTCTTTCAGGCCTGGTGGCAGGCTTTGATCGGCATCGGCAATGTGGAACTGCGCGAGACGGCCGGGGGCGAGGGCGAAATCCTCGTCGACGTGTGGAAACCCCGCGTGCTTGAGAAAAAGATCCGCACGGCGATCAAGGTGTCGCGGCGGCGCGGGGACTGATGGCGAAACGGCCGCGCTTCTTCGTCTACGTCTTGGGCTCGACCGGCAAGGGCGGGCCCAAGACCTATGTCGGCTGGACGAACGATCTCTCACGGCGGCTCGCCGCGCACAACGCGGGCAAGGGCGCCAAGTCCACGCGCGGGCGCACCTGGACGCAGCTGTATGCCGAGCAATGCAAGTCGCGGCCAGCCGCGCTCTCGCGCGAGTGGCACCTGAAGCGCGACCGGGCGTTTCGCAAGCGGCTGTTGGAAGCGTTGCGGTAGTTATTCGAGCGGGGCGGCCACCCTGAGTTCAGCGACGGCAGCCGGCCTGTCGACCGAAGCGTCGATCGCCTGGATCAATCCGAGGAGCTCGCGGCGCGGGCCTTCGGCCATGCCGTAATAGGCACGGACCAACTCGAACGTTTCCTTCGCGTCCATCGGGTCCTCTACGCCTTCGCTGCGGACGCCGTCCATGCCGCCGTAGAAGAACGACACCGGCACGCCCATGGCGCGCGCGATCGTCCAAAGCCTGGCGGCGGAGATGCGGTTTGCGCCGCTCTCATACTTCTGGATTTGTTGAAAGCGAATGCCGATCGCGTCGGCTAGTTGCTGCTGGGTCATTCCCGTCAGCCAGCGACGATGACGCACGCGCTGACCGATATGCAAGTCCACTGGATTTTTCATGTCCCACCCAAACCGCGCCACCTACTGTCCCCAAAACTTTGGCGCGGTACGGTGATGACTTAGTCTAGATGAACGTAGCCTGACAATTCCGGAGGGGTCACAGTATTGTGCAAATCTTGCGGCGCGTGACGGACCGCACGCTGTTCATAAACAACCCGCGCACGAGGTGCGCTCGATGCACGACAACCTGGCGCGTGATTGACTGACAGTTAAATCAGGTCGCGCAACCGGAAGGCGACGACGCGTTCGATGCTTTCGCGCCGAAGCGTCAGTTTCACCACGGTTCCCGGAGACTGTTCGGTCCAGCGGTCCCGAAGCTCACCCAGCGCTATCGCCGAAGCGCGGACGCCGTCGACCGCGACAATGAGGTCGCCCTCGGCAACGCCCGCGAGCGCAGCCGGCGAGCGTTCGACCACGGCCACGACTTTGAACGCAGGACCTTCGCGGTTGATCCATAGCCCTGAGCGATCGTAGGTGTCGGGCGTCACCGTGCGCGCGTTCGGCGCGAAGTGAATACGCTGGCGCGGGTAGTCCAACGTGATCGTGAAGCGGCGCAACAGACCGCTGCCGATATTGCCGGCGGGAACGGCGTGCGACAGCACGCCTTGCGTCTGGCGCGACATGTCGACGACGACATCGTTGACGCCGATCGGGCCCAAACGCAGGCGCTTAACGCGCGCGACCGTGCCGCGCGATGGACCGCCCAGGCCCCATCCCGTCACCGTCTCGATCGACGGACGGAAGCGCGCTCGCAAACCGTGGCGCAGAACGAATGGCGAGTGAAGGCCCACCGACATGCGCGAACCGGTGTCGATGTCGAATGACGCGGGAATACCGTCGATATCGCCTTCGACCTCCGGCACGGTGCCGTTGAATACGAACGGCACCGCAACGCCTGCCGCGGCCGGGCTCCAAACGGCTGTGTCCGTTAGCGAGAGCGTGCGTGCGCCGTAGTCGATTTCGCCGATGAAGCGCTTGAAAAGCTCGTAGCCGATCATGCCGTGGAACGGAACGCCTTCGATCTCGCTCAGCTGTTCCAGCGGCACGACGGCGAAAAGCTGATTGCGGAGTTGGACGCCGCCCACCGCCATCGCGTTGACGCGGGTGAAGGCAGCCGCCTCGCTGAACTCGCCGGATCCCCAAACGCGGGCGTCGCCGACCGGGCGCAGACCAAGGCGGCGCGCGGTGGTGGGCGTCATCACGTTCGCGGCGCCAGTGTCGACCAACATCGAGAACGTGCGGCCGTTCAGCTTCACGTCGACATAGATGTGGTTGTTGACGAAGCGGAACGGCAGCACCGTGCGGCGCGCGCGCGTCAGAAACGCGTAGTCCGGCCGCGGCTGTGGCGGTGCGGCAAAGTCGGCGTCGCTAAACGGCGGATTCAGTTCGACCTTGGTGACCGTTCGCTCCGCGCCGAATGCGGCTGCGGCGTTGGACGAGCGGATGCGGTGGGCGACCATCACGTCGCCGACGCGGCGGTAGTCCTCGTAGATCGTCGTTCGCGTCTCGGAGGCGCCGACCTCGATCGTGCGATCGAGCATCTTCGTTTGTGCGTCGAACCAAAGTTCGAACGGCAGGCCGCCCTCGGGGGCAACCTCAAGCGTTTCTTTGATCCGCGAACGGAACAACTGCATGCGGAAGGCGACACGTGCCGGGCCTGCACGTGCGGGGAACCAATAGGCGAGCGCGTTGCGATACTGTTCGGAGACGGTTCGCCGGCGGCGGTCGCCGCCTTCGGGAACCGTCACGATGCCGGCCGTGTCTTGCACCCAAGCGCGGCGGCCGTCGAAACCTTCGGCGCCCGTCATCGGACCCAACTTGAAACGCGACACCGTACGACCGGTCGCAACATCGGTCAGCGTGGTGCCGGCGCCTTCGAGCCCTGCTTGGCGCAGCCGGTAGGTCAGGCGGATCGCCTTCACGCCGTCGACGGCCGAGCCACCTGCCGCCGCCTTCGTTTGGCGGACGACCATCTCCACGTTGCGCGCTGCCGCGACGGACGGCCAGAGCGATAGCAACACCATTAGGCCGGCGAGCGCGCGTGCGAGCGTCATCAAGGTCCCTGCCCGTTCGCGCCGACTATATCAGCAATTGGCTTGATCTGGGTCATGGCATGGGCCTACCAAAAGCGGACATTCGTGCGACTCCGATAGAGGGCCCATCCATGTTGAAGAGTCTTCTGCTTGCGCTCGACCGGTCGCCCGGGTCGATGACGGCCAAGGCCATCGCCCTTGAGCTTGCTCGAAAGCACAAGGCGCGCATCCGCGGTCTCGCGGTGATAGACGCAGATTTGATTGCGCCGCCCGAACCGACGCCGATGGGCGCGAACGCGTTCAAGGAACACAGGGACGCGGTCATCGTCGAACGCGTGCGCGCGGCCGACGCGGGAATCGCGCAGACCTTAGCCGCCGAACTCAAGGCTGCGGGGATCGAGGGTACGGCCGAGGTCGTGCAAGGCGGCGCGCTTGCCACCCTCAATGCAGCGTCTGCGGCGCATGATCTGGTTCTGATCGGTGCCGACGCGACGTTTGGCACGGATGAGATTGCCCCTTTGATCAACGGCTTGTTGCGCGAGAACCCGCGGCCGCTGATCGTCGCGCCGCGCGAACCGGCCTCCGGTACGAAGACGCTCGTTGCCTATGACGGGAGCATCCCGACGCTGAGAGCGCTGCAGCTGTTCTGCGCTCTCGGCCTGCGTACCGAGGCCGAAGTCGTCGTGACTTGCCTGAACATGAACGGACGGACTGCGCTCGCGCTCGCCGAAAGCGGTGCCAGCTATTTGAACGAGCGCGGGTACAAAGCGACGCCGCGGCCGATCGCCGGGGACGGCGATCCCGCGCCGGCGCTGATCGAGGCCGCGAAAGACGTCGGCGCGGGGCTAATCGTCGCCGGTGCGTACGGTCACCGCGGGTGGCGGGAGTGGCTTCTTGGCTCGACGACGGAGGATCTCCTCGCGACGAGCCCGGTGCCGCTTTTCATCCACCACTAATCGGGCAGGTTCTGCGCCAGGAAGCGGAGCGTGTTTTCGCCCGCGACCTTGCGGATTTCCTCTTCGGTGAACTTCGCTTTCAGCATGGCGTCGATCAGTGCCGCGGATTCCGACGCGTCGAAGCGCACGGTCGTGGTGCCGTCGTAGTCGGACCCGAGCGCCACGTGATCGGCGCCGATCAGGTCGATCGCGTAGCGCAGCGACTTCACCACGCCGGCCGGCGTCGTATCGCACACGGCGCCATCCCAATAGCCGATGCCGATGAGGCCGCCTTTTGCCGCGATGGCGCGCATGTGCGCATCGCTCAAGTTGCGGGGCGACTTGCAGGCGCCGCGCACGCCGGTGTGGGAAACCACGATCGGTCGCTTCGCGAGCTGCAGGACGTCATCGACGACCTTTTCGCTGGCGTGAGCGACGTCGATGATCAGACCCGCCTCGTCCATGGCCAGCACGGTTTGGACGCCGAACGGCGTAAGGCCGCCCTTCGAGACGCCGTGCAGCGAGCCACCGAGTTCGTTGTCGAAGAAATGCGTCAGCCCGATCATGCGATAGCCGGCGTCGGCGAGCTTCTTCAGGTTCGCGAGGTCGCCTTCGAGCGCGTGTGCGCCTTCGATCGCGAGCAGGCCGCCGACGACGGGCTCACCGGCTGCGCGGCGCGTCATCAGGCGCTCGACGTCGCTGCGCGTGCGCACGACGGTGAGAGCCTTCGGATCGCGCTTGGCGGCGGCGTTCAGTTTCTCCGCCTGGTAGAGCGCGCGTTCGAGCAAGCTGTTCCAGGTCTTGAGCGGCCAGAGTTGCACCTTCACAAGTAGCGCGATTTGATCGGTGTCGCCCTTTGTGCGGTCATAGTTCTGGCCTTCGGGCGACTTCGTAACGGCGGAGAACACCTGGAGCGCGAAACGCCCTTCGCGGAGCCGCGGCACATCGACATGCCCGATCGTGCCGCGCGCAAGAACGTCACGGTTCCAAAGCAGCGTATCGGCGTGCAGGTCCGCGAGATCGAGGCGCGCGTGCAATGCCTTCGCCGCCGCGCTGATCTTGTAGGGCGCATGCGGGACGATTTTGTTCAGGCCTGCCTCGACGATCGGCGGTGCCGCCATAAGTGCGCCGGCCCCTGCAACCAGCAGCACGAGAATGATACCTACGATCCAACGCCACATCTGCGCGCTCCCTCCGGCGGGGCCATGTTAGGCGATGCGCACAGCCAGGTCACGCTTGAAGCTTCACCGCAGCGGATCGTAATCGCCGTCTGCGGTTGTTGGGGCTGCCCTGATCTCGGTTGGGCTTGCGGCGACGCGGAGCATCATCAGGGCGATGCGTGTCGCGGAAAGAAGATCGTCGCGCTCCTTGACGATGAGGCCGTCTTTGCGGTGGTAGAGGCGGAATTCTTCGAACCAGTCGCTCAAGTGGGCGAACACTTTGAGGCGGCCGGTCTTCATGCGATCGAGCATTGCCATGATGCCGGCTTCAAGGCCGTAGCCGCCGTCGCCGTGGGTTGCGTGGGCGCGCAGCAGTTCCAAGCCTTGCGCGCGGTATTGTGCCGCCAAGGCTTCGCCGGAGCCTTTGTCGTGCTGCAGGCCGTCGTGCGGCCAGGCCCATTTGAGCTGACGGCCCCAGGGCTTGAGCGCCGCGGCGTGGACAACGGGCGTTTGTTCGCGGACGCGGTAGGCGTTCGTCACGTAGACGCAGTCGGCATCGCGGTCCCAGGCGAGCTTGATCGCGGCAAACGGATGGTCCCAACCGAAATCCATGGCCGCGATTTGCGCCCAATACGGCGGCACCTCAAACGCGTCCACGCGGAGGTCGCTTTCGGCGATCGGGAACACACGACCGCTCCCCAAGATCGGAATGCCCCGTGCGCGAGCGTCGCGTTCGTGTTCGGGGAACTTCTCGATGATGCGGGCGCGCTCTTCGGGCGCGATGTGTTCGGCGTCGTCGATCGTCATGTTGACGTCGGCGATGCCGTCGCCGCCGCGCATGAGGCGTTCGACGATTTCGCTCATGCCCTTCAAGGGCGTGAACGTCGTGTAGATGATGCCGCGCGTGGCCACGAGGCGGGCGATGGCTTCGCCGTAGATGTCGGCGGGCGGTTCCTCGTCGCACCAGATCACATGTTTCGCGGTGCCCTGCCAGGACTCGCGGCCTTGGTCGTAGCGCTTGAATCCTAGGCGCGAGAGTGCGCCGGTCTGATGGCGCACGAGGACCGTGTCGGCGAGGTCGGCGACGCCGCGGCCGCGTTTCACCTCGCCGAGCGCGTCGGCGGGGATTGCGCCGGTGCCCCAGCGGCCGACGGGACCCAAGAGCGCACGTTGCGGGTTGTCGCGCGTTGTTTCGCCGGTGTCGCACGCGGCCCAAGCATCAATCGCGTGGATGAAGCGCCTTCCCTGCCACCAGGCGGGGTAGCGCCCGGTCAGATGCATCGCGAGTTCCATCGCGCCTGCGTGCGTCTTGCCTTGCTGGTTACCGGCGCGGAGCAGCCGTTCGGAGGACGTTAGGCCGCTGTTATGGAACAGCTTCTGTTTCGGGTACGGGCGATAGTGGGCAAGTTTGTTCGCACTCCGCCGCCGATCTTGCTCCGCCAGCAGTGCCTTCTCCAGCGCTGCGAGCGTTTCGGACGTCGGCAAGGGCGGCGACGAGTTCATCATCGGTGAGCTCACTCCATGTTGCTTCGGTGGACGGCACATCGGCGGTCACGGTCGTGACGGCGCGCAGATAGGCGGAAGGGTCTTTCTCGCGCAGCCGCTTCACGGCGTCCGGCCCATCGCTTGCAAAGTCCGCAGCGAGGGCGGCGATCAGTTGGCTTGAGAGCGATTGGCGCAACTGCGCGGCTTCGTTTGTCATCGGTGACCTTGGGGCACGAAAAAGCCCGGGCCGCTTTCGCGCCCGGGCGGATTGCCCCCTTTAGGGTGGATTGGCGCCGAATATCGCCGAAAGCGCCGAAAGAAACAATCGGTCAAATAGTCACACTTATTTGTGCACAAGTCATGGCGCGTCACATCTATTGACCTGCGCTATGATTATGTCTTATAGTCCCCGGCTCATCCATGAGGCGACGACCCATGCCGCCAACCACGCCGTCCGGCCACCTCGCCTGCCCAGACTCTTTGCCAAGCTCGAAGACGCGCAGCACCGCCACGTCGTATGTTTGCGACCGCGAGACCCGCGAGCTGGGCGAGGACTACCCCGAATTGAAGAAGATCGACCGCGCCTTTCGGCTTCTGGAAATGCGCGTTGCCGCCGCGCAACCCCGGTTGCGGGCCAAGCGATCGCTTTCGACCGTCATGGACTTCAGCCTGGCGCTGGCCGACGCCAGGCATGACGCAAGCTTGGGGTCGACCGTGTCGCTCGCGCGCGATGCATTTGTCGAAGCGCGTGTGGTCAAAGTCGTCCGGCGGCCGGCCTGAACTGAAACCACATCCGGCGCATGCATCACGTAGACGTGAGGATCGCCTCTCGCCAGCACGATCCGCATTCGACTACACTCGTGCGAGCCGAAGCTGAACGGGTCTCCTTTGCCGCGCATCGTCAGCCTCTTCGCCGCCGCCGTTCTCGCGAGCACCGTGTTTGCGTGGGCCGCACATGGGGCGCCGCCGTCGTATGGAACGCAGCCCCTCATCCGGCTTGCGAACGGCCGGCCCGGCGTGATGGTGGCGATCAACGGGTATGGGCCGTTTCCGTTTCTGGTCGACACCGCGACGAGCCACACGGTCCTTTCTCCCGCGCTTCGCGATCGGTTGAAGATCCCCGCGGCCGCCGGCCCGGCGTTTTCGGTCGTGACGGCAGCAGGCAGCGTGCAGTCCCATTTTCACCTCGTCAACGAAATCGCGGCTGCCGGCGTGATCGTGGAGCGCGTCAACGCGATCGTCATCGATCTTCCGCCATCGCTTGGCGCCATGGGGATCATCGGCGCCGACTTCCTCTGGCACTTCACGGTCGATCTCGACCTTCAGCGGCGGGCGATCACACTCTATCCCGAGAAGACCATCCTTCAGCCGCCTGGCTTCCGGCGAATCGATGGGGTCGTGAACAGCGCAGGATTCATCGTGGTACCGGGGCGTATCGACAACGTCGTCACGTCGTTCGTCTACGATTCGGGTGCCGTGCTCACGGTCGCCAACGCCGAACTGGCGCGGCGGACGATGCGGCAGCCGAAGATCATCGCGCGCAACATCGAAAGCAAAGTCCTCGATGCCGCTATGCAACGCGGCGCGGCGGAGTCGATGAACTTCCGCCGCCTTTCGCTTGGGCCGGTCAACTGGCTCGATCGGCGTGTTTTGATCGCGCGCATGCATGTGTTCGAGCAAGTCGGCCTCGATGACGCGCCGACAATCTTCATCGGCAACGACTTGATGGGTGGCCGCCGGGTCATTCTCGACTACGGAAACGGGGCGCTCTTCCTCGCGCCGTAGCGTTTAGTTCACGAAGCGCGCCGAGAAGCGCGCAACGCCGCTGCGCTCTTTCACACAAGCCGAGCCATTGCCCAGGCGGGCGCGGAACACCGGGATGCCCGAGCCTGCGGACTGGAACGGGTCGTGCAGGCGCATGTGGAGCGCGGCTTCGTTTTTCGCCACCTGCCCCTTAGACAGCGCGATCGCTCGGGCGTCGGCCTTTTCGCCATCGGCAGCTTCCAGCATGAGCGCCATTCGCTGACCCGAAGCTTCGGCTTCGAATGCGACGGTGCGAGGATGCAGGTTCACCACCCAAAGGCAATTGTCGACGACCTTAAAGAGAATCGTCGCGCATGCCTCGCCACAGTCGGCGGGCGGCGCTGCCGGTGCGATAGAAGCGGTCGGTGCGATGGCCGACACGGGGGCCACGGGTGCCACGGCCACCACAGGCGCCGGCACGCTCGCAAGTTCGGGTGCCGCCGGTTTCGCGCGTGGCACGGGCGGGTATGCTGGCGGTGCCGCAGGCTTTGGCCGCGGCGTTGCGACGGCGATTGCGACCGGCGCGGCGGGCGCAGGCGCTTCGGGCACCACCGCAACCGCGACTTCTGCCGGCGCGGCAACAGGCGCAGGCTTCGGCTTGGGCGCGGGCTTGGCGACCGCGGCTGCCGTCTTCAGCGTGAAATCGGGGGCGTCGGGCATCGTGCGCAGCGTCGCGAAGCGGGCATCGTAGTGCGCCTCGCCGCGCGCGAATTTCTCGCAGAGTTCTTTGTCCTGTTTGACCGTCTCGCCAGGCGCGAGCACCGTCATCATCAGTGAGGCTTGGTCGGCGACGGTCGTCAGTTGGACCGCCTTGTCGCCTTTGTTCGTGATTGTGCATGCCTCTGCCGCAATGGCCGCACAGGCTTCGCCCGCGCATTTGCCTGCCGTCATTGCCGCCGGCGCCGCCGCAAACGCGGCAGCCGCGACCAAGACCCAAACCTTGTTCACGACCGCTTTCCCCTCGAAGCGCAACTCAGGGGAGAATACGCGAGACCGCGCGATTGCAGAAGGGGGAAATAGGGCCCTGTTTTCGGGCGTTAGGCCGGTTCGGGCAGCTTTAGCTGCTCTTTGCGCCATGCAGCGGGGGGCATTCCGACTTCGCGCTTGAAGGCGCGCGCGAAGGCGGCTTCAGACTCGTAGCCCACGTCGAACGCGATTTGGGCGATCGTTTGGCGGCCTTCGCGGAGCTTGTGCCCGGCGACCTGCATGCGCCAACCGGTGAGATAGCGCATCGGCGGTTGGCCCATCAGCGTCGTAAATCGCTCCGCAAACGCCGAGCGGGAGAGGTTCACGGCGTCGGCGAGATCTTCCGCCGTCCATTCCCGCGCAACTTGCGTGTGCATCAATGCGAGCGCTTTGCCGACCGCGGGGTCGCGCAGCCCTGCCAGAAACCCCGTCTGGGCTTCCGGCATCGTCGTGAGATGGCGACGCACCGCCTCGACGAACAGCAGCTCCGACATCTTGGACATGATCGTGGCGGCACCCGGGTCGCCGTTCACGAGCTGCTGCGCGCCATAGCGGAACGACTGCGCGATCCACTCGCCCCCGGGCGTGTCGCGAACTTTGAGCTTGAGCAGAGACGGTAGCGTCTTCAGCAGCGGTTCGAGCTGCGCGTCACCGCCCAAAAAGCCACACACCATCGTACACCGGTCGCCGTCGCCGCCATGCACGATGCGCGACACCCCCGCGCCTTCCGGCGAAAGCATGATGTCGCCGGCCGGCGTCGGTTGGAGACGGAGGTCGCTGCCGATCTTGTGCAGCTCGTTGCGGGAAAGCAGAACTGCCTCCCCCTCCCCTGCGGCCACAGGTTCCTTGCCGCTCACCTCGATGAAACAGTTGCCCTCGACGATGAAGTGAAAGCAAACGAGTCGCGACGGCGGGGCCATGAATGGCGCGCACAAGTCCGGGCTTACCTGGCCCGCAATGCACCAGGGCGCCGTGAACCGGGCGTCGAGGAATATCCCGCCGGTTAAGCCAACGACCCGAAGCATGTCTGATAGCGCATCCATGCGGAGAACTCACCTCCCGGCGGCGCTTCGGTCAAGAGGTCCGGCGTTGCGGGCATTCTCGCCCCCGGGCCCAAAGCCCTAGCTGTTGCGCGTAAAAACGAGGACGACCATGAGCATTCCCCTCTGGGTTCTGCTGGCTTTTGCCTGTTGGACGCTTGTCGTGTTGATGATCGGAGTCGGGATACGGCGCTGGGCGCTGATTCTGACCGGCAACGCGCAGCTCACTGACTTTCCCGCGGATGTCGCGCACGGGTCCACACCTTACCGCCGCGCGGTGCGCGCACACGCCAATTGCGTCGAGAACTTGCCCGTGTACGGAGCGATTGCGGTGACCGCCTTCGCGGCACAGGCCGGAGGCAGCACGCTCGATGGGCTTGCGATGGCGGTCATCGCCGCGCGCGTCTGTCAAACGGTCACCCACATGGCGTTTACCGAAACAAATGTGACGGTCTTCGTTCGCTTCAGTTTCTTCCTTACCCAGATTGTCGCCAAGTTCTGGATGGCCGCGGAGATTGTTCGTCAGGCGCAGGCCTAAGGCTTTGGCGGCGGAGGTGGCGTTTCAATCAAGAGCTTCGGCGTTGCGGTCATTCAGCAATCGGCGCCGATCGCTTACCTCACGTACCGCCGCGATGAGACCGCGCGCTTCAAGATTTGTACCGGCTCAATTCAGTTCCTGAACTAGCCCCAACCCGGCGGGCCTTCGATCCTGCCGAAACGAAAGAGAGAGCAAACATGAGCTACCAATACAATTTCAAAGACGTTCTGGGCCGCGCCGAGCGCATCACGTGGCGCGTCGAAGATCTGATCGGCGGCGACAAGACGCTCGACTTTTCGAAGCCGTTCATGCCTGAGACGCTGGCACGGGTCGAAACGTTGAAGTTTCTGTCGGCGCCCGAGAAGCGCATCCTGAACCAGGTGCGCGGGCACACGTACCTGACCATGTTCGGCATCATCGAGGAGATGATCGTGCCGTTCGTGCTCGACCATGCGCGGCCGTTCATCAACGGCGAGGACTACCGTGCGCGGGCGTTCCTGGAGTTCATTAGCGAGGAGGCGAAACATATCCACTTGTTCCGCCGCTTCCAGGAGGAATTCCGGAAGGGCTTTGCGACCGAGTGCAAGGTGATCGGCCCTGCCGCCGACATCGCAAAGCACATCCTGTCGCATCACCCGCTGTCGGTCGCGCTGACGATCCTCATGATCGAGTGGACCACGCAGCGTCACTTCCAGGAATCGATGCACGACGACGGCACGTTGGACCCGCAGTTCAAGAGCCTGCTCAAGCATCACTGGATGGAAGAGATGCAGCATGCGCAGCTCGACACGTTGATGGTCGAGGCGATCGCGGCGAACATGAAACCGGCCGAAATCGAGAGCGCCATT
>CAYXQB010000053.1:0-14330 GCA_964466435.1 uncultured Flavobacteriaceae bacterium | reverse complement strand
CCGGCGCAGGCGGCGGAGCGGCTGAAGCACTTCGTCTCGCGCAATGCGTTCGACATCGAAGGGTTCGGGTCGAAGCATGTGGATGCCTTCTTGGCGGACAAGCTGATCGCGCATCCGTCGGATATTTTTCTGCTCGAAAAGAAGTATGGGTCGGGGCCGAAGGCCATCGCGGCGCGCGAAGGATGGGGGCCGCAATCGGCGGCGAAGTTGTTTGCGGCGATCGAGGCGAAGCGGAAGATTGCGCTTGCCCGGTTTATCTTTGCGCTGGGCATCCGGCACGTGGGCGAGTCCACGGCGCGGTTGCTCGCGGTGAACTATGGGTCTGCGGCGGGGTTCGTGAAGGCGATGACGGCGGCGGCGGACGGGGACGAAAAGGCGCTGGCCGAACTCGATGCCATCGAGGGCATTGGCGATACGTCGGCGAAAGCGATCGCGGAGTTCTTCGAGGAAGGGCACAATCGCGAGGAGGTCGAGCGGCTGCTTGAGTTGCTCGACATCGATGAGGCTGAGAAGCCGAAGTCGGATACCGCGGTTTCCGGTAAGACGATCGTGTTCACGGGCAGCCTCGAAAAGATGACGCGCAGCGAGGCGAAGGCGCGCGCGGAGTCATTAGGCGCCAAAGTGGCGGGCTCGGTGTCGGCGAAGACGGATCTGGTGGTTGCGGGACCGGGCGCGGGCTCGAAGCTGAAAGAGGCCGAGAAGCACGGCGTGAAAGTGATCAGCGAGGATGACTGGCTGAAGCTGATTGGCGGGTGAGCCAATGACCGACCCGGCGAGGTGTAGGCAGAACGCAAAAGTCCTTGCGTATTTGAGGCGCGCGAAGCCAACGGCGCCAACTTTTGTGTGGCATCGAGAGCATTCCGTGAAAGCGTATTATGAGTCCGGCTGTCACCCCGACATCGTCGAACGGATCTGGGATCAGATCGGCGCGGCGCTTCCGTCCGATTGCCGGAGCTTGGTCTATGGTACGCCCGCTTTGGTGCATCCAGCTAGCGGAGCTGTTCTCGCGATCGGCATGGGTACACAGTACGGCTTGCGGCTTTGCGAGCCGGGGTTGAGCGCCGCACGAGCGTCCGGTGCGAAGACGACTGTCACATGGACGATTGGCGGCAGTACCGACATTGTCGTCGAATGCGGTGCGGATTGGGTGTTCGGCTGCTTTGCGTCGGACGAGCCCACGTGGTGCCGGCAGGCCTACGAGGCATTCGGTTAGGATCAGCTTTCCGCGAACTCGATCACGACCCCGTGCGCGGCGTTCGCGGGAACGGTCACCGCATTGCGCGTTTCCGTATGAGGAACCTTCGCCATCGAGAGCATCGCGGCAGCGGCGTCGGGTTCGTTGACCCGGATCGTGAGTGCAACGATGCCGTGGTTCGGTGCGCCCTGCAGGGATTTGCCGAAGCGGCGCTCGGCATCGGCGGGCGTGATCACACTGATCGCAGCGTTTGTGAGCGTGGAGCCAGCGAGTTGACTCTTGGCGGCGCTCACGGCGTCGGAGGCGATCACGACTTCGGCCACGCCGGTTGCGCCGTTCGGGTGCAGCTGCCATTCGCGTCGGGCGCGGGTGAGTTCTGGGGTGAGGTGCGTGCAGACAAATTGAATCGTCTCGGGCAGCGCGAGCTTCGGCAGCATGATGTTGCGGAAGCGGACCATGTCGCGTTTGCCGTCGAGGACGAGGGGCCGGCTCAAGTCGTTCGGCGGCTCGGCGTCGATGCCGGCGGCTTTGAGCGCGGCGTAGGTTTGGTCGGCGTCGTCGGCGCCGTAGGCGATGCCCATTCCGCCCTCGCCGCGGGCGTTGACACGTTCGGCGAGGCGGCCTTTGGCGCCCGTTTCGTCCACGATGCCGAGCAGCTCGATGTAGGTCGACGGGAACATGATGCAGTGGTTGCCGGTGCCTTTACCCTCATGCAGACCGCGCGGCGTCAGCGTGAGGCCGAGCTTTCTGTAGGTCGTGGCAGCGGCGTCGAGGTTCTTGACGGCGATGACGACATGATCGAGGCGGGTGATGGGGGCCATGCCTGGGAGCGCCGGCTTCTAGCCGGCCCTTTGTTTGCGTTGAGCCGTCCTAAGAGCCGGCTGGAAGCCGGCGCTCCCAGGCTAGATCGTTCGTGTCGACTCGACTATCCACGCTTCCGTGTTTGCGTCCGTTTTGCCGGCGAGGACCTTGCGCACACGCGCGTGGTAGTCGTTCAGCCACTGGCGTTCGGCTTCGGTCAGCAGTTTGAGTTCGACCAACGACAGGTCGATCGGCGCCAAGGTCAGCGTTTCGAACTCCATCATCTTGCGGTCGCCGCCGACGTCCTTTGGCTCTGTGACGGCGATTAGGTTTTCGATACGGATGCCGTAGTGGTTGACTTTGTAGTAACCGGGTTCGTTCGAGACGATCATGCCGGGTTTCAGCGGGACGTTGATGAGGCGCTTCGAGATGTTTTGCGGTCCTTCGTGGACGCTCAGATAGCTGCCGACGCCGTGACCGGTGCCGTGGTCGTAGTCGAAGCCGGCTTCCCACAAGGACATGCGGGCGAGCGTGTCGAGTTGCACGCCGGTCGTGCCTTCGGGGAAGCGCGCGCGGGCGAGCGAGATGTGGCCCTTCAGCACGCGGGTGAAGCGATCCTTCATCTCCGCCGTTGGCGTGCCGATGGCGATCGTGCGGGTGATGTCGGGTGTGCCGTCGGGGTATTGGCCGCCGGAGTCGATCAGGTAGATCTCGCCTGAGTTGATTTTGCGGTTGGATGTCGTGGTAACGCGGTAGTGCGGTAACGCGCCGTTGGGGCCTGCGCCCGAGATCGAGCCGAAGCTCAGGTCTTTGAGTGCGCCGGTCTCCAAGCGGAAGTCCTCGAGCACGCGGCAGGCTTCGATCTCGTCGATGTTGCCCTTCGGGCCTTCCTTCGCGAGCCAGGCAAGGAAGCGCGAGACGCAGGCGCCGTCGCGTTCGTGCGCGCGGCGGGTGCCGTTCAACTCGGTGGTATTTTTGCAGGCTTTGGGTAGGAGCACGGGGTCAGCGGCGCGGACGATTTCGGCGCCAGCGGCCTTCAGCTGGTCGAACATCCAGGCGGAGGCGGTTGCCGGGTCGATTTGGATGCGGCGGCCTTTTTGTCCCTTCAAGTGCGACCCAAGTTCTTCCTGCGGGCGCACGGTGACGCGGTTGCCGAGCCAGGCGTCGATACCGGGCGTGAACTTGCGGCGGTCGATGAAGAGTTCGACGTGGCCGTCGTTGTTCAGCATCGCGAAGGCATGCGGGAACGGCGTGTGCGGGACGTCTGAACCGCGGATGTTCAAGAGCCACGCGATCGACTCTGGAAGTGTCAGCATCGCGGCGTCGGTTTTGCCGTCGCGCAGGTTCTTTGCGATGCGCTCGCGCTTTTGCTCCGAGGCTTCGCCTGCGTACTCAAGCGGGTGCGTTGTCACCGCACCGAGCGGCGGCGCGGGTTGATCGTCCCAGGTCGCGTCGAGCGGGTTGTCGGTGACGGCGACGAGGGCGCCGCCCGCTTTCTTCACAGCCGTTTGCAGCGCTTCGACGCCAGCGGCGGTGTGCATCCACGGGTCGTAGGCGAACTTCGCGCCGTTCGGCAGATTCTTCTCAAGCCAGTCCGGCGGCGGTTCGTCGACCAGCGAGCAATATTGGAAGACGGCGGGATCGACCTGCTCTGCGGTCTGCACCGTGTAGCGGCCGTCCGTGAAGATCGCGGCCTTGTCCGTCAGCACGACGGCGGCGCCGGCCGAACCGGTGAAGCCGGTGAGATAGGCCAAGCGATCGGCGCGGGGCGGGACGTACTCGCCCTGATACTCGTCGGCGCGGGGAATGATGAAACCGTCGAGCCCTCTCCGCTTCAGCTCGGCGCGAAGCGCGGCGACGCGGGGCGGGCCTTGGGTGGGGCTGGTGGTTTCGGCGAAGGATTGGAATTTGGTTTGGTGCAGCATGGGGCGCAACCTATTCGGCGGCGTCGCGGGCCTCAAGGCCGCTCACGTGGATTTGCCTGTAGGCCGCGGGGGTAACGCCGAAACGGCGGCTGAAGGCCCGGATCAGGTGGTCGGGGCCAGAGAAACCCGCCCGGGCGGCGACGTTGCCAAGGTCCAGCTTGCCGTCGTCCAACCAGCGGCGGGCGGCGTCGAGGCGGATGCCTTCTACGAACTTTGCCGGTGAAACGCGGAGTTCGTCCTGCATGTGGCGGTGGAACGAGCGCGGGCTCATGGCGACGCGGGCGGCCAGCGTTTCCACGTCGAGACGCTTCGTCAGGTTTTCTTCGACCCAGCTCGAGAGGTCAGCGAGCTTATCGTCTTTCACGTCTTGGGCGTTCAGGGCGGTGGAGAATTGCGTCTGATGGCCGGGGCGGCGCATGTACACAACGAGGCGGCGGGCGATCGCCATCGCGACATCGCGGCCATGATCTTCCTCGACGAGCGCGAGCGCCATGTCGATGCCGGTGGTCACGCCGGCCGAGGTCCAGCACTTGCCGTCGGTGACGTAGATGGACTGCGGATCGACCTTGATGTCGGGGAACCGTTGTTGAAGCTCGGCGGTCGAGCCCCAATGCGTCGCGGCATTGCGGCCGCTGAGGATTCCGGTCGAGGCGAGCAGGAATGCACCGGAGCAGACCGAGCAAGCGCGCTTCGCTGTGCGTGCTGCATCGTTGATCCAGCGCATGAGCGCCTTGTCGCGGAGCGCGGCGCGAAGCGGTTCTTCTTCGCCGCCGGGGCACAGAAGCGTGTCGATGCTCTTTGCCGGGATGGCGCGCAGGCTTTCGGCGTGAAGCGCGAATCCGGCGGAGGTGGGGACCGCCCCAGGTTCGGTCGCGACGAACTTGATGCGGTAGGCCTCACGCCGCAGCGTTTGGTTCGCGCTGCCGAAGACCTGTGCGGGGCCGACCGCGTCCAGCGATTGAAGGCCAGGGAAGATCGGGATTGCGACGAGGTGGGGCTTGGGCATGTCTTGCGCCTTGGCAGAAAATGTCGATTGTTTGTCATTTGTGCCATGTCAGCCCTATGCTACGCAAGCGACAACAACAGGAGCCCCAAATGACCAACCCGTTCCATGTCGGTTTTTTGCTTTACCCGAACCTGACGCAGCTCGATCTCACGGGGCCGGCGCAGTTTTTGGCGCGCGCGCCCGGTGCGAAGGCGCATTACATCTGGAAGACGCTGGCGCCGGTACCGTCGGATGCCGGGTTGTCGCTGATGCCGACGACGACTTTCGAGGATTGCCCGCAGCTCGACTTGATCTGCGTACCCGGCGGCGCGGGGCAGGTCGCGCTGATGACGGATGAGGAGACGCTCGCGTTTCTGCGCAAGCAGGCGGAGAAGGCGAAGTATGTGACGTCGGTGTGCACTGGTTCGTTGGTGCTCGGCGCGGCGGGTTTGCTTACAGGATACAAGTCGGCGTGCCATTGGGCGTGGCGTGATTTTCTGCCGGCGTTCGGTGCAACGCCGGTCAACGCGCGGGTCGTGAAGGATCGCAATCGGATTTCGGGTGGTGGCGTGACGGCGGGCATCGACTTTGCGTTGACCGTGATCGCCGAGGAGTGGGGCGAGGACGTCGCCAAGCAGATGCAGCTCGGCTTCGAGTACGATCCGCAACCGCCGTTCAATTGCGGTTCGCCCGAGCGCGCTGGACCGGAGCGTGTTGCCTTCGCGAGGAAGGCGTTTGAAGGGCTGCTTACGGAGCGCGAGATTGTGAATGCGCAAGCGGCGGCGCAGATGCGGGAGAGAGCGTCATGAAGCTCGCGTTTCAGTTCTTGCGCTTCGGCGTGCTGGCCGTTGTCACTGTTGCGATGTTGTTCGTTGCCGTCTTGTTTGCCTTCATTCCGGGCGAGCGGCAGGCCGCAGCGGTCCCCGCAACGATCAGTGCGGAAGAGGCGGCGCAGACTTTGGCTGCGCTGAAGCCGCCAAAGCGCGCGCGGCCGGTCGTCGCCGTGGTCGGTGCAAATGACGGGACGGAAACAACCGACTACCTGATCCCCTACGGGGTGTTGAAGCGTTCGGGCGCGGCAGATGTTTTTGCGCTCGGCACGCGTGCAGGTCCGATGACAATGATGCCGTCGCTGACGATCATGCCGGAGGCGACGACTGCGCAGTTCGTGCAGCGTTACCCCGACGGTGCAGATTATGTGATTGTACCCGCATTGCATGATCCAACGGACCCGGTTGTGCGGGACTTCATTCGGCGCCAAGCGGCGCTTGGTGCGACGATCGTCAGCATCTGCGACGGTACGCTGGTGATGGCGAACGCGGGGCTGCTCGATGGGCATCGCGCCACGGGACACTGGTTTCAAATCGACAGCGTGGCGAAAGCGCATCCGACGATGCAGCGCGTGCGCGACCGGCGGTACGTGGCCGACCGCGGCATTGTCACGACGACCGGGGTGAGTGCGTCCGTGCCGGTGTCGCTTGCACTGGTCGAGGCGATTGCGGGACGGGACCGTGCGGCGGCGCTGGCGCAGGAGATCGGCGCGCGCGAGTGGAGCGCTGAGCACGACAGCGGCGCGTTTCACCTGATCCGTGACGATGTTCGGATGATCCTCGGCAATCTGTTCGTCGGGCTCTTCGATCGCGAGACCGTGGCCGTGCGCGTGCTGCAGGGCGCCGATGTCATCGCGGCGGCGTTCATGGCTGATTCCTATGGCCGTACGTTTCGGACGCGCGTCGTCGTTCTGGGCTCTGGGTCTATTCGGACTGCTGAGGGATTGGCGATCGTGCCCGACGCGGGGGACGCGACGGCAGACGTTGTCGTTGACTTGCCTGTGGGCCGGCCGGCCCGAGCACTCGATTTAGCGATCGCCGGAATTCGGGCACGCTATGGCGATGCGACGGCGGCCTTCGTGCGCGTGCAGCTTGAAGATCGCGGACACACGACGGGTACTTAGTGTGGCCTCTCTAGGATCAGCGTAACCCAACCTTCAAGGGCGCTGCGGCGGATGAGGCGGAGGTTCTGAGCGCGGGCCATCGCGCAAATGGCGTTCGCTTGTTCGTCGAGGAGGCCGGAGAGGATCGCGTGGCCGCCCTTGGCTAGACTTGCCTTGATGCCGGGGAGCAGTTTCATCAGCGGGCCTGCGAGAATGTTCGCGAAGATGAGGTCGTAGGGCGCGTGCTCGGCGATGAGCGGTGTCTTGAAGCCGGCCGCGGTCGCTGCGCGCAGGTAGGGTGCGGCGCGATTCAATCTCGCGTTTTCGATCGTCTTGATGGTCGCGAGAGGGTCAATGTCGGTGGCGACGGCTGGGCGGTGCGTTAGGCGCGCGAAGGCCATGGCAAGGACGCCAGTGCCGCAGCCCAGATCGAGTGCGTTTTTGAATTGGCGTCGTTTGGCGAGATGTTCGAGCGCCAAGAGGCAGCCGCGGGTGGTGCCATGGTGGCCGGTGCCGAACGCGTAGGAGGCCTCGATCTTGAGGCCGATAGCGTTCGGCGGGACTTGGGCGGCGGTGTGATCGCCGTGGAGGAAGAAGCGTCCGGTCGCGACGGGGGGCAGGCCTTCGAGTGCGCGGGCGACCCAATTTTCGTCTTCGATGGCGATCACGCGCATGGGCACGCCAAAGCGGGCCGCCAAATCGCCTTCGTTGGGCTCTTCGGCGAAGAAGGCTTCGACCTCCCACATGCCACGTTCGCCGAGTTCGAACGCGGAGACGACGGGTACGGGGTCGAGTTGCTCGAGCGCCTCGCTCAATGCTTGCGCTTCGCGTTTGGGCAGGACGGCGCGGGCTTTCCAGCAAACGGTCATGTTCAAGCGCGCGCCAAGAAGTTCGCGATGACGCGTTTTTCACCCGCCTTGTCGAAGCGGACGGTCAGCTTGTTGCCGTCGATTGCGGTAACGCGGCCGTAGCCGAATTTTTGATGGAACACACGCTCGCCGCGTTGATAGGTCTCTGCGTCGGGATCCGATGTTGCGACGAGTTCGGCGTGACCCTCGATAGCCGGCCTTGAGCCGAACGTTTCGCCGCGGCGGGCTTGGGCGCGCTGCCAACCAGGCGAGGTGTAACCGCTGTCGAATTGCGGCCCCGTCGAGAGGTTCGAAGTGCCATACGGCAAGCCCGGGTCGCTCTCGAGAACGATCGCGTCGGGCGGTAACTCAGAGATGAATCGGGACGGCATCGCGCTTTGCCACATGCCGTGAACGCGGCGATTGGCGGCGTAGGAGATCTTCGCGCGTTCGCGGGCACGGGTGAGGCCGACATAGGCGAGGCGGCGTTCTTCTTCGAGGCCCTGCAGGCCGTTTTCGTCGAGCGTGCGCTGGCTTGGGAACAGCCCCTCCTCCCAACCGGGGAGATAGACCGTCGGGAATTCGAGGCCCTTGGCGCCGTGCAGGGTCATGATCGTGACCTTGTCGGTCGTGTCGGATTGTTCGATTTCCATGACGAGAGAGACGTGTTCGAGGAAGCTCTCGATCGTTTCGAACTCTTCCATCGAGCGCACGAGTTCTTTCAGGTTTTCGAGGCGGCCCGGCGCTTCGGCCGAGCGGTCGGCCTGCCACATCGCGGTGTATCCGCTTTCGTCGAGCACGATCTCGGCGAGTTCGATGTGGCTGAGCGCGGTTGCCTGATCGCTCCAGCGTTTGAAACTCTGCACGAGGTCGCGTAACGCCGAGCGGGCGCGGGCGGGAAGCTCGTCGGTTTGGATCAGTGCATCGGCGGCGGCGAACATTGGCTTCTTGAGTGCGCGCGCCATTTTGTGCACTGCTTGCAGGGCGGCGTCGCCGAGGCCGCGCTTCGGTTTGTTGAAGATACGCTCGAAGGCGAGGTCGTCGTCGGGTTGGACCACAACGCGTAGATACGCGAGCGCGTCGCGGATTTCTTGGCGCTCGTAGAAGCGCGGGCCACCGACGACGCGGTAAGGGATGCCGAGCTGCACGAAGCGCTCTTCGAACGAGCGCATCTGAAACGAGGCGCGGACTAGGATTGCGATGTCGCTGATCTTCTGGCGGTTGCGCGCGACCTGTTCGATATCGTCGGCGATCTGGCGGGCTTCCTCTTCCGCGTCCCAGACGCCGCGGACGGAGACGCGCTCGCCGTCGCCGAGGTCGGTCCAGAGTGTCTTGCCGAGGCGGCTTTTGTTCGCGGCGATGAGGCCGGACGCGGCGGCCAAGATGTGCGGCGTCGAGCGGTAGTTGCGTTCCAGGCGGACGATCTTTGCGCCCGGGAAGTCGCGTTCGAAGCGCAGGATGTTGTCCACCTCCGCGCCGCGCCAGCCGTAGATCGACTGATCGTCGTCGCCGACGCAGCAGATGTTGCGCCGTTCGCCTGCCAGCAGGCGCAGCCACAGGTACTGCGCGACGTTTGTGTCCTGGTATTCGTCGACGAGGATATAGGCGAAGCGGTTGCGGTAGTCCTGCAACACTTCGGGATGCGTCTTTAGGATCGTGATGACGTCGAGCAGGAGGTCGCCGAAGTCGGCGGCGTTCAGCGCTTTGAGGCGTTGCTGGTACGCTTCGTAGAGTTCGGCGCCTTTGCCGTTGCCGTAGGCGAAGCTTTCGCCGGCGGGCACGTCTTTCGGCGTCATCGCACGGTTCTTCCAGGAGTCGATCAGCGA
This sequence comes from uncultured Flavobacteriaceae bacterium, assembly GCA_964466435.1. Taxonomy (GTDB): domain Bacteria; phylum Pseudomonadota; class Alphaproteobacteria; order Micropepsales; family Micropepsaceae; genus SZUA-430. The sequence continues at coordinate 4,817 of CAYXQB010000053.1, read as the reverse complement.
GGCCAGGTGGCGGGCGGGCCAGCGCTTGTCGTCGATGCGCGCGGCCTCGATCACCTGCTTCATCAGGCGCAGCTGATCGTCGTCGTCCAGGATCGAGAAATTCGATTTGAGGCCGACGAGTTCGGCGTGGCGGCGAAGGATCTTTGCGCCGATCGAGTGGAACGTGCCGAGCCAGGGCATGCCTTCGACCATGCCGCCGATCAATTGGCCCGTGCGGTGGATCATTTCGCGCGCGGCTTTGTTCGTAAACGTGACCGACAGAATTTGGCTGGGCCAGGCTTTGCGCGAGGCGATTAGATGCGCGAGCCGGGTTGTGAGCACGCGCGTCTTGCCAGTGCCGGCGCCGGCCAGCACCAGCACTGGACCGTCGAGCGCCATCACCGCTTCGCGCTGAGCCTCATTGAGGCCGTGCAAATAGGGGGGCTCGCCAACGGCGGGCGTGAGGGCTGGTGCAGGCTGGGTCATGATTCAGGCGGACACTAGCACGATCGCAAACGATCAATCCGCAATCGCGTTGAAGCCATTTGCGCGGATTTCCGCACCTTTTTCGTCGAGCTTTTGTGCCGGCGGGCGCGTCTTTGGGTCGCCATGGGCGGAGAATTTCATCGGGTTCCCGGCGAGTTTGAGTTCGCCGATGTCGGCGTCTTGTAGCGTCACGACCATGTTGCGCGAACGGACGTGCGGGTCCGCCAGAACTTGGGCGACGTTGTTGATCGGGCCGCAGGGGACGCCGGCTGTCTCTATTTTGGCGAGCCAGTGGGAAGCGTTGTTCGTGCCGAGGGCGCGCTCAAGTTCTTGCGCCAGTGCTGCGTGGTTCGTGTTGCGTAGGTCGTTCGTGGCGAAACGCGGGTCGGAGCCGAGCGCGGGCGTGCCAATGGCTTCACAGAGTTTCGTGAAAAGGCCGTTGTTGCCGGCGGCGATGATGATGGGTTGGTCGGCGGTTTGGAATGCCGCAAACGGGGTGATCGAAGGATGACGGGAGCCGAGCGGTCCGGGCGGCGTTCCCGTTGCGACGTAGCGGGCGATTGCGTTTTCGAGCAGGGCCACTTGGCAGTCGAGCATGGCGACGTCGATCTTCTGCGCTTCGCCCGTGCGTTCGCGGTGGTAGAGCGCGGCGCCGATGCTCGAGAGTGCGAAGAGGCCGGCCGCGATGTCGCCGATCGAGGTGCCGACGCGTGTCGGCGGGCCGCCGGGTTGGCCGGTCAGGCTCATGACGCCGCCCATGCCTTGAACGACCATGTCGTAGGCGGGTTTCGTCTTGTACGGGCCGGTGTGGCCGAATCCCGAGATCGCGACGTAGATCAGCTTTGGGAAGCGCGCGTGGAGCGCCGCCCAATCGTAGCCGAGCTTTTCCATCGTGCCGCCGCGATAGTTTTCGACGAGGAGATCGGCCTCGCCGAGCAGGCGCTCGAAGACGGCGCGGTCGGCATCGGCTTTGAGGTCGAGTGCGATCGAGTGCTTGCCGCGATTGAGCGACATGAAATATGCGGACTTGCCCTTGATGAAGGGGCCAATGTGGCGTGCGTCATCGCCCGTTTTCGGCGGCTCGACCTTGATCACCGTTGCGCCGAGGTCGGCCAGCATCATCGTGCAATAGGGGCCGGCGAGTACGCGCGTGAGATCGACGATCTTCAGGCCGGCGTAGGGACCGTCAGTCATTCTTGTCTTCGTCGAGGCGCTTGCCTTCGAGCTCGGTGTGGGCGCGCTTGCGCTCGGTGTCGCCTTTTTTCCGCAAGTGCTTCGGCGTGCCGTGTTTGACGCGGTTGTTTGCGGCGCTCTTCTCGGCTTGCGTCTTCGCGCGTTGTTTGCGTGCGCGGTTCAGGTTCACGACTTCGCCCATCAGTGCTTCTTCCTGTAGTGCGCCAGCACGAAGACCCGCAGGGCGCTGGAGAGATTGTTACCGCGTCCGTCGCGTTTGTCGATCTCGTCGATGAGCTTCGCCAGCGGGCGCTTCAGTTCGGCGGCGATTTCGGTCAGAGCCGCCCAAAATTCGGCTTCGAGCGAGACGCTGGTCCGGTGGCCGGAGATCGTGACGGAGCGCTTGAGTTTGCGTACGGGCACTTACTTTGGGCCGATCATGTCCTCAGGGCGGACGATGCGATCGAATTCCTCGCCCGTGATGAGGCCGGTTTTCACCGCTTCCTCGCGCAGTGTCGTGCCGTTCTTGTGGGCTGTCTTGGCGATCTTGGCGGCGTTGTCATAGCCAACTTTCGGGGCAAGCGCCGTTACCAACATCAGCGAGCGGCGCATCAGCTCGTCGATGTGCTTCAGGTTTGGCTCGATACCGACGACGCAATGGTCGGTGAAGCTGACCGCCGCATCGCCGATCAGGCGAATCGACTGCAGTACATTTTGGATAATCACGGGCTTGAAGACGTTCAGCTCCATGTGGCCCTGGCTGCCCGCGATCGTCACCGTGACGTGATTGCCCATCACCTGGGTACACGCCATCGTCAGGGCTTCGGCCTGCGTCGGGTTCACTTTGCCGGGCATGATCGAGGAGCCGGGTTCATTCTCAGGCAGGATCAATTCGCCGAGGCCCGAACGTGGCCCCGAGCCCAGCAAGCGGATGTCGTTCGCGATCTTGAACAGCGATGTCGCGAGCGTGTTCAAAACGCCAGAGAATTCGACGAGGGCGTCGTGCGCGGCCAGCGCTTCGAACTTGTTCTGTGCGGTCACGAACGGATAGCCGGTGATCTTCGAGACCTCGTCCGCGAAGCGTTCAGCGAATCCGGGCAATGCGTTCAAGCCCGTGCCGACGGCCGTGCCGCCTTGCGCCAAGGGGTAGAGGCGCGGAAGGGCCGTCACCACGCGCTCGATGCCGAGTTCGACTTGGCGGGCGTAGCCCGAGAATTCCTGACCGAGCGTAATCGGCGTCGCATCTTGCAGATGCGTGCGGCCGATCTTGATGATTTTGGCGAAGTCGTGCGTCTTTGTCAGAAGCGCCCCGTGCAGGCGGCGCAGGCCGGGCATCAGGCGACGATGGATCTCAAGCACAGCCGCGATGTGCATTGCGGTCGGGAAGCTGTCGTTGGACGACTGGCCCCGATTGACGTGATCGTTCGGATGCACCGGCTTCTTCGAGCCCATCTCGCCGGCGAGCATTTCGATCGCGCGGTTGGAGATTACCTCGTTCGCGTTCATGTTCGTCTGGGTCCCGGAGCCGGTTTGCCAAACGACGAGCGGGAAGTGATCGTCGAGTTTGCCCGCGATGACTTCGTCGGCGGCTTTCGCGATCGCGTCACCAAGCTTTGGGTCGAGGTCCTTGAGTGCCACGTTCGCGACGGCGGCCGCTTTTTTTACGATGCCAAAGGCGTGCACGAGGGCTGCCGGCATACGCTCGCCCGAGATCTTGAAGTTTTCGAGTGAGCGCTGCGTCTGGGCGCCCCAGTACTTGCTCGCGTCAACGGCGATAGGGCCGAACGTGTCGCTCTCGGTGCGGGTGCTCATTTTCTTCAGGTCACTTTTTGCGGAACTTGTCGAGGCTGACGACCTCGCCGGTTTCCGGTTTGGGGACAGGATCGGATTTCGGCGGCTCGGCCGGCTGCGGTTCCTTGAGGGCGGGCAGGCCGGCCTTAGGTGCTGGGATTTCCATTTGGAAGCCAAGCTGGAACTTTTGCGACGGGTCCTCGAATGCAATCACAGCAGTGTAGGGCACGACGATGGTCGCGGGCACCTTGTTGAATGTCAGCGTCACTTCGAACGCGTCCGGACCGACAGTCAGGTTCGCATACTGGTGCTGGAGGACGATCTTCATCGCCTCCGGGTATTTCTCACGCAGGAAGTCGGGCAGTTCCACGCCATCCATCGCCGTCGCAAAGACGATATTGAAGTGGTGCGACCCCATGATGCCGCCCTTGGCGGCATGGGTCAGCGCGTCGCGCACTACGCCCCGCAGCGCTTTGTCCACAAGCGCCTGGTAGCCGATGAAATCCTTGGACATGGGAGAAGGGTGTAGCGCCGGGGCCCGGGTTTCCGCAAGGCGGCATAAGTTCGCCCGGCGCCCTTGACTATATTCCAGGGAATGCTTATTATATTCCTAGGAATATACGAGGTCGCTATGGATCGGACGCGGGAGTACGGCACGGCGTTCGCCGTCGCTTTGGTGCATGTGGCGTTGTTGTCGGCGGGGTTCCTGATCCTGGCGGATCAGTTTTCGTTCCCGGAAATCTTGCGTGTCTCGTCGGTGGAGCGGCTGGCGCTGTTTCGCCAGAACCAGGGGCTGATCGTTCCAGCCTACTACATGATGGGCCTCTCAGGGCTCACGCAGATCATGTTGGCAGTCTTGTTTCATCAGAGCTTTGCGCGGAGCGGCAGCACGCTTTTGGTAGCGGCATTGGTCGCGGGCGTGCTCGCCGGGGCGTTCCAGATGATGGGATTCATGCGCTGGCCGATCGCTGTACCGTATCTCGCGGAGCAGATGGCGGCGGCGGGGAGCGAAGAGACGCGCGGTGTCGTCGCGCTGCTCGAGGGTTTGCTCAATCGTTACGCCGGTATGGTCGTGGGCGAGCATCTGGGCTTTCTCGCGCAAGGTACCTGGACGATGTTGATCTCGCTCGCCATGTTTCGCGGGCATTTGTTTGCCTGGCCTTACGGTCTGGTGGGCCTGGTGTTGGGTGCGTTGATTGCGGTCAGCGCTATGGAGCAACTCGGCGGGCCGTTTGAGTCGATTGGCTTTCTGTCGGCACAGGTGTCGGCCGCTTGGCTTGGCTGGCTTACGATGTGCGGCGTGTCGCTCGCGCGCACGCAGGCCGACGGCGTGGGGCCCCGGTTCTTTGTTTTCTCGGCGCTCGGGCTGGCCCTTCTGATGGGCGGGC
>CAYXQB010000052.1:0-14636 GCA_964466435.1 uncultured Flavobacteriaceae bacterium | reverse complement strand
CTGAAACACTTAAACCTGACCTTTACCGAGCCCGGGCCATGGTGGCGCCCAAGCAAAAACCAAAAAATGGTGGGCTCTTAAAATGGCGCATACGACGCTTATTGTTGACGACGATCCGACCCAACGCCGGCTGATGCAGGCGCAGGCGGAGCGCTGCGGGTTTCAGGTGCTGCTGGCCTCGGGCGGCCAGGAGGCATTGGACGTTCTGAGCGGGCCTAAGGGCGCGAACGTGAGCCTCGTGCTACTCGATCTCGTGATGCCGGGCATGGACGGTATTGCCGTGCTGCAAGGCTTGCGGCCGACCCACCCCTCGCTCCCCGTGATCGTGCTGACAGCGCAGGGCGGGATCGACACGGCGGTGGGCGCGATGCGGGCCGGGGCCGACGACTTCCTGGTCAAGCCGGCCTCGCCGGAACGGCTCCAGGTTTCGATGCAAAATGCGCTGAAGCTAAAGGCGCTGACCGGCGAGGTGCAGCGACTGAAGAAGGTCAACGACGGCCGTCTGAGCTTTGGCGATCTGATCGCAGAGAGCCCGTCGATGCGCGTCGTGCTGCGCATGGCCGAGCGTGCGGCGCAGTCGAACATCCCGATCCTGATCGAGGGCGAAAGCGGCGTCGGCAAGGAAGTTGTTGCGCGGGCGATTCAGGGCGGCTCCGACCGTTCCGGCAAGCCGTTCGTTGCGGTGAACTGCGGCGCTATTCCCGACACGCTGATCGAAAGCATTTTGTTCGGCCACGAAAAGGGCTCGTTCACGGGCGCGGTCGACAAGCATATCGGCAAGTTCCAAGAGGCGAACGGCGGGACGCTGTTCCTGGACGAGATCGGCGAACTTCGGCTCGACATGCAGGTGAAGCTGTTGCGCGCGATCCAGGAAGGCGAGGTCGACCCGGTCGGCGCGAAGCGGCCGGTGAAGGTGGACATCCGCCTCATCTCGGCGACGAACCGCAACCTTCAGCAACAGGTCGCAGAGGGCAAGTTCCGCGAGGATCTGTTCTACCGTTTGAACGTGTTTCCGATAGCGCTGCCGCCCTTGCGCGAGCGGCGCGAGGACATTCCGGGCTTGGTGGCGCACTTCATCCGCCGCTTCGCAGTGGAGGAAAACAAGAAGCTGGTCGGCATCGAGCCGGCGGCGCTTGAGATGCTGTCGAGCTTCAACTGGCCAGGCAACATCCGTCAGCTCGAGAACACCGTGTTCCGCGCTGTTGTGCTTTGCGACGGCGATTGCCTGAAGGCCGGCGACTTTCCGCAGGTCGCGAGCCAGCTCGGCATTGCCGTCCGCTCGACGCATTTCGACGACGACGCGGCTGACAGCGCACCGCGCTATGTGTCGATCGCGCCGCCGCATGCGCCTGCACTGGAACCGGGTGCGGGCAACCGCGAAGGGTTGAACGTCGTGGGCGTGGACGGACACCTGCGCAAGCTGGAAGAGATCGAATTCGAACTCATCCGCTTTGCCATCGAGAAGTACGAAGGCCACATGTCGGAAGTCGCGCGCCGGCTCGGCATCGGCCGCTCAACGCTCTATCGCAAATTACGCGAGATGGGCATCGACGAACCGCGCGCGGGCGCGGCCTAAGTTCGCTTCAGCAGGGCGGCGGTTCATACCGTGCGCCCTGCTTTTTTTGCGCCGGACGAGCTACGCGCGGGTTGCCACTCATCCGCAGAATCGAGCCGTTTGCTGCTGTTCATGCCAGGTTCAGGCACAAAGCATTGTGCTAGGAATGGATGCTTAGGACCGGCCCATTGGCCGGCCTTGGGAGAGTGGCGACATGACGAAGGCTTTGGTATCTGCGTTTGCGGCGGGCGTTTTGTTCCTCGGCGCGGTGAGCCCGGCGTTTGCGACGGGCAAAATTTACGGCAATTACGGTCAGGGTCCGGCACCGCAGAACTATGGGCAGAACTATGGCACGCCGGGGTACGGTCCGCCGGTCTATAACCAGCCCTACCACGCCGGTCAGCCGGTCTATTCGTATCGCGACCGTCGCGATTGCGCGGGCGAGAGCGTGGCGGGTACGTTGATCGGCGGCGTGCTTGGTGGCGTGATCGGCAGCAATCTCGGGCGCGGACGGCACCATCACGGTTGGCACGGTTATCACCGCAACAGTCGCGGGCCTGCGACGGTTGCGGGCGTACTGCTCGGCAGCTTCGCTGGCAACGCAATCGCCAGCAGCGCTTGCCGCGAGAGCGCGTATGCGCCGGCTCCTTACGGCTACGGGTATGGACCGCAATACGCTGGGCCACAGTACGACGACGAGGGATACGGTCCCGACTATGACGAGGACGAGTACTACGATCCCGACGCGCCGTACGACGGGCGATAGCAGTCGCTGAAGCAATTTGGGCCGCGCTCTTCCGACGGAAGGGCGCGGCTTTTTTTGACCCGCCATGCACCGAGGTGAAGTTTGAACATCAGCATTCGCCTCGAATGCGCGGAAGATCGCTCGGCCATCTTCGACCTAACCAAACGCGCGTTTGCGCCTATGCCGTTTGCGGACGGCGACGAGCAGGCGACGATCGACAAGCTGCGCGATGCGGGGGCGCTAAGTCTGTCCGCCGTCGCGACGTTGGACGGCGCGATCGTCGGGCATGTCGCGCTGTCGCCGGCCACGCACGAGAGCGGCGCGACTGGATGGTACACGCTCGGACCGATCTCGGCAGAGCCCACGTTGCAGCGCAAAGGTATCGGGCGCTCGTTGATTGCGTTCGCGCGTGCGTGGCTCGAGGCGCAAGGTGCGTCCGGATGCATTTTGACCGGCAACCCCGCCTACTATGAGCGCTTCGGATTTTCCGGCGCCCCCGACAATGCGCCGGCCGGTGTTCCACCCCAGTACTTCATGGTGTTGAAGTTGAATGATCGTTGTCCACCCGGGCGGTTCCGGTTCCATCCCGAGTTCGGCTGAGGCACATCAGTTCGATCAGTGTGTTAGGGTATCTGTGATGCGATCTACGATCATCTTGGTGCGGCACTGCGAGTCCAGCGGTCAAGCGCCGGAAGCGCCGCTGACCGCAAAGGGGACGGCGGATGCTCGTGCCTTGGCCCCGCGCCTGGCGGCGCTCGGCGTCGATGCAGTCTATTCGAGCCTCTATGCGCGCGCCGTGCAGACGATCGAGCCGTTCGCGGCGGCGCACAGCCTGCCGATCAACATCGAACCGCGGTTGCGCGAGCGCTTGTTGTCGGCGCAACCGCTCGACGATTGGCTGGAGCACATGAGGCTGTCGTTCGAGAATTTCGACCATCGTGCGCCGGGCGGCGAGACCTTGCGCGAGGCGCAGGCCCGCGGGTTGGCTGCGCTTCAGCGGATCTTCGATGACGGCGCGGTGAGCGCCGCCGTCGTTTCGCATGGGAATCTGTTGTCGTCGCTGCTCAATCGCATGAACCCGACATTTGGTTTCGACAGTTGGCGCACGATGCCCAATCCCGCTCTCTACCGCGTGCGGCTCAATTTCGGCGTTCCCGTGACATTCGAAACGATCACTTGAACAGGCTCTCGATCGGTTCGTTGTCGATGTCGAGAGCCTTCCGTTTGCGCTTCGGCCGCGTCCACACGACGCCTGGATAGCCTTTGAGCGGTACGAGCCGCTCCCCGAGATAGGTCCACTCCTGCAGCTCTTCGATGGCGACGTGGTAGAGGGGCTCGCGGCCGGTGCGGCCTTCGAAAAGAGCGCGGGGGATGTTGATCATTTTCGGCGAATGGCTGCGTTCGTACATAAGCGGTGCGCCGCAGCGGCTGCAGAAGCTTCGGATGCGGCCGGCCTCTTTGTCTTCGTAGCGGGCAATCGAAGCCGCGCCTTTCTTGATGCGCAGCTTGCTCTTCCAGACGCCGACATACGTCGCATAGGCTGCTCCGTGCGCGCGCCGGCTTGCGGCCGAGTGGTCGTGCCAGGCCCAGAAGGCGGGGACGGCGACTTCGAGTTCGACCGCGCCGCAAAGGCAGCGCGCCGTGGTGGTTCGCGCCGGCTTTGCGGTTTTGGTCATCGACGACTTACCGGATTGCGATCGGGTTGATCACCGCCTGAACGGTGCCCTGAAGGCGCGGTTGGCCGAGCACGAACAGAAACTCCGTCGCGCCGTCGGCGGCGAGAGCCGCCGTGTTCATGCTTTCGAGGATGTAGACGCCGTTCTTCGCGAGCAGAATTTGGTGCACCGGGAAGGCTTCGGTCTTCACTTCGAAGGGAACGGCTTCGACGCCCCACGTGTCGGCGCCGACGGCGACCACGCCGCGTGCTGCCAAGAGCTCTGCGCCTTCTTTGCCGACACCCGGTTCCCCGCCCATGAACTTCTTCGGGTCCTTTGCGGCCAGCGACTGCCAGCCGGTGTTGAAGATGACCACGTCGCCTTTGCCGATGGTGACGCCGGCGGCCTTCTCCGCCGCTTCGATCTCGGCGCGGTTGAAGGCGCGGCCTGCGGGCACAACCTTCATCTTCAAGAGTTTCGCCATATCGAGCAGGATTCCGCGCGTTGCGATGGGCGGCACGTTTTCGGTGCCGAGTTTCTTCAAACCGTTCGGGGCTACGAAGTCTTTCGCGTGGTTGCCGTTGTAGTAACGATGATCGATGCCGAGGTGGCCCAGGCCATCGAGCTGCGAGCCAATGCCGACGTAGGACATCAGAATGTCGTCATTGGCGGTCGCCTTGTTCGAGCCCAATAATTGGCCCGTGCCGTCGTTCGATTGGGTGACGACGACTTGGTACGTGCGCGGCGGATAGGCGGGTGTGTTGGGACCCGTGATCACGCCCAGCGCATAGACCTTGCCGAGCTTCACGAGCTTGGCGGCGGCGGCGGTCGTCGCGGGCGAGAGGTTGTTCGCGGCGCCGATCGTGTCGTTCGCGCCGTATTTGGAGGGATACCAATTGTCGGCGGCAACGGCCGCGCCTGCGATCAATGTGGCGGTGATGGCGGCGAGCGGCGCGGCTTTCATTGTGTCTCTCCCTTGCGTTCGGGAGAGCGTAGTCGGTCTCAGATCAACCGAGCAATAGCGCGCTTCAGCTCGCCATGCCCAGGGCGGACATGTAGAGGTCGAGGAGCGCGTCTTGCTCTTCGCGCTGGCCGGAGTCGAGTTTGCGCAGGCGCACGACCTGGCGCATGATTTTCACGTCAAAACCATGGCCCTTCGCCTCGGCGTAGACTTCGCGGATATCGCCCGAGAGTGCGGTCTTTTCTTCCTCGAGTCGCTCCACGCGCTCAACCAACGATTTCAGCTGATCCTTGGCGAAATTGGCTTTGGCCATGCGTCTTACACCCCAACTCAGTAACGGTCGATTTCGGGCGCGAACCCTAGTGTGCGCGTGCGCCGCGAATCAATCGGCGGCACTCACGAAAGCTGTGGGATTCGAAGCTGTGGAAATGTCGTCTAGCCGTGGTTTTTATGGGCTTTTTCGAAAGCGGCCTTTTGCTCGGGCGTCGCTTCCTTCTGGTAGCGCGCCTTCCATTCCGCTTGCGGCATGCCATAGACGCCGGTGCGCGCGTCGTCTTTCGCGACCTCGATCCCCCGTTCGGCGGCCGCGTCTTTGAACCAGTCGCCGAGGCAGTTGCGGCAGAAACCGGCGAGGTTCATGAGGTCGATGTTCTGCACGTCGGTGCGCTTCTGCAGATGTGCGACGAGGCGGCGGAAGACGGCTGCTTCGATTGCGGTGCGCGTGTTGTCGTTCATGGGGCCTCCTTCAGAGGAACTTAGGCGCGAAAGGCTTTCGCGCAAGATGGGCGTCAGGCGCTGAGCCCAATGCGCCGCACCGGCTGCGGTTTCGATCAGATCTTGGCGAATTTCGATGAGGACGTGGGCGAAGCCATGCGCGAGCGCATGTTGCTCCATGCAGTCGCCTTCGAGTTCGCCGGAGTACGGCTCGTTGTCGCCGACGGTCAGGTCGCTTTCGCGCCGGAGCGCTTCGAGCAACGGCAGTGCCAACCGGCCATCCTTGCGATTCCATAAGACGCCCACTTGCCAGGGCCGCTTCTTACCGCGCCATTCGGGCGTGAAGGAGTGGATCGATATGACGACGGGCACGATGCCTTGCGCGCTTGCACGAGCGATCTCCGCTTCGATCGCGTCGTGGTAGGGGCGGTAGAAGCGGCGCGTGCGGTTTGCGACTTCGGCAGCGTCGGCTTTCGCGTTACCTGGGATGATCGCGCCGTCCGAGAGCTTCATCACCAGCGTCGGATCGTCGGCACCACGGTTCAAGTCGATCAGGAGGCGCGAGTATGTGCCCAAAATCGCGGGAGCCTCGAACGCGCTCGCCATTGCGCGCGTCACATCGGCCGCACCGATGTCGTAGGCGATGTGGCGGCGGAACAGATCCGGTTCGAGGCCAAGCGTGCCGTACTCTGGCGGTAGCGCGTTCGAGGCGTGATCGCAGACGAAGATGAGGTGGGGCCTGGCGCCCCCGTTGGCGATCTCGTAGGCGGGCGTGGCGGCGGGCACGATTTGTGTCACCTGGTTTGCGGGAAAGCCTGACTCGGGCGAAGATAGCGAACGGGAATGCGAAGGAGCAAAGACTGTTCGACGCAGCGGAAGCACTTCGACGCTTGTTCGACGCGGCAGTGACGGCGTGCCAGCCGGCGCGCGTCGTGCCCCCTGCCCTGCCGGCCCGGCCGAAGGGCCGCATCGTGGTCGTGGGAGCGGGCAAGGCTGCGGCGGCGATGGCGGCTGCCGTCGAGGCGGCGTGGGGGCCGGTCGAGGGGCTGGTCGTCACGCGCTATGGGCATGGCGTGCCGACGCGGTCGATCGAGGTGATCGAGGCTGGGCATCCGTTGCCGGATGCGGCCGGACGCGATGCGGCGGCGCGGGCGCTTGGCCTGGTGGCGCCGCTCGGTGAGGACGACTTCGTGCTGGCACTGCTGTCGGGGGGCGGATCGGCGTTGTGGAGCGCGCCGTTGCCGCCGCTGACCTTGACCGAGAAACAGGCGATCACACGGGCGCTCGTGCTTTCATCGGCGTCGATCGGCGAGATCAATTGCGTGCGCAAGCATCTGTCGGCGATCAAAGGCGGACGGCTTGCGGCGGCGGCGTATCCGGCGCATGTGCTGGCGCTCGCGATATCGGATGTTGCGGGCGATGATTTGTCTGTGATCGCGTCGGGACCGACGGTCGGCGATCCGACGACGCAGCGCGATGCGCTCGATATCCTCGCCAAGTACAATGTCGCAATGAGCGCGAATGCCGCGCAGGTGTTGCGCGATCCAATGAACGAGTCGCTGAAGCTCGGCGATGGGCGGCTTGCGCGCACCGAGACGCAGATCATCGCGCGCGGGGTGGATGCGCTTTCGGCGGCGGCGGATGAGGCGCACCGGCTTGGGTTTGTGACCAAGATCATCGGTGTGAATGTCGAGGGCGATGCACGAACTGCCGGCCGGACGCACGCGGAGATCGCGCTGCATACGCAGGCAGGGTCGCAGCCGCTCGTGTTGCTATCGGGCGGTGAGCTGACGTTGACTGTGCAGGGACAAGGGCGCGGCGGACGGAACCGGGAGTACCTGCTTGCGATGGCCGAGGCGTTGCAGGGCACTCAGAACATCTGGGCGCTCGCGGCGGACACGGACGGCATCGACGGCAACGACGATGCGGCGGGGGCGTGGATCGGACCCGATACGCTGAGCAAAGCGCGCGCGCTTTCGCTCGACGTGAGAGCGGCGATGAATGCGAACGACTCGGGCCGTTTCTTCGCAGCGCTGGGCCAATCGATTGTGACGGGGCCCACACGGACGAACGTCAACGACTTCCGCGCCATCTTGATCACGCCTGCTGTTTGACCTCGCAAAGGCCGCGGAGGATGCTGGGTCCGCGATGATTCGACTGTTTCTTAGAGGCGTGTTTGTTCTGGCTTTTGTTGCGCCCGTGCTCGGCGCCGCGCCGGCGCAGGCGAAGTTCACCGTGTGCAACAAGACGACGCATCCCTTCCTCGTGGCGATCGGTCGGCCCGCGAAGAAGGGCTGGGTCAGCGAGGGCTGGTGGCGGGTTGAACCGCAGGCTTGTACAGACGTTTTGCGCGGCGCCTTGAAGGCGCGCTATTACTACCTGCGCGGCGTACATTTGGGGGTCGACGGGGCTTGGGATGGGAACCGTTTCTTCTGCGTGGCGGCGGACAACTTCGAGATCAAGGGGCGGGAGAATTGCAGGAAACGCGGATACGCTCAGGCCGGGTTCTTCGAAATCGACACCGGCGAGAAAAATTCGTGGGTGCAAAATCTGTCCGACTAACACCAAGAAGAACGTGAACCATGCGCCGGCGCCGTAATGTGAAGATCGTTGCAACGCTCGGACCCGCATCGCGCGATGCGACGACGATCCGGCGCCTGTTCGAAGCGGGTGCGGACGTCTTTCGCATCAATATGAGTCACACCGATCACGCTGGGCTGGCCGACCTTGTGGCGAAGATCCGCTCGGTCGAGGCGGAGCTGGAGCGACCGATCGGAATCCTTGCCGACTTGCAGGGTCCGAAGCTTCGGATCGGCGCAATGGCGGGTGGCGGCGTCGATCTTGAGACGGGGTCGGAGGTCCGGATCGATCTGGACGCGCGGCCGGGCGATGCGCATCACCTCTATCTGCCGCACAAGGAAGTGTTCGCCGTTCTTAAAGAGGGCGGGTTGTTGCTCATCGACGATGGGCGAATCCGGCTGCGCCTGCAAAAGATCGCGAGCGATAGCGCGACGGCCATCGTCGAAGTCGGCGGGCGCTTGACGGATCGCAAGGGCGTCAACGTTCCCGACGCCGTACTTCCCATTGCCGCATTGACGGCAAAAGACCGCGCAGACCTCGATCGTGCCTTGGAGCACGGGGTCGATTGGATCGCGCTCTCGTTCGTTCAACGACCCGAAGACGTGGCGGACGCGCGCAAGATCGTTGCGGGCCGCGCGGGGGTGTTGTCCAAGATCGAGAAGCCGTCGGCGATCGAACGACTGCACGAGATTTTGGAGCTCTCCGACGCGGTGATGGTCGCGCGCGGCGACCTTGGCGTCGAACTGCCGGTCGAGCAGGTGCCGGGCAAACAGAAGGTCATTACGCGAGCGGCGCGCGCGGCCGGCAAACCGGTCGTGGTCGCGACGCAGATGCTGGAATCCATGATTTCGAGCCCCATTCCGACGCGTGCTGAAGTGTCGGATGTCGCGACCGCGGTGTTCGACGGCGCGGATGCGGTGATGTTGTCGGCGGAGTCGGCCTCAGGCAAGTACCCGGTCGAAGCGGTCGACATGATGGACCGCATCGCGCGCTCGATCGAAGGCGATGCGCAGTACCAAATGGTGATCGACGCCGGACGCTCGGAGCCGGAGCCGACGACGCCGGATGCGATCACGGCCGCCTCGCGGGTGGTCGCACAGACGTTGCGCGCGGCTGCGATCGTGTGTTGGACAGGGTCGGGCTCAACGGGCTTGCGCGCGTCGCGCGAGCGGCCGGGCGTTCCTATCATTGCACTCACGCCGGTCGCGGCCACGGGGCGCAGGCTGGCGATTGCGTGGGGCTTGCATTGCGTCGTGACCGAAGACGCCCACGACCACGAAGACATGGTCGACCGGGCGTGCCAGATCGCGTTCCGCGACGGGTTTGCATCTTCCGGCCAACGGATCGTGGTGACGGCCGGCGTACCTTTGGGCACGCCGGGTGCCACGAACCTGCTCCGCGTGGCGTTCGTCGGACGCAGAACTGCGGGCGTGCCGGGGGCTTAGGTCGGCGGCGGTTTTGTTTCGGTGTCGTTGGTGAGTTGCCCGGCGCGGCGAGCGATCGCTTCAAGCATTGGGTTCAGCGTGATGGCGCGGCGGTAGGCGGCGAGTGCGGCGCCCTTGTCGCCGGCGGCTTCGGCGATTTGGCCGATGAGTGCGAGCGCGTGGAAGTGGCGCGGTTCGAGGGCGAGCGCTTTTTCCAGATCGGCGGCGGCCTCTTGTTGGCTGTCCATCGCGAAGAGGAGTTCCGCACGGCGGAACCACCCTTGCGCGTAGGCCGGTTTCATCTCGGCCACGGAGTCGAGCAGCTTCTTGGCGGTCGCGAAGTCTTGCGCCGTCACGGCGAGACCGGCGCGCGCCATCAGCACGTCGACCGTGTCACTGCCCGACTGCGCCCAGATCTCCATGATTTTGGATTCGATCGCCGCTGCTTCAGGCAAGGTGCGCACGGCGACCAACTGGGTGAACAGCCGGTCGAGCCGCGGGTCGTTCTGGTCCGCGTGGGCGGGAAAAATGACGAGTGTTGCAGCCACGACGGCTGCCAGCAGGGGGCGCATGCGGGCTATGCTACGGGTTCGAGGGGGCAAGTCCAGCGGCTTTCGGCATGAAGATTACCCGACGAGAACTCGGCGGAATTGCGGCCGCTTTGCCGTTTGCGGCGCCCGCAATCGTGAACGATCCCGATGTCGTGATCGTGGGCGCGGGAGCAGCCGGCATCGGCGCTGCGAGGGTGCTCATCGACGGGGGCCGGCGCGTCCAGGTTCTGGAGGCCGCTCCACGCGTCGGGGGGCGCTGTCACACGGACACGGCTACGCTTGGCGTGGCGTTCGACGCAGGTGCGGGCTGGCTGCACAACGCGGACAAGAACCCGCTGACCGGTATGGCGCGGCTCTTCGGCTTCGAGACGAAGGTGCACGACCCAGCGGAGACGATGTTCGCTGGCACCAAGCCGGTTGCGAACACAGCCTATGAGCGGGCGTTCGACGCGCTGAGCCATGCGCTCTTCGACGCGTCCGAAGCCGAGGGCGACAAGGCAGGTTCTCAGATTGCGCTTCCCCTGCTCGACCACGACGCCAAGGCGTGGTTCAACACGGCGGCGGCAGCGATCGGGCCGCTCGATATGGGGGTCGATCTTGAAGCGATGTCGGTCAAGGACTGGTCGTTGCTCGACGAGACAGAGCCCAACCGGCTTGTGCGCCAAGGCATCGGCACGTTGATCGGCCGGATGGCTTTTGGGTTGCCGATCGCCGTCAATACGCCGGTGCGCGCGATCGCAAGCCAAGGTGCCGGTGTCGCGGTCACGACCGACCGCGGAACGGTTCGCGCGCGCGCTGCGATCGCAACTGTGTCGGTCGGGGTTCTGTCGGCGGGTGCGATACGGATCGAGCCATCGCTCATGACTGCGATCGATAGCGCTTTGACCGGTTTGCAGATGGGTCTGTTGAGCAAGGTTGCGCTCGCCTACGCGCCTTCGAGCCCGTTGATGCGGGTTGCGGAAGGGATCGTTTTGATGCCGCAAGCCGCAGACCAGCGTGGGCACTCCTTCTTGGTGCGCCCGTTCGGTGCCCCGCTTGTCGTCTGCTTTGTCGGCGGATCGCTTGCATGGGATCTCTCGACGCGTGGCGAGGCTGCGGCCGTTGCATTCGCGCGCGACGGTTTGCGTTCCCTGTTCGGCAACGACGCCGATCGCGGATTTCGCAGTGGTACGGCGACCGGTTGGGGCGGCAATCCGCTCACCCGCGGCGCCTATTCAGCCGCCCGACCGGGACGGTGGCAGGCACGGCACGCACTTGGCGCACCGATGAACGATCGCGTGTTCCTGGCCGGCGAGGCGCTGGCGGGGCGAGCCGCGCAGACGGCGCATGGCGCTTATCAAAACGGCCAGGCGGTTGCGCGGCGGGTTCTACAGCTGCTCAAACGGTGACGGTCCGCCGGTCGCCCAGTCGATCAACTCGATCGTGTGAACGACGGGCACGGGAACCGCGGCCTTGATTTGTGCCCAGCAGCCGATGTTGCCGGTTGCGACGATGTGCGGTTCGGTTGCCATCAGCGTCGCGGCTTTGCGTGTCTGGAGTTCCCCGGCGATGTCGGGTTCGAGGACGTTGTAGACGCCGGCCGAACCGCAGCAACTCGTGTCGCGCGGTTCGACGATTTCGAAACCGAGCTTTCGCAGCAGTTGCGGCGCGGTTGCCGCTTGCTTCAAACCATGCGCCATCGAGCAGGCGGCGTGGTAGGCAACGCGCACGCCCGTGTGTGCGCTGCCCGGCTGCATCGGGACGTCGCGAAGAACATCCGCGATATCGCGCGTGCGGGCAGCAACGTCGTTCGCGTTTGGCGTGGCGAGGTGGAAGCCGTAGTCGCGGATGGTTGTTGCGCAGCCCGAAGCGGTCGTGACGACCGCATCAAAGAGGCCGCGTGCATCTTCGGCTGCGATGTCGGCGACCAGCGCGGCGGCGTGGCGTTCAGCTTCAGCAGTTTGACCCAGATGGTGATTGAGCGAGCCGCAACAGCCCGAGCCTTCGACGGTGGTTACATCGAAGCCATGGCGGGTGAGCACGCGGATGGCAGCGGCGGTGATCTGTGGCGCGACGACTTCCTGCACACAGCCCAAATGCAACGCGATGCGCTTCGTGCGTTGCGTTTCCGGCTTGTGATGGCGTGATTTCGGGCCTGGACCATGGATACTCAAACGCGCGGCCGCTTCGGTTGGGATGCGGAGCGCTTTCGGCAACAAGGGCGAGACGAAGGCGCCGACGCGGGCGAGCGACAGCGCGAGGCGCAGTTTGCGCCGGTCGGGCAGCGTCGTACCAAGCATGCGGCGGAGCCAGCGGCGCGCGAACGGGCGGGCTGCTTTGCGCTCGATGTGTGCGCGGGCCTGGTCGATGAGGCGCGGGTAGTTCACCCCGGATGGACACGCGCTGATGCACGCCATACACGAAAGACACCGGTCGATGTGCGCGACGACCTTCGCGCTGGGCGTGCTGTCCGTTTCCAGCATGTGCTGGACGAGTTGGATACGGCCGCGCGGGCCGTCGAGTTCGTCGCCCAAAAGCGTGTAGGTGGGGCAGGTCGCGGTGCAGATGCCGCAGTGGACGCAAGCGCGCAGCTGGCGCTCGGCAGCGGCGAGAAGCGGATCGGCGAGCTGGTCAGCCGTGAAGTTCGTGCGCATCAGATGTCTTTGTACATGCGGCCGGGGTTCAGGATACGCGCGGGGTCGAACGCATTCTTGATCCGTTGCGTCAGCGCCAACGTTGCAGCATCGGGCGGGGTGAAGATGTCGTCGATGGGAGCGGTCGTGCGGTGCGCCGTCGCGTGGCCGCCGAGTGCTTTGGCAACGTCGTGCACGTTTGCGCAGTGTCGGTCGAATTCGAGTAGAAGCAGCCCGCCCGCCCAATCGGCGACCCACGATTTCGGTTTGAGTCGATCGATCGCCGCTTCGGCAGCGGTCGGTGGGAGCGAGAGGCGCCAGAGCGCCGTCGCGAGGCCGAACAAGGGCGTGACTTCGCCGATGGCGCGAAAGAGGCTGGCGCCCTCCTCCGCGTCGATGACACGCGCGCCCCGGGCGATGGTACGGCAAAGCTCGTCCCTTCGCGCGGCGACACCGTCGGCTTGGCCTTCAAGGCGGATGAGCGTGAGCGTCTTCGCGGCAATGTAGCTCAAGCCAGTCGGGTCGAATGGCGATGCGGCTACGCCGCGCAGGAGGCGCAGCGCGGAGCCGGGCTCCAACCCGTCGATCGCCAAGATGCAGGTTGTCGTGCGCGGCAGAGCGCGGAGCGTGAGTTCGGTCATCGCGAACAGGGTCCCGAACGAGCCTGCGGCGA
The DNA here is from genome assembly GCA_964466435.1 of uncultured Flavobacteriaceae bacterium. Taxonomy (GTDB): domain Bacteria; phylum Pseudomonadota; class Alphaproteobacteria; order Micropepsales; family Micropepsaceae; genus SZUA-430. The sequence goes on along the minus strand of CAYXQB010000052.1, from coordinate 1,166 downwards.
GCTTCGGCAAATCGTAGCCGGTGACGTTCTTGACCACACGTCCGCCCGCTTTGAAGCGCTCGCCTGTGCCGTTGACCCCTATGAAGCCTAAGAGGTGATCGCGCGCGGCGCCGGCGGCAAAGCGGCGCGCGCCGCTGACGCCTGCCGCGACGATACCGCCAACCGTCGCATTCGCGCCGGTGGGTTCGAAGGCGAGCATTTGGTTGTGTTTGGCGAGTGCTGCTTCGATTTCGGCGAGCGGGGTTCCGGCGCGCGCCGTGAAGACCATCTCATCCGGCTCGTACATCGTGATACCGGAGAGGCCCGAGAGCTTCAGCACGGCGTCCGCTTTCACGGGGTGGCCGAGCGTGCGCTTGGTGGCATTGCCTTCGAGCGCGAGCGGCGTGCGGGTTGCGAATGCCTGGGCGACCGCTTCGACGACTTCAGCTTCGGTTTCGGGTTTCAGGATGCGCATCTAGAGCCGCGGCAGATTGGGGAACGGCAGGCGGCCGTGGTGCACGTGCATCGCGCCGCCTTCGACGCAGGCGGAGAGCGAGGGAAAGACCTTGCCGGGGTTCAACAAACTCTGCGGGTCGAAGGCGCATTTAACGCGTTCCTGCACGGCGAGGTCCGTGGCCGAGAACATCAACGGCATCAGGTCGCGTTTCTCCACGCCGACGCCGTGCTCGCCGGTTAGGACGCCGCCGACGTCGACGCAGAGCTTCAAGATGTCGGCGCCGAATTTCTCGGCACGTTCGAGGTCACCCGCCTTCATCACATCGTACATGATCAGCGGATGCAGGTTGCCGTCGCCGGCGTGGAAGACGTTTGCGACAGGCAAGCCGAACTCCCCCGACATCTCGCCGATTCGTTTCAGCACTTGCGCGAGGGCGCGGCGGGGAATCGTGCCGTCCATGCAGAGCATATCCGGCGCGATGCGGCCGGCGGCGGCGAAGGCGGCTTTGCGGCCTGCCCAAATTTGATCGCGCTCGGCGTCGGTTGCGCTCGCTTTGGATTCCAACGCGCCGTTTTTGCGGGCGATCGTTTCAACTTCGGCGGCGGTTGCTCGGACTTCGACCTCCATGCCGTCGAGTTCGGCGATCAGGATGGCCGCCGCCGCGCGAGGGTAGCCGGGTGCGCAATAGGCTTCGATCGCGTCCATCGCGAAGCGGTCGGCATCGCTGATC
>CAYXQB010000051.1:0-14746 GCA_964466435.1 uncultured Flavobacteriaceae bacterium | reverse complement strand
TAGCTCCCGGGCTTCCCGAAATCCTCAAGCCCCAATTTCACGTGATCGAGCTGATGCAATTTCGCGAGCGTCTCGTTCATCGCGTCGTAAATGGCGTGTCGCTGTTTCGGCTCCAGGCCGGGCAGCTGCGGCTCCCAGATGACCCGTCCCTCAACGCACTCCATCACATAGAACATCGTGCCCACGATGCTCTCGTCCTGACAAAGCACGTAAGGTTTCGGCACCGGAAACCCGGTCGGATAAAGCGCCGAGATAATCCGAAACTCCCGGTCGACCGCATGCGCCGACGGCAACAACTTCCCGGGCGGCTTACGCCGAAGCACATACTTGGCCTTCGGCGTGATCAGTTGATAGGTGGGATTGGATTGCCCTCCCTTGAATTGCCTGATCGAAAGCGGTCCGTCGAACCCCTTGATGTGCTCGCTCAGATAAGCCTCAAGCTTCGCAACATCCAGTGCATGCTGTGGCGTCACCTCTTTGGTGCCGCTGAACTGTTCCTGACGCGACGGTTGAGACATGGGCGTGGGCCTCGCTGATTTGCGGGCCACATTCATAACCATTCCGGGCGGGGAGGGAAGGGCGCTAAGCCCCCTTCACCGGCTCGCCCCGCCGAAGCTTCAGCGAAGGCGGGCACGCCATCCGATATCGCGGCGAGCGAACCCTTCCGGCCAGTCGATCAAGTCCACCGCGCGGTACGCACGCGCCTGTGCCTCGGCCACGTCGCGCCCCAATGCCGTAACGTTCAAGACACGCCCACCGTTTGCAACCACGGCGCCATCCTTCAGGACAGTTCCTGCATGAAAGATCTCAACGCCCTCGACCGCCGCCGCCTTGTCGAGGCCCCGGATCGCGGTCCCCTTGAGGGGCGCTTCCGGATAGCCCTTTGCCGCCATCACGACCGTCAGCGCCGCTTCGTCCCGCCAGCGCGCGTCGACCGTTTTCAAAGCGCCGTCGGCAACCGCGAGCAACAGAGGCACGATGTCCGACTTGAGCCGCATCATCAGCACCTGACACTCCGGATCCCCGAACCGCGCGTTGTACTCGATGAGCTTCGGCCCTTCGGCGGTCAGCATCAGCCCCGCATAGAACACGCCCTTGAACGGCCGCCCGAGACGCTTCATCCCGCGCACCGTGGGCATGATGATCCGCTCGATCGTCTGCTTCTCGATCGCCGGCGTGAACACGGCGGCAGGCGAGTACGCCCCCATGCCCCCGGTGTTCGGCCCCACGTCGCCGTCGCCGACGCGTTTGTGATCCTGCGCGCCTACCAGCGGCAACACATTTTCGCCGTCGCAAAGTACGAAGTAGCTGACCTCCTCGCCCTGCAGGAACTCCTCGATGACGATGCTCTGCCCGGACGCGCCGAACGCGCCTGAGAACATGCTGTCGATCGCCGCCGAAGCCTCCGCCCGCGTCGAGGCGATGATGACGCCCTTGCCTAGCGCCAAGCCGTCCGCCTTGATCACGACCGGCAACGGATGATCGGCCGCATAGTCTTTCGCCGAAGCCGCGTCCGTGAACCGCCTGAACCGCGCCGTCGGAATCCCTTCCGCCTCGCACAGCTCCTTTGTGAACCCCTTTGACCACTCAAGCTCGGCAGCGGCCTTCGAAGGTCCAAAGTGCTTGATGCCCGCTTCAGCCAACCGGTCGCCGAGCCCGCCGGCCAGCGGATTGTCCGGTCCGATCACCACGAAATCGATGCGCGTGTCGCGCGCGAAGGCAATGATCTTGTCGAAGTCCATCGCATCGATGGCGACGCACTCGGCGACCTTCGCGATCCCTGCATTTCCGGGCGCGCAGTAAAGCTTGTCGCACAGCGGCGACGCCGCAATCGCCCAGCACAGCGAATGCTCTCGCCCACCCGAACCGATAACGAGGATTTTCATGTCGGCAATCCGTCCGAAGTTGACGCCCTCTTAGGGGCGACGACGGCGCCTTGTCCAGTCAATGCGGGACAATCCTGAGGGTGACGCGGTTGCTCTCCCCAACGCGCGTGTACGATACGGCCGCACACAGCCCGATAACCATCGAGATTCCCGCCTGCCCAACGGGCCGCTCGCCGGGCGATTGCGGCGGCGGCGTCCACGCGGTGAGGTCGAACGGCGGCGCATCGTCTTCGAACACCAGCGTCAGCGAGACCTTCGCATGTCCCAAAATCCTCACCGGCCGCTCGCACTCGCCGTCATACCCGTACTTTATCGTGTTGGTAAACAGCTCTTCCACCACCACGCGTGCCCGCCGCGCGACGTCCGCATTGACGCTGCGCCCGTCACAAAACGCATCGAGAGCGTCGAGCGCGGCCTGCAATCCTCTTGTGGTGGCCGGGACGTTCACGTCAAGATCAGCCGGCATTCGTCGGTCCTGTCATCGGAATCCGGAGCAATGGCTATCATGACAATAAGCCTCGTGCGAAGCCTCATCGCTGCCGCCGCGCTTTTCGGCGTGTCGTCGGCGCATGCCGGCGATCCGATCGGCCAAATCAAAACTGCAACTGGCGGGGTCGCCGTCGAGAGGGCGGGGGCAAGCACGCCGCTCGCGATCGGCGACCGCGTCTATGAGACGGATACCATCGTCACGACCGACGGCACGATCGGCATCACCTTCGCCGACAACAGCATGATGTCGCTCGGGCCGCAGAGCCGCCTCTCGCTGGACCAGTTCGCGTTCAACCCGACGACGCATGACGGCCGCTTCAACGCATCGCTCGCAAAGGGGACGTTGACCGTGAAGTCCGGTCAGATCGTAAGGCAGACGCCCGAAGCCATGCGCATCAAGACACCGGCGGCTCTCCTCGGCGTGCGCGGGACGGAATTCGCCGTCCGCGCCGACGACGCACCCGCGGCCTCTATGCCATGACCCGCCGGATGTTGCTCCCGCTGCTGGCCGCCAGTGCGCTCTCGGCGTGTTGCAGCGTGCCGCGCAACGACCTGATCGTGGTGCTGCCCGGCGCCGACGGTCACGTCGGCGGAATCACGGTCGAGGCCGCAGGCACGAAGCTCGTGCTCGACAAAGCTTATGCGGGTGCAAAACCCGGCGGTGGCACCATGGCACCGGTCGAAGTTAGCGAACAGGAAGTCAAGGAAGTCTTCGCCGACGCGTTGGCTGCGCGGCCCGTGCCGCCCAAGAGCTACACGCTCTACTTCCTGACCGGCGGCACGGACCTCGCACCCGACTCGCAAGCCACGATGGACGCGATGCTCGCCGACATGGCCGCGCGCAAAGCGGCCGAGGTCGTGATCACCGGCCACACCGATACGGTGGGCAACGGCGCCGACAATGACCGCTTATCGCTGCACCGCGCGAAGGCGGTGGCGGGAACGCTGCGGGAAACCTTTGTCGCAAAGGGCGTCAAATCGGATTCGGTGACGGCCATCGGCCGCGGCGAGCGCCAGCTGCTCGAAAGGACACCCGATCAAACGCCTGAGCCGAAGAATCGCCGCGTCGAAATCACGGTCCGCTAAGGACCATTCCAGCGCACGGTCAACACGGTGAGATCGTCGGAAGCCTCGGCGCCATCCACGAAGCGCCCGACCGCCTTGTAGAGCTCGTCGACGACGTCGGTCGCGTTCGCATCGGCGGGGATTGCGGCCAAGATCTGCTTCGTCCGCTCCGCGCCGAGCAGCGCACCCGACGCATTCATCGCCTCCGCCACGCCGTCGGTCGTCACGCACAGCATGTCGCCAGGCTTCAGCGTCAACCGCTCCGTCGCATAAACGAAATCGTCCACCACGCAGAGCGGCGGCCCGCCAGCGGCGACGACCGGCTCCGGTACTCTTCCCTTGCGCAAGATGTAAGGCGCATCGTGCCCCGCATTGCAGAACTGTACCTCGCCCGATCCAAGATCGAGGATGCCCGCGAACATGGTGATGAACAGCATTTCGGGGTTGTCGCGGGCAATCTCGGCGTTCGCGAGGTTGATGATCGCGCCGACGTCGTTCGTGCCGCGCAGAGCGTACGAACGGCACAGCGACTTGCCGAGCGCCATAAACAAGGCCGCCGGCACGCCCTTGCCGCTGACGTCGCCGACCGCGAAGAACAGCCGCCGCTCGTCGATCTTGAAGAAGTCGTAGAGATCGCCGCCGATCTGCCGCGCCGGCACCATCAGCGCGCCGAGATCGAACCGTTTGTCGCCCGCAACGCTCGCAGCCCCCGGCAGCATTCCCATCTGGATACGCCGCCCAGCCTCCATCTCGCCTTCGGCCTTGGCGAGTGCAAGCTTGCGTTCTTCAAGTTCGCGTTTGAGCTGCTGCTTTCGCGTCCGGTCTTGCGCCGAATTGCCGGCGAGGAATGTCAGAAACACGAGCCCTTGTCCGAGCGCGGGCGTTGCAACGTCGACAAGCGTCAGCGAGCGCCAGAACCAAAACCCGAGCGCGCCCAACACCGCGATCGCCGCCACGGTCGCCAGAATCTGCCACGGCACGCTCACCAGACGCAGCAGAACGATCAACGCCACGCCGAACACCAGCGTCAGCGCAGGCTCCGCAAGCCCTGTCCAGTCCGGGCGCTGCACCAGCCGCCCGTCGAGCACGTTTTCGAGGAGCTGCGCCGTGATCTCCGTTCCCGGCATCACGCCGACCGGCGTCGGCCGCTGATCGGTGAGTCCCAAACCCGTGACGCCCACAAGCACAATCCGCTGTTCCAGCGCTGTCGCCGCAACCTTGCCGGCAAGCACGTCGGCGGCGGCGACATAGCGCGTCGGATCGTGCGGCGAGAAATGCACCCACACGCTCCCGTCAGCTTGTGTCGGAATGGAGAGCGGACCGACGCCGACGCCCTTCACGCGGTCGGCTTCGCTATAGAGCGTGAAGAACGGCGCGTTTGCGGCAAGGCGAAGCAGCTCCAACCCCATCGACGGCGCCAGCCGGTTCGCCACCGCAGAGACCAGCGGCACGCGCCGGAAAACACCGTCCGCATCCGCATCGACCGAGAGAAGCCCGTGCCCACGCGTCGCGGTGTCGATCGCCGGCACGCTTCGAAGCGTGCCGTTGAACGACGCCAGGGTTGGCGGCGACTTGCTGGTCCCGGACGGATCGACCAGCCGAAACGGCGCGAACGATCCGTTGTCGGCCGCCGCCTCCTCAAGGCGGAGCCCGCCCACCCCGATCATCACCGGCCCTTGGCCAAGCGCGCGCGCCAGAATGTCGTCGTGCTTCGGCAGTGCCCGGACCGCCGCGCTCAGAACGCCGGGCATGTCGCCCGCATCTTTCACCCACTGCTCCGGCGACGTGCGGTCCTCCTCCGCCATGATCATGTCGAGCGCAACCGCCGCAGGGCGTGCCTCGCGAATCGTCGTGACAAGCCGTGCAATCACATGCCGCGGCCACGGCCATTGGCCGACCGTCTTGAGGCTCGCCTCGTCGATCGCCACGATGACGACCGGGCTCGCATGCTCAAGCCGCGGCTGCGTCGTCTGGTAGAAGTCGAACAGTGCAAGACGCCCCCGCTCGAACCACCACGGCGTCAGCACTTGCGCCAGCATGAACGCAACAAGCACACCCCACGCCGCCTGCCGCCCCCATCCGCCGAATAAAAGTTTGAGTGCCCGCTGCATCAAAGCTCGATCGTCAGCCCGTCATAGGCAGCACAAATTTCGAGCGGTGCACCGCTGCGCGTGATTTCCTCGAAGCGGACCGTCTCCGCAAGAATCGCGTCGATCCGCTCGTCGTCGTTGACCGGTTCGTGGTGAAACAGCGCCAGCCGCTTCGCGCCCGCCATCTGGCACAGCTCGACGCCGAGCACGTTGCTCGAGTGCCCCCAGTCCTCCTTCACCGAGATGCTCTCGGCGAGCGAATACATAGCGTCGAAGACGACGAGATCGGCGCCGCGGAAGAACGCCGCCGCCCGTTCCATCTCAGCCGCGTTCTCGGGCTTGTGCTCCGCGTCCGTCGTATAGACGACGCTCTTTCCGTCCTTCTCGATGCGATAGCCGAACGAGTCGTTTCCGTGCAGCTGCACGAAACTTGTCACCGACGTGCCCGCAATCTCGTAGCCCCGGCCGGGCACAAGCGTGTGAAATTCGATCTGCGCCGCAAGCTTCTCGAACTCCACCGGAAAGCACGGCCCCTTGTTCTGGCCCCGGATCGCCTGCTCCAAATGCGGATGGCAGCTATAGAGCTTGATCTTGTTCCCCGGAATGAACGCCGGCACGAAGAACGGGAAGCCCATGATGTGGTCCCAATGCACGTGGCTGATCAGCACGTGATAGGTCTGCGGTTTCGCAGGTCCATGACGCCCGAGTGCCGCAAGCGAAAACTCGCGCACGCCCGTGCCCAAATCGCAGAGCAGATACTCCAGCCCGCCGGTGTCGATCTGCACGCACGACGTATTGCCGCCATAGGTGCGGCTCTCCGCGAACGTGAGTTCGCTCTCGCAAAACGCGCGCGCCTTCTCGACGGTGTTCAGACCCGCATGCGCCCCTTTGATGAGCGCATTCACGACTTTGCGTTCCACCGCCTTCGCCGACAGCGGCGACGGCAGCGACCCGCGCGTGCCCCAGAACACGGCCTTCATGTCGACCCCAGTTCGTTCACCGCTGCGGGTGCCAGCTTCTCCACCGCCGCGCGGACGGAGGGGAACATCGCGAAAACCAGATTGAACCGGCTGATCGTAAAAATCTCTATCAGCAAGGGTTGCAGCGCGGCAAGCGCCAGCACCTTGCCGTCCACCTTTGCCGCCCTGAACACGATCATGAGCGAGCGCAACCCGGCGCTCGAAATGTAGTCGACGCCCGAGAGATCGACGACGACGCCTGCTTTCGCCTTTGCCATGGCGGCGGTGAGTTGATCGCGGAACGTATCCGCGTTCGACAAGTCGATCCGCCCGCCGGCTTCAGCCAGCACCACGTCCCCTACCTGCCGCTCGCGCCAAGCCATGCGATCCTCGAACCGGTTCGCGTGGAAATTCTCACGAAACCCCACCCTCTGTCCAAAGGGTATTCATCACAACCGCCGCCAAAAGGCGCGCAACTTGCCCTGGACGCGCGGCCCCCTTCGCCAAAGCTTCGGCGGCCGAGTGAGATTCAACGCTCGCCCGCCGAAGCGTTCGCGAAGGCGGGACGCTCGCGCGCCCAGGGCAAGCGGCATCTCCGTCGAACCGAAACCCTTCGACAACTTCGCACCTTCGCGCGAGCCATCGGTGGCCGCGGAAGCAAAACGGTGACATAATAAAAATCGGCATTGCCAAGCGACTGTTCACCATCCACGCGCGGGCCATTTGCCCCGTACGGGAGAGCCGCGATCCTACCACACAACCGCGCGACGATTTCGAGCGATGTAGTTGTGCTTAGCGGCACAGATGTGACAGTCCCCGGGTCCCACCCCGTGTTAAGGGGCGGCCCTGAGTTGGACGGCGTCGTCCGGCGTGGGGGAATGAAATGAAGACGAAACTGATGTTGGCCGTGTCGGCCGCCGCGGTGTGCTACGCATGGTTCGCCGCCGCAAACGCGCACCATTTCGAAGGCGTGTACATCGGCTTGCACGGCGGCATCGCGACCGCCGACGCGGACTACGTGTTCAACCAGCCGACGCTGGCGACCGTCGAGCCGCTGTCGTTCAGCGACAGCGGGGCCGTCGGCGGCGGCCAACTCGGCGTGCGCTTCGACGTCGGCACGCATTGGACGTTGGGCCTCGAAGCCACCTACACGGCCGGCACCGTTGACGAAACGCTGTCCTCGTTGGCCTTCCTAGACCGCTCGCGTTCGTTCGAGATCTCCGACCAATTCACGGCGGTCGTTCAGGTCGGCCGCTCATGGGGCGATTGGCTGTTCTACGCAAAGGGCGGCTACGCGAACGCGCAAATCGACACGTACTCGAACGTCATTTCGACCGGCGTGTTGACGAGCACAAGCTCCGACCGCGAGAGCGGTTGGACGGTTGGCGTCGGTGTCGACCATCTGATCGCACCCGACGTCGTCTTGGGGATCAGCTACGACTACAGCACCTATTCGCCCGACGACCGGCTGAACGCTCAGGTGGCGCCGTTCCTCGCGACGACGGTCCACGCCCAAGATATGGAGGTGGACGTCCACCTCATCACCGCCCGCCTCAGCTGGGTGTTCTGAAGAAGCCGCGCGTCGCCGCTTTCCTGGAACCACCGGCTTCAAGCTGGCCGTGTTCTATGCGGCGCCGGTGGCTGCTAAGCTTGCCCAACCGCCGGGATTCCCCCGGCGCACGGGAGCTGGCCCCCCATGACCCATTTGCGTCTCGCCGCGGCAACGCTTACTGCCCTCTCGATCGCCGCCGCAGCGGCGAAAGAGGAATGGAAGACGCTGACCCTGCGCGGCGAGCCGGGCCTCACGATTTCCGTGCCCACGGCTGCGGGCAACACAATCGACGAAAATAACCCCGACGACTTGATGTTCATCTCCGTCAGCGCGGGCATGCAGGGTGTCTTGACGTGCATGGCCCATCGCAACGGCTACCCGCAAGGGACGACGCGCGCGAGCTTCGCCGCCGGCCTCGCCTCAGAGCGCCGCGACGTCTTCTGCGGCCACGACAAGAAGACGATCAGCGGCGTCAGCATCGGCGACTCGTATTCGTTCACGCGCAACGGCGCGCAAGGCGCCGTCTGCACCGCAAGCTTCACCGACAGCGCCGAAAAATCCCCCGGCCGCGTCCAAAGCCAATTGCTCATCGCCGCCGCCGACAAAATCTATGTCCTAACTTGCATCACCGAGGACGAGGACCAAGAGACCGCCGAATACGAATGGTCCAGCTTCTGGGGCGAAAAAGTCCGCCACATCCAAGACAGCTTCACCGTACCCGAATAGACCCCGCCGGGGACCGCGGGCGCGAGATCGAAACCTCAAACCTTCGAAGCTGCCCGAGCGCCCTGGGACCGCCGGCCCACTTCGCTTCAGCTTCGAGGGCCGAGTGTGTCCAGATTCGTCCGCCGTAGCTTTAGCGTAGGCGGGCATCCTGCCGGCCCTTGCTGCGTCGCCACCGGGCAAAGTCTGCAAGGCCCCACGCCCACTGGACACCGCAAACACAGCGGGCAAGACTCCGTCTCCGTAAGCGAGAGAGAACATCATGCGCAGACGCGACCAATCCAACTCCCAAACCCACCGGGCATGGGCCTTGGGCCTCGGCCTTCTCGTTGCCGCGCATGCGATGCCGGCCGCATACGCGAGCGGTCTCGACGACTTGCGCAAAGCGCTTGGCGGTCTTCGCGGTGCCGCGCCCGTCAAAGTGACGCTCACGGCCCAAGTCGCGACCTCCGCGAAGGACGACGACGACAAGGTCCGCAACGCCAGCGGCACCGCCACGCTGTCGGCCGAAGACGGACCCCAGGGCCTGCGCCTCGTCTATCCGCGTGAGATCGTCGTGAAGGCGATGGCCGAAGGGGCAGGGCGCCAGACCGACAGCACGGCTCCCATCCCCACGCGCAACGCGCTCAACGAGCTCGACTATACCAAAGTGCACAGCATGGTTCACGCGGCCGAGACGCTTCTCATCCGCCTTGAAGGCGCGAAGCTGAAGGCAGAGCGAAGCGAAGCCTGGAACGGAAAGCCGGCGCGCCTTCTCAGTCTCGACCTGACCGTGCCCAAGAACCAACAATTCGTCGACAAGCAGTCGGCGACCCTCGACGTATGGATCGACGAAGCCGGCCGCCCGCTCGCCAGCCGCGCCGAAACGACGACGAAAGGCAGCGCCTACATCGTCGTGACGTTCGAGGCAAAGAACAGCGAAGACCGCGTCTACAGCATCATCGGCGACCGCCTCCTGGTCACCCGCCGTGACAGCAGCAGCCGTGGCTCCGGCGCCGGCCAGCGCGGCGAAACAAAAGCAACCGTGACCCTGCAGGCGGGATCGTAGCCGGAATCGGATGACGGAGAAATTCAGGGGACAGGTAAAAACTTCAAGAGACGTCGCTAGAGTTTTTTGCATGTCCCCAGAATCCATGGGGGCGCAATCGGGCGACGCGGGATGCAGATCAGCTGACGCTGCTCTAGGCGCGCACTGATCGGAGGGGAATAGGAATCATGTCCCTGTAGTACCCCTCGGCGCATACACCTTGAGCGGAACGTGCACACCCGCCGCCGTGAAGCTCTGGTCCACATAGAGATGCCGGGTCGGGATCATGTGCTTGCCCTCCGGCGTCATCCGCCCGAGCGGAATGATCCCCGATGGCGCCGACGGCCCGCTCATGTCGAACGGCGCGCCCGAAAACCGCGTGTTGTTCTCATTGCACACAGCCGTTGCAGGTCCCGCAACCGCAGTTCCCCCACCCTGTGTTCGCCACCAACCCGCAACAGAGTCCCCACGTTCGAAGCGGTTTCGCCCCGCCGCGCCGGCGTGCTAATCGTCGGCGCCAGGCGCATTGACCGCGCCGCCTGCACAGGAGATGCGACCATGTCCGTGACGCTGAAGCAATTGATGGAAGCCGCGAACGCCGCCGTGCCGCGCATCGCGCCGGCACAGGCGCGCGAGATGATCGCCAAGGGCGGCGTGCTCGTCGTCGACGTGCGCGACGCGCCGGAGGTGGAAAAATCCGGCAAGGTGGCGGGCGCGCTCCACGTCGCGCGCGGCATGCTCGAATTCCGCGCCGACCCGGACTCGCCCTATCACGACAAATCCTTCGCCAAGTCGAAGCCCGTCATCGTCTACTGCGCCTCGGGCGGTCGCTCCGCGCTCTCGGGCAAGACGCTGAAGGATTTGGGCTACGAACAGGTCTTCAATCTCGGCGCCTTCAAGGACTGGGTCGAGAGCGGCGGCCCGATCGACCGCCCGATCGATCCCGGCATGCAAAGCTAATCCGTCACCCGAAACGAGAGACCGTTCACTATGCGTGTGCCGCCGAAGAAATTCGTTCATGTCGTCTATCGCACCCGCCGCTTCGCGGAGATGCTGGCCTGGTACGAGACGGTCTTCGACGCGAAGGTGCAGTATCAGGACCCCGCGCTTGCGTTCCTCACCTACGACGACGAACACCACCGCTTCGCGTTCGCCAATCTCGACGTCATCCAGCCGGGCGCGCCGGAGCCGGCCGCGCGCAATCTCGTCGGCGTCGATCATGTCGCCTACACCTACGGCTCGCTGAGCGAGCTGTTCGAGAATTACGCCTGGCTGAAGGAGCGGGGGATCAAGCCCTATTGGTGCATCCACCACGGCATCACGCTGTCGATGTACTACGCCGATCCGGACGGCAATCAGATGGAGTTCCAAGTCGACTGCTTCGCGACGGCCGACGGCGCGAACGCGCTGATGCACAGCCCACGCTGGGGCGTGAATCCGATCGGCGTCGAATACGACCCCGACGACTGGCTCGCCCGCCTGCGCGCCGGCACCCCCGCAGCCGAACTGCTCGCCCGCAAGTCCGACCTCCCCGTCTCCCCCATCCGCGGCGCGATGATGCCGGGGTGATGGAAACCGAATGCAGTTCGGTGAAAGAATGCGCTAACAACAGAAATCGGGAAGCAGCATGGGACTGGGCTTCAACACCAAGGCAAACCTCACGGTAGGAAAAGCCGGCTTGTTCTCGCGCGCCCGCACGCTAACGATCGAAGACGTGCGTACCGCATGCGCCGCTTACGTGAAGGGCAACCCGCTTGCAGATATGACGTCGTTTGGCGAATTGTGGAATCGCGAACCTGGTTTCTCGTTCAGTCTCCATCCCGCGGAAGAAGGCATCGACTTCAAGTTTGACGGCGCGGAGGTGTTCGCAAGCGCCAAGACGTCGAGTGCAGGCCCCGGCTACCATGTATTTGCGATCGGATTGCTTGAGCATCTTGGCAAGCGCCTGCAACTGACCTGGCAATGGGGGGCGGGCGACGACGAGTACCAAGACGAAACCGGCTACGTCCACCATCGCGACTTCCTGCGTCTTCAAGGGCAATTCGCGGAGTTCATGGGACAGCTCTTTCGCATCTGCTTGGAAAAGCGCGGTGATGGTTACGCACGCATGCGGCTGGCCATGCCGATTCACTTTCAAGTCAAACTCCCCGACGACGAGTATCCTGGTGGTGCACTGACCCAACTCGGGCCGTTCTCGCGCGAACAACTCGAGCGCGGCGGAAACGGCACCGACCAAGACCGTTTCGAACTCGCCACACGTTACTTCTGCTGGTGGGAGCAGGGCTTCGGCGCCGACTTCTTTTCCAAACTCGCGCTGACCGACATGTGGATGTGGCAACCGTGGACGGCACCGGCCTTCGAAAGCGAGCGCAAGGAAATGAACCGCGTTCTGGGCTGGATCGATCAGGCCAAGAAGACGGACGCCGCGATCCACCTTCCCGAACTCGCCGTCGCCGAGTTGCGCAAACTGGCGCGCAGCACAGCCGAGCCGGCGCTGGCGCAGCGCGGGCCTATCGGCTACCGCCGCTACCCCTTCACCAAACCGTTGACCGGCCACTGGAACGTAACGGTCCCCGGGTGCCTGCGCGACCTCGACTCCGACGACAAGGGCACGGTCGCCTACGGCGTCTCGAACTTCGAGGTCTATGGCAGTTCCTTCACGATAACGATGAAAGAGGGCGCCGCTGCGATCGGCGATGCCGAAGGCGACGCTGTCTTCGATCAAAAAGATCTGCGCGGTACGTTCGAACTCAAGACGTCGAAAGACAGTTCCGGCTACTCGCTGACCGCAACCGCCAACGTCCCCTACGACGGCGAAGCCGGACAGCGCGGCGTCCTCACAATCTGGTACGCCGACGAATCCTTAAGGCCACTCGCCGAAGCCGTCGCCCGCTCGCTCCGGTACGACCCGCCAAAGCCGGGGTAATCGGGCGGTGGGTTGAGCAAGATTTGTGATGTGCCCCTGAACCTATCGCCGCTGATCTGACTCACTGAGCCGTGGTGGAAGCTATCCGCCAACTATGCGTGGCAGCCAACAGCGGTAGTCCTGCGTGCAAGAGAACAAGCCACCACAAATTCCCGGACACGGTAAAGGCGATCGTGAACGCGAACGCCGCAACAACACTGCCTGCGAACTGGCGCACGTTCTTGTCGCCGTGGCCGACCGCGTACGACATAGCCGCGATTGCAACCGCCGCTACGGTGCCTGTCACCGGTTCGAGTGCGAACAACAGATATGCCCTGTACAGAACTTCCCAGCCAAACCCCAACCCGAACGCCGCCAAGACAAAGAGACGAAACTCCTGCAAAGTCTTCGGCAGCTTTTCCCGCGCCTGGCTTTCTTCCATACGCTTGGGCGCAGCCGGCTTGTGAAACAGCATAGCCCCGCCAAGCACGCCCAAAATCACCACGGCCAACCCCAACAGACCATATTCATATGTTGAAGCGGGCAGCGCCAATCCCAGCGATGCAACACTGCGCCCTGTGAGTGCCCAGTTGGCCGCCAAAATCGATAGAAGACCAAATGCGATCAAGAGCGTCCGCAGAGTGCGCTGCGCCATGGTCGACTTCGTTCGCCGTGGCGACCATGTTCGCCATAGCGATCGAGCAGGCAGCACGACGAGCAAAGCCGCGAGCAAGACACAGTCCAGAACGTTAAGCTCATTCATGTCGTGCCCAGACCAGGCGGTTGATCGCCTACCTCGGGCAAATGGCGATCCGGTCTCAAGACTCAAGAACAGATCAACCGTCGGATCCGCAGAGTTGCATCCTGAGCACAGACTAGGCGTTGGGTGACACCATACCATTCCCCAAAACCGCCATCGACTGGAACAGGTATCCCATCACCAGATAGCTCAGCGCGACAACCGACCGCCGCCCCAGGCCAAGATGGGAAGGCTCAGAAAAAACGTCAGATGATACCAGCCGGGGTATTGGTCCCAGATTTCGATGTGATGGGGCACAGACAAGCCAAGCATAAGCAGCCCGCCAGCGAGTGGCGCGATACGATGGTCCCGAACCGTCAATCCTGCAATCGCCCCAGCAGCCACGCTTGCAAACGCGGAGACAGACAGCCGAGCAATCAACATTGATAAATCAAAAGCCCTGGCCGGCTCTGCGGCTGCATAATCCGGCCACGCCAGACGAACCGGAATGATGAGGAGCGTCGCCAGCGCGACCCAACACACACAGTTGATGAGGGCGCCAGTTGGGATTCTCCACGACATGACCAACTCCTTCATGATCGATCGAGCAATGGCGTGTCCGCCTCTGGCGCCTCGGCGCTGGCCATGACGCGCAAGAGACAAAGAGCGTCGAACGACTTCATCGTCTGCTTGTCGATAGCGCCAGCATCCACGAGTCCATGAGCGGCTTCGTGAACGGCCGCCAACACACCGCTTCGATAGTGCTTTCGCATCGTAGAGGGTTTCCCATTTTCGACCTCACCGCTACGCCGGATATTTCTTGAGTTTTTGCCGAAAGTTCTCTATTTGTACTCAATGCTCCAAGCCCTCACATTTCGCGCCGCCAGAGCCCCCGCGCCAGCGGGCCAGACGCCGCGCCGTCTAACGCCAACCAAACGCATATCTAACGGATATCTAACGGCAAAAGCCGCGGACTTGAGCCAATCTAACGCTTCTAACGGATATGATTTTGCATCGCGCGCACACGCACAACGCGAAGGGTCGTGCGCGCCGCCTTCAGCCGGTACGGTGAGCCCATGAGCTCCACGGATTCGCCCCCGCTGATCGCCCGCACCGCGCCCGCCGAAGACGCGCGCGCCGCCAACGTGCCCGAATTCACGGTCAGCGAAATCTCCGCCGCCGTGAAGCAGTCGATCGAGCGCGGCTTCGCCTTCGTGCGCGTGAAGGGCGAACTTTCCGGCGTGAAGCGTCACACCTCCGGCCACGTCTATCTCGACCTGAAAGACACCGGCGCCGTGCTTAGCGGCGTCA
>CAYXQB010000050.1:0-14811 GCA_964466435.1 uncultured Flavobacteriaceae bacterium | reverse complement strand
GAAGACATATCTCACCAGCTGCAAGTTCGCCGACGAACTCGGCGGCGACGGCACGATCGAGTTGCAGCTGCGCTAAGACACACTCAAACAAAGTCCGTCATGGCCGGGTCAAGCCCGGCCATGACGAATATGCTGAAGTATGTTCCTACTTCGCCGCAGCCGGCTCCAGCTCGAACACGACCGACGCTCGCGCGCTGAACGTCTGCGCACGTGCCAATAGCGTGACTATCGGACTCGTTGACGTAAAGTTCCGCATACGCTCGGGCACCTCTCCCGACTGCTTGTCGATGCTGACGACGCGGCCTACGCGTTGGCCCAATGCCTTCGCAGTTATCTCCGCCCGGTGCAGCGCGTCTTTCGCGGCGAGCCCACGCACTTGGTCGTCGTACTTCGCCTCGTCATTCACGCTGAACGCGACGCCATCTATGTTCGTCGCACCCAAGCGGATCATGCGATCGAGCAGCTTGCCGGAGTATTGCCCAACCGGCAGCGTCACGTTGATCGAATTCTTCACCACATAGCCCGTCACCACGAGCTCGTTGTCGCGATAAGTGTCCTTGCCCGCCGACGGGTGTTGCGGCGTGATCGAAAACCCCGTCGTGCGAATCTTGTCGGTGCCGATGCCGTCCTCTTTCAAGCCCTCGAGGATCCGCGCCATGATCAGGTTGTTCTGATCCAGCGCCTCCGCCGCCGAGCGCGCCGACGTCGTCACCGCGCCCGAAACCTCCACCTTGTCGGGCTGCACGTCGAGCGAGGCAGCCCCCTGCACCGTGATCGTGCGCGGCTCGGCCTTGTGCAACGACGGAAACATCCCTGGCGCGAACATCCACGCCAACCACGCGGCGCCGAGCAACGCGAGCGCCACCGCAAACGTCCGAAACGCCAAGCCGATCGTTTCCATCGCCACCACCTTATTGTGTCGACGGAATTGTACCGGCTCAGGCGCCAAGCACCATACGCGCAGGACGTGCATAAAACGCCGTCATGGCCGGGCCATGACGACCTATTGAAGGAGCCCGCTACTCCTTCTCCTCCGTCAGAAAGTCCCGCCCCTGCCGATCCTCGACCTCGACGACCCACAGATCCGCGTCCCGCTTGCGCGCACGCGCGATGTAGTCCTCTGCCACGGCATCCGGCACAGCCTCCGCCCCCGTCGCCTTCACCCACCGCCGCTGGCCTTCGTCGCCATAGGCCGCAGACCAAACACGCGCCGTGCCGTTAAGCAGGGACACCTTCACCAGCACCGCGCCGGAATCCGGATCGCCCTTCTTCGCCACATATGCGGACGCACCGTTCACTTCCGCGCGCCGGATGAGCGCGGCCGACCATATCGATGTCTTAATCCTGGGCTCCGTCACACGTGCACCATGTTTGATCGCGTGCCCCCGCACGTCGCCAGCGTTTGAACCTGACTGAGTCAATATTGCCACTTCGCCGGTTACACAACTTGCGATTCCATCGTTGCTCGCGTTTCGGGGCGATTCGCGTGTGCGTAGGGGCAGTTCAGTGACGAGTGAAGAGTCGGCTAACCCATCAGAACGTCTCGTTTTTCGGGGTGTTCCCTTACAGCGTTCTCTGGCGTTCGGGATCGGTGCTGCCATCCTGATCGTCCACCTACTCTGGCGTGCAGACGCGACGCTGGCCGGGCTCTCGGCCGAAGGCTTCGCGCTCTCGATCATGCTCTTCGCCGTCGAGGCGTTCATCGCGATCGGCCTCACGCTATCGGCAATCGCCGACATCATGCCGGCCGCCGTCGAGATCAAGCCAGAAGGTATGCGCGACATCGACCTGCCGTCGGCCGACATTTTCTTCGTCATAGCCGATCCAAAGCTGGCACCGAAGGCTGCCTACTCGCTCGCAGCCGCAGCCCAGCTCGACTACCCGCGCGATCGCGTGCGCCTCCACCTCGTCGGCGTCGACCGCGCGAGCGATCAGGAGTCGCTGAACACGCTTGCCGAACGTATGCGCGTGTCCTGGCTCGCAGCTTCGCCGGAGGCAACCACGGGCACAGCGATCAACGCGGCGCTCGCGCGCACCGCGGGCACGCTGGTGTTGGTCTTGAACGTCGGCGAAACGCCAACGCCCGACCTCCTGCGCCGCGTCGCAGGCGGCTTCGTGAGCCACCCGGATCTCGCATTCTGCGACGTGCCCGTCTTCGCGATCGACGGCGACCCCGCGCTCAGCGATATCGACGTGAACCGCCGCATGCCGAACGACCCCGGCGCGTTCTTCAAAACCTGCCTGAAGACGATCGGAGCCGCGACGGGTTCGCTGGGCCTGAACCACCGCACGATCTGGCGCCGCACCGCGCTCTCGAATGCGGGCAGCTGCTCGCGCTGGAATCTGCGCCCCGACGCGACCGCACGCATCCGCGCGGCCGAGGCCGGCTGGCTCCGCGGCATCGTCACCCGCCCGATGGTGGCCGCACTCGCACCCGATACGGTGCGCGACTATCTGCGCACACGCATGGGCCAGCGTATCGGCACGATCGAGGCTGCACTCGCCCACGACCCGCTGATGGGCCGCGGCCTGACGCTGCGCGAGCGCCTGTCCTGGATACCCGCGCTGTTCGGCGCGCTGATGCCCTTCGCTTGGAGCGTGGCGTTCGCCGTCCCGCCGCTGGCGCTGCTTCTCAGCGTTCCGATCTTCGGCAACGTCGAGCCTGTGAGCGCCACGATAGTTTCGCTCGCCGCCGTCATCACAGCGATCGCGATGGCGGGCGCGCTGAATGCCGGCATGCGCGGCCGTCTGATCGGTGCCTGGAGCGAAACTCTGGAGTCTTTCCTGACCGCGCCCTCGCTCATGCAAATCATCTTCCGCCGCGCGAAGCCCGAACGCGCGCCGGCACCCGAACACGCAAACGGCCTGCTGGTCGTCGTGTTCGCCATAGCGCTAGCCGGCACCACGCTGGGCGTTACCGCCTGGTTCACCAAGCCGGAGCTGCAGGGCGCGATCGCCCCGATGCTGGGCTTGACGCTGTTCACGGCTGCGCTTCTCGCCTGCTTGCTTGGCGCCATCGCCGAGCCGCGCCAACGGCGGTTGGCGCCGCGCGTCAAGCGCCGGCTGAGCGCCGAGCTTCTGATTGGCGGCAACACGGTCTTAGGCCGCCTCGCCGACGTCTCCGTGCACGGCGCCCAGTTCATCGCGAACGACACGGTCGACCTGCCCGCGCGCGCGCTCACCGGCCAACTCACGCTCGAGGGACCCCAAGGCAAGACGACGCTGCCCGTCCAACTCTCGCGCCAGATCGAAGCCTATGGACGCCCCGCGTTCGGCCTGTCCTTCACCGGCCGCACGGTGGGCGAA
Source organism: uncultured Flavobacteriaceae bacterium (assembly GCA_964466435.1). Taxonomy (GTDB): domain Bacteria; phylum Pseudomonadota; class Alphaproteobacteria; order Micropepsales; family Micropepsaceae; genus SZUA-430. The sequence continues at coordinate 11,505 of CAYXQB010000050.1, read as the reverse complement.
TTCGCCACCATCGTCCGCCTCGCCCACAAATCCGGCGACGCCTACGCCGACCTCTGCGACGCACGAGCCAAACGCGCAGGGCTCACCAGACTGTTCACGAGCTTGAGCTGGCGCGGCATCTTCAGCCTCTGGCGCAAGGTCAACCCACCGCCCGCGCACGCAACGTGGATCCCGCTACGCCGCCTCTCGCGGACGATGCACTAATCAAAGAACGGAATACGGAATACGGGGATCAGAAAAAGAACTCTGGCACCTGCTTTCTGTATTCCGTATTCAAGTGACACAGTAAGATCGACGCAACATTGTTGCCCACCCCCGCAACATAAGTTCACCCGGATTGTTCGCACCCGCACGACGCGGCCCTTGACTCTCGAAACGAGAGGTCCAAACTCAATCACAGACGATCGCTGGCCTGAGACGAAGTCTCTGACGACTGGCCGCCCATCGCTCGATGACAGGCGCTCCGCCTAAGGATGGCGAATGCCCTGAGTTGTCGCGAAGGCGTGCGGCCCGAAGGGCAAGCGAAGCGTCTGAATGAGCGGAGCAACAACGAACGGAGGGAGCATGACGCCACCGGACATAACCTCCGCCCTCAGGTTTGAGGGCAAGGCCCGCTAGCACTCGCCGCTGGGAACTGATTTGCGACAGACACACCGCCGCGAGAACGCCCGGGCCTGATCAAGACGAAAATTGAGAAGCATGCAACGGCATGCGTGAACCGCATGCTCGTAAACTTAGGCCGGCTCTGCTGGCCAAAGAATCGGAAGTGATGAAGAGCCCTGAGGAGCGACGCGTCGCCCCAGGGCTCATTTTTTTTGTGACGCGCGCAGCTCTCCCCCTGCGGGAGAGCCTATTTTTCGCGTCGAGCGAAAAATGGTGAGGGGTCCGCTGAGGCTCCACCAGCACCGCCGTCGCCGACATAGACTCAGCGAACCCCTCACCAGTTTTGCTTCGCAAGACTGGGCTCTCCCACAAGGGGAGAGCGGGCCGAACTTGCGCCCATCAGTCGACCAGACAGAGTCTCGCCAAGTCCGGGAGGCACCTGCGTGTAATGTCATCAGTCGGCTACATAGGACCAACCGTCGAGGGTATCCTGCAAACCGCCACGGTTGAGGTCTTCATCCCGGCACTGGCTCTGCTGGTCCCGCTTTGGGTTCTCGCGCGCACGCTACGCCACCACCACACGCGTCGCACATTCGGCACGGCGCATCTGACGCAAAGCCAGAACCTCGCCCTCGACCGAAGCCACAGTCTGCTGAGGCGCCTATCGCACGCCACAACATCGATCGTGATCGTCCTCGGCGCCCTCCTCATCCAAAACGGCATTGTGCGCGAGTTCGGCCCAACGGGCGTATCCGTCGGCGGTTGGTGGCAAAGCTTTTGAGGGCGCTTTCAAAAGGCCCAGCTCTCCCCCTATGGGAGAGCCAATTTTTCGCGTTGAGCGAAAAATAGTGAGGGGTCCGCTGAGTCAATGCCGGCACCGGCAGCGATGTGGAGACTCAGCGGACCCCTCACCACTTTTGCTTCGCAAAACTGTGCTCTCCCACAAGGGGAGAGCGGAACCTCAAAAAAACGGGGACCGGAAGGCCCCCCTTCCGATCCCCATTCCCCTCTAACCCTTGGGTAAGGGTCAGGCGCAATCCATCCGCGTCACGCCCGCGCGCGGAACTTCTCCGGGAACACCACCTCTCCGGCCTCGCCCGGCACGTCCTCGCGCGCGGCGATCGGCAGTTTCAGCGTCACGGTCGTTCCGTCGCCGAGCGCGCTTTCGATCATCATCGCGCCGCCGTGCAACTCGGCCAGCGCCTTCACCAGCGACAGGCCGAGCCCCGTGCCCTTGTGCGTGCGCTGCATCTCGCCTTCGACCTGCTCGAACGGCCTGCCGATCCTGAGCAGGTCCTTTTCCGGAATCCCAACGCCGGTGTCGCTGACCGACAGCATGATGTCGGGGCCCACCTTGCGCGCTTTCACCGTGACCGTGCCTTCCGTCAGCGTGAACTTGATCGCATTCGACAGCAGGTTGATCAGGCACTGCTTCAACGCCCGGCGGTCGGCCATGAGGCTCAAACCCGGTGCCACGTCGCACACGAGTTCGACCCCCGCCTCATCGGCCGCCACCTTCACCATCGCCAGGCATTCGTCGGTCACCGGCTTCAATTCGACGGCCCTGCGCTCGATCGAGAACTTGCCGGCCTCGATCTTCGACATGTCGAGCAAGTCCGAAATCAGATCGACCAGATGCGAACCCGAGTCGCGGATGAGCTCCGCATACTCGCGATACTTCGGCGTACCGATCGGGCCCATCAGCTCGTGCCGCATCACGTCGGAAAACCCGATAATCGCATTCAGCGGCGTGCGCAGCTCGTGCGTGACCGAGGCCAGGAACCGCGACTTCGCCCGGCTCACTTCTTCGGCCTTGTCCAGGGCCTGCGCGAGCTCGATGATCTCGGCCTTCGCATTCGACATATCGCGGGTGACCGCAATCGCCTCGCCGCTGCCGCCTTGCACCCGCATCTCGACCGGCACATACGTGCCGTCGCGCCGGCGCAGGCGATAGGCAACCGCCTGCGCCTCGCCGCGTGCGGCTGAGGCAAACGCCTGCTCCACCGTTTTCAGGTCTTGGATGTGCACGAACATCGCGGGCGCCATACCCTCAAGCTCGCGCGCACGCAGACCCAGTATCTCCTCAACCGCCGGCGATGCATAAAGCACACGCCCGTCCGCGCCATGCCGTGTGATCAGATCGGCCGCGTTGTCGGTCAGCGCCCGATGCCACGCCGCACTCGCCCGCGCGCGCGTCACCTCATGCTCGTTCCGCCGCTGCAGCGTGCGCATCGCGAACATGCCCACGATGATCGCCGCAAACACCGAAACGCCGTACGCAAACGGCGCAAGCTCCACCGGTATCCGCGACGCCGGCAGCCAATTCATGAGCGACAACACGGCGGCCAGGAAAAAGCCGGCTCCAGCCACGCACGACGCGATCGTCACCGATGACCGCTTGCCCGCGATCGATGCCTCCAGCGGAACGATCACCAGCCACGCAAGCAAGGGCGACGCGAGCCCGCCGGTGTAGATCGCCACCATCGACACGAATCCGCCGAGCGTGATCGCCGACGCCATCTGCCCCCGCTCGAGACTGATCGTCTCGCTTTTCACAAGCAGCGCGACGCCGAGCGGCGCCCATAAGAAAAGGAATGCGGCCGCCGTCGCCGCATCCACCGGCCCGACAAAGGCGAAGTAGAGCGGCCAGAGTGCGACCCCCATGCCGCCCGCGAGCAAATTCGCAGACACGAACGCCTGTTTGCGCCCCGCCTCGCTCTCCGGCTCCGAGCCGAGCACGCCGTCAAACGCATCCAACAAAAAATCGGCCCAAAACCGGCGAAAATTGTACGGCGAAGCCATAACGCGACTCGTCCCCCAGAACTGAGGGGTAAGGTTTCGTTTATGGAGGTTAATGAGGCATTAAAGACCGGGACGTCCGGAAGTTCCGATAGCCCTTCTCCCGCACAAGCGCGAGACGGATGAGGGCCAGCCTCTAAAATTATCCACGCTCTTGAATCAAACCGCGCCCCTCAGCGTGAACGCGCGTTGACGCTAACACGCGTTCACGTTGATACCGCCCCCGTTTGCTTCAATTTATCCGTTGTTTTTGAGCACTTTCGAACGGCCTTGGGACGACACTGCGCCCCACATTGGAGACGCAAGCGCCGTGGGTTTCATCTTCCGCACGATCTTCTGGCTGAGCCTCGCGCTTGTCGCGTTGCCGCCGGAGGCGCGCCTTGGCGGCGGCGACGAAACGGCCGAGATCCGCACGGCCGATCTCGCGCGCGAACTGGCCAATGCCGCAGACGTCGCGTGGTCTTCCGCAGCCCAAATCATGAGCACCTGCGAAACCAACCCGCAGTTGTGCAAGGCGGGCGTCGACTTGGTGAACACGTCTCTCGCAGCCGCAGCAGACACCGCCAACCACGTGGCTGCCCGATTGGTCAGTGAGCCCGAGAAGCCGCTCGCACTTGCGGAATCGCTGAAACCACAATCGAAAAAAATTCAAGCGCGCGTTGAGTGACTCTCCCTGAAGGCGTACCTATAACTCCGGCCGCCTGAGCCCCCTTGTTTGGCGGTGCGATGGCCACGAAGAACAGTACCTCGCGTTCGGAGTCGCAAAACAAATGCCGGCAGCAGCCGCTCAAGCAGTGTTTCCCGCCACGTCGACCACCGTCACACTCCGCAAAGCCCGCGCCGAAGATTGCGAAGCCATGCTCGCAATGATCGAAGCGCTTGCGGAGTATCAAGGCGTCGGCGACCGCGTACACGTCAGCGCCGCCGAGCTGCGCCGCGCCGGCTTCGGCCTGCAACCGCAATTCGAAGCGATCATCGCGGAAGAACACGGCCATGCCGTCGGCCTCGCGCTGTTCCAAACGCACTACACGATCTGGGACGGCTCAACCTCGCTGCAGATCACCGATCTCTATGTCGATGAGCCCGCCCGCGGCACTGGCGTGGGTTTCCGCCTGGTGCAGGAAGTGGCCCGCACCGCCCGCGACCGCGGCTGTACCGCGCTGCAGCTGAACATGGTGCACGCGAACCCGTCCAAGACCTCGCTCGACCGCATCGGCTTCGTGCATCAAGACGACCTGCTGCACTACCGGCTCGACGCGGCCTCGCTGCGCAAACTGGTCGAGGCCGACCGGTGACGGACTTCGACCCGGCCAACCACCGGGTCGTCGCTTTACGCGGATTCGAAGATCTGCACGTCGGCGAACGCTTCGCCCTGCCCTCCCGCACGATCACGGAGGCAAACTTTGCCGCGTTCCAGACGGTGAGCTGCGACAACCATCCGATCCACTACGACGTCGAATACTGCCGTGGCCAAGGCCACGACGGCCTGCTCGCCCACGGCCTCCAAGTCCTGAGCTTCACGGCCGCCGGCGCCGGCCTCTTCCCCCACATCATCGGCGAAGCCCTGATCGGCTTTGTGGAAGTTCAGGCGAAGTTCCTGAAAGCCGTCTACGCCAGCGACACGCTCTACCCGGCGCTCGAAATCACGGAATTGAAACCCCAACGCACGACGGGCCTCGTAACCATGGCCGCCACCGTGCACAACCAGCGCCGGGAACTGGTCTTGGACGGCAAGCACGTCTATCTACTGCGCTTGAAACCACCGCGCAGCTGAGGCGAATGTCCATCCAATCCATCCTCGACGATTTCGCCGTCATCGACGACTGGGACGAGCGCTACCGCTACATCATCGAGCTCGGTCGCAAGATGGCCCCGCTCCCGGACGCCGCGCGCGCCGACGCTGTAAAGGTCCGCGGCTGCGCCAGCCAAGTCTGGCTGATCTCCACTCGCGAAAGCGGTAAGCTTATGTTCGTCGGCGACAGCGACGCGCACATCGTCCGCGGCCTGATCGCGATCGTGCTCGCCCTCTACAACGGCAAAACCCCTGAGGAAATCTTGGGTATCGACGCCAAAGCCACGCTTCACCAACTCGGCCTCGACACGCACCTCAGCCAACAACGATCCAACGGCCTCTTCGCCATGGTCGAACGCATCCGCGCCGACGCCCGCGCGGCATCGCAAAGCGCGCACGAGGCCTGAGAGCCCTTTCGCAAAGCATCGGGGACAGCTTGCCGCGCCACAACCGCAACTTTTATTCGATAGAACCCCCGCGCCTTCAGCCTTTTTTGAGACACCCCCCGTAGTCTCGAAATCGAACAACGCCGGTGAAGCACGCGTTCACGCGTCGCTTACGCCGCACTAACAAAAAGTAACAGGCGCAGAAAATGCGTGGGGTCTCGATTCTTCTGGCGGCAGGCGCGCTCGCGCTTGCGCTGACCGGCACGGCGCCGGCCGGCGCGAGCCCGTACGACGCCGTAAAGCGACTCGGCGAACAAAAGGCCGTTGCCGTCGCGTTGTTGAAACACCGCAGCGAGCGCCAGCTGGCGATTGCCGCCGGCGACCGCCTGTTCGCCGCCTATCTGAACGCCGCGACGATCGGCGAAACCGCCCGCCTTCGACCGCGCATTGCCGCGATGCTGGCGACGCTCGTTGGCCGCTATGGCATCCGCGAGATCGCCGTCGCCGACCGCGCCGGCACGTTCCTCGCCCGCGGCGGCAACGTAAGCCGCGCGGTCGCAAGCCTGGACCCGAAAACCGACACCGCCATGCGCGCCGTCTTCGGCGAGCAGCCTCGCCCGGCTACGACGCTCGCCGGCCAGCAACTTGCACTCAGCGCCCCCGTCATCCATCGCGGCCAAGCCGAGTTCGCCGTAAGCGCCCGCCAAGACTACACGAGCTACCGCAACGTCCTGGCACACGGCACAAACGACGACCGCTTTGCCGTGCTGACGGATGCCAAGGGCACGATCCTCGCCGACAGCCGCAGTGGCAGCGCCGGCGGCACGGCGATCATTGCGAACCTGACACTGGACGCCGTTCGCAAGGCGGTGCCAACCGGCACCGGCGAAGTCGTCGGCAACGAGCTGCGCTACCGCGTAAACGTCCGCCCCGCGGGCGACTGGACCATCATTGCCGTCGAGCGCGTCCCCGCGCCGCGGCGCTGCTATACCGAGGGAGCCCGCCTATGTGGCTAAGAGGTAAAATCAACACCGCGCTCGCAATCTGCATCGGCGCACCGCTTGCGCTCGGCTTCGGCGCGATCTGGTTCGGCACGCAGGAAACGATGCGCCAAGCCGGCACGCACGAGATCGCAACGGCGACCGTTGCCGCCGCGAGCACGATCGAAGACCGCGCCGGCCTGAACCTCAGCCACCTCGCCGCCTGGGCGAAACTCTCCGTTATGCAGGACGTGCTGATCGCCGGCGAAGGCGGCGAACTCGCGCGCACGCTCGACGGCTTCGCCAAGCAGTACAGCGATTTTGCGAGCCTGACCGCAACCGACGCGCAAGGCAACATCATCGCCTCGTCCGCCAAACTCACCGGCAGCATCGCCACCGACGAAGGCTTCCGCACGGCGGCCTCCGGCCGCGTCTATCAAAGCCCGCTCGCCCTCCGTCCGGGCGACACCAAGGAAACCGTGTCCTTCACTGTGCCGCTGATCGCCCGCCACGACGGTCAATCGGTAATCGGCACGCTGACCGGCGTGTTGAATTTCAACGCCATCCTGAAGGCCGTGACCGCCCCCGCGACGTTTGCCGCCGACGGCAACGCGCTGATCCTCGCCAAGAAGAGCGGCCAAGTCGTCTTCGCCTCCCGCACCGATGCAACGCTGCTCGAAGCGCTTCAACACCACCGGAACGGTGCCACCATGACCTGGCGCGGCGAACCCTATTTCGTCGCCAGCGTCGCGCTGAAGAAGAAGACCTTGCCGCAGGACCTCGGGCTCGTCGCCACCGGCGTCACGCCCGCTGCCGCAATCCTCGCCGCAACCGACAGCCTCCTGAACACGTTCCTGACGGTGGCAGGCCTCGCCGTGATCGCCGCCTTTGCGCTCGCGTGGGTTTGGACGACGCCGCTCATCGAGATCGGCAACGCCATGGAAGCGCTCGCCCGCGGCAACTCGCTCTACCGCGGGCCCAAGACGAAGGAGACCGACGCTTTCCACCCCATGGCGCGCGCCTTCGAAATGTTCCGCCAGATGAAGATCGTGCGCGACAAGCTTTGGGCCCGCGAGCGCGACCTCTCCCGCGCCAAGGAAGACGCGGAAGCCGCGCTCAAAGCGAAGTCGGAACACATCGCAAGCCTAAGCCACGCCCTGAGCGAACAGCTCTCGACGATCGTGCGCCTGTCCGATCTCATCAACCGCGAAACGCTGGAAGCGGCAACCGGCGAAGCCCGCTCGACCTACGCCAAAGAAATCGCCCAGACCGGCGCCTCGCTGCTCGCCGTCATCAACGACCTATTCGACCTCTCCGAAGTTGAAGCCGGCCACGTCGCGCTCAAGGAGACGGCGGTCGACCTGACGAAGCTGGTCAGCGAGTGCTGCACCGACATGCAGGAAGCGGCCTTCAAAGCCCACGTAACGCTTGGCCACGACGGCATCGACGTGCCACTGATCGTTCGGGCCGACGCACCGAAGATGAAGCACGTGCTCGCGAACTTGTTGTCGAACGCGGTGAAGTTCACGCCCGCAGGCGGCGTCGTCACCGTGCACCTACGCCTCTCCGCCGAAGGCTGCCCTATCATTTCCGTTCAGGACACGGGCATCGGCATGGAACCGAGCCTCACGCCCGTCGCCGCGACGATCGTCGGCACGAACGCTCCCGGTCACCATGGCGCCGGCCTCGGCCTGCCGCTCGCCCGCCAACTCGTCGAACTCCACCAAGGCGCCCTCGAAATCGAAAGCGAACCGGGCGTGGGCACCATTGTGACGGTGGCGCTACCGGCCGAGCGCCTGATCGCCACGCCAGCGGAACGCTTGAGCGCCTAGCTCTTCGGCATCGACCGGAACAGCTGTTCCGTCGCGGCATCCGCGGGGAACAGGCTCTCGATCCGAAGCTCGTCCGCCGTCACGTCTTGCGCCGTGCCGAACGTCGCGATCACCGTGAACAACGAGATCTTGAGCCCGTCCTTCTCCATCTCGAGCGGCAGCACCGGCACGAGCGCCGCATCCTCGGCCGCCCACAGCGTCTCCGCGTCCTGATGCTGCGCGAGGTCGGTGAGCACCGTCTTCATCTCGTCCCCACCGAGCGACTCCGCCTCGCGCTGCGCGCGGTGCCAGAGCAACGGCCCAACAAGACTCCAATTCTTCACCCAAGGCTTGATCCCCTTCGGATGGAAAAAGAGCCGCATCAAATTACGCTCGGACCCGCCGACGCGCGTCCACAGATCGTCGCCGAGCATCGCACCCATCATCTCGAACGGCCTGTTCGCCATGCGGATGTTCCACGCCCGGTCGATCGCGACCGCGGGATAAGGTTCCGCGTTCGCGAGCATGACCTTCACCGCGTTCATGACGAGCGCCATCTGCGGATCGTCGAGCGGCCGCGCCTTGAACACTGGCGCGAACCCCGCCGCGGTCAGCCAATCGTTCCGCTCGCGCAACGGCACCTCCAATGTCTCGCTCAGCTGCAGGATCATCGTGCGGCTGGGCTTCGCGCGGCCTGACTCCAGAAAGCTCACATGCCGCTGCGAAACGCCGGACGCGAGCGCGAGATCGAGCTGCGACATCCGCCGCTTCGTCCGCCACGTCTTGAGCAGCTGTGGGAACGCCTCGCCAGCCTGCCGGATAGCATCCATCGTCGAAAGGGACATGAGCCAATCTCCTGCTTCGCCTATATTTGCGGGCGGACAACGGCCTTTCAATGACCTTGCAGGTAATCGCTCGGATAACCAAGAAGCCTCACGCCAAAGCGCGTGACACGAACCAAAACGTCCCGAGCGCGAACAGCAGGGCCGCCGCCGCGTCGAACGCGAGCGGCGGTATGTCTTTGAACACCCGCCGTGATGCCCAAAGCAGCCCGCCAAGTACGGCCAGTGCCGTCAACTGCCCAAGCTCCACCCCGATGTTAAACGCGAGCAGCGTCCACAAGAGATTGGCGGGCGGTATCTCCATCTCAAGCAAGGGCCCTGCAAACCCCGCCCCGTGCGCAAGCCCGAAAACGGTCGCGATCGCCGGCGCCAGATAGGGCGCATCGGCCCTGGCATACGACATCGCCGCCGCAAACACTGCGACACCGAGCAAGACGCTCCAAGCCAGCACGGGCAACCCGAAAAGCCACGCGAGCACGGGCAACAGCACGATGCCGCCCGCGCCGATCAACCCAAACCACTGCGGCGTGCCGCGCACGCGCCTCAGCGCATCGCCTGCCGCCCACGCAACGGTGAAGCCGATCAGCGCCTCGATCGCCGCCGTATCGGGCTTGAGCACATTGAACGCGACCAGCGCCAGCGTCGCCGAGTGCCCGAGCGTGAATCCCGTGATCGCAATCAGGATGCGCCACACGCCCCCGGCCAGCATCGCCAGCGCAATCAGAAACGCAATGTGATCGAGCCCCGACAAGACGTGCTCGAACCCGAGAAACAAGAAGCTGCCGAACGAATTCGGCGCCGCCTCGTCGCCGCCCACCGGAAAAGTCGTCTTGCCTTGCGTCAGAACGCCCTCGCGCACGCCCTCTTTGCTGGTCACGCGGATGTAGTGCGTATGGCTAATCGAGACCGCGAAGAACGCACCCATCATGAGCTCGCCCGGCACCTCCGCAAATGGCTTCGCACACTTGAAAGCGATCTCGACCCGCATCTCGCCGCGCGGAGCGCGTAACGGCTGCACGCTGGTGCGCGAGCACGCCACGCCCGCTTGGCGGAGCGAAACCGTCGCCTCCAACTCGCGCTTCACCAGCGCCGCCAAGTCCTGCGGCGTGTCGCTGAGCTGCGTCGCGCGATAGGCGTCCACCTGATAGACGCCCACGACCGTGTCCTCGCCCACCGTCCACGTCGAAAAGCTCTGGCTGCGCGTATGCGCCTGCGCGGGCGCCGCAAGCAACAGAACCAGCAGCGCAAGAAGCAACCGCATTACTTCACGGAATCCGCGTATGTGATCCGGGCTGTCGCCCGCAAGCTCTTGAGATAATCCTCGAACGCCTTTTCCGTCGCACGTTTGCGCCACTCGTCGGCGACGATCGCCTTCACCGCCTCAAACGGCGGCGGCGGCGCTTCGAAGCGTTCGATCAGATGCACGAAGACGACGCGCCGCCCGATCGACAGCGCGGCCGAGGTCTGCCCTGCCGTCAAGCCTAACGCCGCATCGCGCACTGACGCACCGGCATACTCGGCGACCTTCGCCGGCACGACCGGCCCATTCGGCAACAGAACGGCCTCGCCGCCCGTCCCCGCGAGGCTCGCCGCAAACGGCTTGCCTCCCTCAAGCGCCGCCTTGAATTTCACGATCCCGTCCACGTTTGTGTTGCCGAACGACACCGCGCGCACCGTCAGCAGCGGCTGCGGCGCGATCAACTTCGGCCGCTCGGCGTAGAACTGCCGCAACGCCTCATCCGTGGGCTCGAGTTTTGCCGCGTCGGCGACGGACATCTGCAGCATCGCGTTGACCAGCGCCTTTCGCGACGGCGGGTCAGCCTCCGGCAGGCCCAACTTCATCGCGCGTCGAAGCAGCAATTCCTCGTCGATGATGCGCTCCAACGCTTCGCGCCGCTCTTCGTCTGTCAACGGATTGCGTTTCGCCGACGCCAACCCTTCGATGGCGGTCTCGTACACGGTGCGCGGGATCGGCACCCCGTCGACCACCGCGATCGCATCGCCGTAGCTGGCAACCGTCTCACTGACGCCAAGCGCCGACCACATCGCGGCGCCTAGCGCCAAGGCTGCCGCCGCGATCAAGAGGTAGTCGGTCGTCGACCGGCCCAGAATCTCAACCACCGCTGCCGCCGGGTGCCGCAGGTGCAGCCGGGGTCACCGGAAGAGCGGCGGCCGTCGTGCCGTAGTCCAGATAGATCGGCGACGACCACGCGCGGTGCTCGGTCGGCGACGTGCACGCGTCCTCGCCCGAGCGATAGTCGCCATAGCAAAGCGTCGCCTTGATACACTTGC
>CAYXQB010000049.1:0-14859 GCA_964466435.1 uncultured Flavobacteriaceae bacterium | reverse complement strand
CGATGCAGGCGGGGCGGTCTTGGCCTTGGATTTCGATCGTGTATTCGCTCGTGAGTTGCTTGCCACCCGCCTTCGCTTCGACGCCGAGGACCTTGAGCTTTGCGCGGACCTTGGCGCCGACGGGCACCATCTTCGTGAAGCGGACTTTGTTCGAGCCGTAGTTGATGCCGCGGCTGACGCCGTCGATCCTCATGATTTGAGCGCCGAGCCAGGGGATCAGCGAAAGCGTTAGATAGCCGTGCGCGATTGTGCCGCCCGTCGGCAGTTCGCGCTTCGCGCGTTCGACGTCGATGTGGATCCATTGGTGGTCGCCGGTCGCGTCGGCGAATTTGTTGACGCGGTCCTGGTCGATCGTCACCCATTCGGAGTGGCCGATTTCCTGGCCCACATAGTTTTCGAGTTCGGCAAACTTCACGACTTTCATAGGTCAAACGCTCCTTAAGTTGTTTGATCGGTGAGCGCGCGCACGCGCGCATGAATGTCTTCGATGTAGCGGTCTTTCAGGCCTGCGCCTTCGAGGGCTGCGACCGTGCGGAAGAGGTAGTCGCGGTTCGTGCCCAGGTGGCCTTCGGCCTTGGCGATGCGGGCGGCTTTCTCGTCGTGGGCCAAGTTCGGCAAGTAACGCGGGTGCGCCTGGTTGATGACGAACGTCACGCCGCGTACGCGCCGCGCGCCCAAGTCGATATCGACCCAGGTCGGGATATAGGCGCCTGACAGCATCTCGCGCATCCAGAGGATGCGGCTTTCGCTTTCGACGTTTTCGGGCGCGATGCGATGCGCGATGCCGGCGCACGCGCCGCCCGGGACGAGGCAGAGCATCAGGCCCGGGTTGTCGGGCATGCCACGGCCGAACATCAGGCGCATGCAAAACGAACGCTGAAATCCTTCGACATGCGCGGGCAGGCTTTGGTCGACGTGGATCGCAGGGTTCCACATCAGCGAGCCGTAGCCGAAGACCCAGAGCTCCGTGCCTTGCACATGCTCGGCCATGATCTGGGCGCGCGAGGTTTCGCGTTCCTCTTCGGTGAGGAATTTCGCGTCGCCGAATTGGCTGGCCAACTGCGAGTAGGCGGCAATGCGCTCGGGCGTGAAGTCGTTGCGCGCGAGTTGGCCGTCGGGACCGGAGGCTTTGAGCGGCGGCGTTGTGGCTTCAGACGATTTTTGAGTCACGGTTGCCCCAGTAGCGGTCGCGGATCAGGCGCTTGTAGAGTTTGCCGGTCGGGTGCCGCGGCAGTTCGCGTTCGAAATCGACCGAGCGTGGGCATTTGATCGCCGAGAGGTGCTGTTTGCAATATGCCACCAACTCCTCGGCCAGCGCGGGCGTTGCGTCGTGCCAGTGCATGGGCTGGACGACGGCCTTCACTTCTTCGCCGAAATCCTCGTTCGGGACGCCGATGACCGCTACGTCCGCAACCTTCGGGTGGTTGATGAGCACGTTCTCGGCTTCTTGGGGATAGACGTTCACACCGCCCGAGATGATCATGAATGCCTTGCGGTCAGTCAGATAGAGATAGCCATCCTTGTCGACATAACCGACGTCGCCGAGCGTCGACCAGCCTTTGTCGTTGCGCGCCTCGGCCGTCTTTTTCGCATCGTTGTGGTAGGAGAACTCGGGGCCGTTCGCGAAGTAGATCGTGCCGGATTCGCCTGTCGGGCAGTCGGTGCCGTCTTCGGCCACGATGTGTAGTTCGCCGAGCAGCGCCTTGCCGACGGAGCCCGGATGGGCGAGCCACTCTTGGCTGTTGATGGCGCAGAAGCCGTTGCCTTCGGTGCCGGCGTAGTATTCGTAGATCACCGGGCCCCACCACTCGATCATTTGCTTCTTCACCGGAATGGGGCAGGGCGCTGCGGCGTGAATCGCGACCTTCATGGCGCTCACGTCGTACTTCTTTCGTGCAGCCTCCGGCAGTTTCAGCATGCGCACGAACATCGTCGGCACCCACTGGCTGTGTGTGGTTTGGTATTTGCCGATGAGCGCCAGCGCTTGCTCCGGATCGAAATGTTCCATCACGACGCACGTGCCGCCGAACGTCTGCACCGCCATGTTGTAGCGCAACGGCGCCGCGTGATAGAGGGGCGCTGGCGAGAGATACGTCATGTTCTCGTCGAACTGATAGAGCATCTTGGTCAGCATCAGGAGCGGGTTCACCTGCGCGAGCGGGCCGCCGGCGAGAGGACGCTTGACGCCTTTCGGCCTGCCCGTCGTGCCGGAGGAGTAAAGCATGTCGGCACCGGGCGTTTCGTCGGCGATCGGCGTCGCCGGCATTTGGCGCACCGCGTCCTCACCGCTTTGGTAGCCCGGCATCGTTGCGCCCAGCATGAACTTTTGTACGCCGGGCAGCTTGCTCCCAAGCTCGCGCGCGACGTCGCCCATTTGTTCGGAGGTGATCAGAATCTTCGCGCCGCAGTCATTCACAATGTATTCGATTTCGCCCGCGGTCAGCCGCGAAGAGATGCAGGTGAAGTAGAGCCCGGATCGTTGTGCCGCCCAAACGATGGGCAGGTAGTGGACGTTGTTCTCCATGAAGATCGCGATGCCGTCGCCGGTTTTGAGACCGAGCTTTCGGAACAGTTGCGCGCCGCGGTTCGATCGTTCCTCCAGTTGACCGTACGTTACGGTTTCCCCGGTCGAGGCCATGATGAAGGCTGGCTTGTCCGGCTGCGTTTTGGCGTGGACGGAGGGGTGCATGGGGCGGCGTTCCTCGAGGCTTTGGTTGCGTGTTTCTTGCGAACATAGCGAAGGCTCGCCAGGGGAGAAAGGCGTGGGTGGTCCGCCTGCGCGGACCATGACAGGTTTTTTTGTACCCTCAGGTCGCAGCTCGGGTGATTGGCGTTACGTATCCAAAGACCTGTTATGGTCCGCGCAGGCGGACCACCCACGACTTGTAAACGTCGAATGACGGGCGCTGGGCGTTTCGCTAGTGTTGCGCATCGCCATCGCACAAGGAACTCCGTCCCATGTCCTTCACCGAGATCAAATATGAAGTCGCCGATAAGGTCGCCACGCTGACGCTGAACCGGCCGGACAAGCTGAACGCGTTCACGGGCGTGATGATGGCGGAGATGATCGACGCGTTCGGCAAGGCGGACGCCGACGACAACGTTCGCGCGGTCGTGGTGACGGGGGCGGGGCGCGGCTTTTGTGCCGGTGCGGATTTGTCGGCGGGGGCGAAGACGTTCGACTACGCGGCGCGCTCCGACAGGCCCGAGAAGGCGGGGGTGCCGGTGAACACCGATGGCTCGGTCGATTGGAGCCATGAGGGCGTGCGCGACGGCGGCGGCCGGGTGACCTTGCGCATCTTCGAGTGCTTGAAGCCCGTCATCGGCGCGATCAACGGACCTGCAGTCGGCATCGGCGTGACGATGCAGCTGCCGATGGATGTGCGTGTCGCGAGCGACACCGCGCGATTCGGGTTCGTGTTCGCGCGGCGCGGGATCGTGCCGGAGGCGTGCTCGAGCTGGTTCTTGCCGCGGCTGGTCGGTATCTCGCAGGCGATGGAGTGGTGCGCGACGGGGCGCGTGTTCGACGCGCAGGAAGCGTTGCGCGGTGGGCTGGTGTCGAAGGTGGTGAAGCCCGACGATCTGCTGCCGACGGCTTACGCACTGGCGCGCGAAATCGCGGACAACACGGCGCCGGTTTCGGTTGCGCTGACGCGGCAGATGATGTGGCGCATGCTCGGCGCCGATCATCCGATGGAAGGCCACAAGATCGACAGCCGGGCGATCTATGCCCGCGGGCGCCAAGGCGACGCGAAGGAAGGCGTGGTGTCGTTCTTGGAGAAGCGGCCGGCGGCGTTCCCGGACAAGGTTTCGAAAGACATGCCGCCGTTCTATCCGTGGTGGAGCGAGCGGAAGTATTCTTGAGTTTGAGCGAGATCACGATGCACAGGTTAGGGGCGCTTTTTTACGTGCTGTGGGGCGTGCTGCACTTGCTGGCGGCCGTAGAAGTATTCAGGCTCGCACAGACCTTGGATGCGGGAATGATCCAGGGGCGTCTGCTGCAGAATTCGGCCTATCTTGTTTTCTTTTCTCTGGTCGCCATCGGCGTCGCGCTCACGATGAATTGGCGCAACAGCCGGACTGGCTATTGGATCAATTTGATTGCGATCTCCTCGGCCGACATTCCTTTCATTCTCTTCGTGCTGCTGCCGGGCCACATTCCGTTGTGGCCGAGCGTCGCCGGCCCGGCATTGTGGCTTCTTGCGGTGGTGCTGAGCACGGTCGGCTTGCAGGCGCCGGTGGCCGACGCAAAGCGTTAGTCTAATCCAACGCGATGGGGGCGGTCGTTTGGGCGATCGCCTCTTGGCGGCGGAAGTTCCAAAGGTCGCTGAAGAGGCGGAAGCTCAGCCACAGCGTGATGATTACGACGGGGATCATGAGCAGCGTGTTCAAAATGCCGAACGCCTGCGCCATGAAACCGTAGAGTAGCGCACCGGGTGGGCCGCCCGCGACTTGCGTGAGTTGCAGGACAGAGAGCACGCGGGCGCGATAAACCGGCGGGGCGGCGGCCTGGACCATGCCGCGGCTCAAGGCCATGCCTGCGCCAGCGCCGAAGCCCCAGAACCAGATGAGGGCCACGAACGCCCAGAACGGCGGCGCGAGCGATGCAAGCGTAAACACGACGACGTTGTTCAGCGACAGGATCATGAACAGTCGTCCTTGGCGCTCGACCGGTTTCATGTGTGCCATTGCAAGCGAGGAAAGGCTCAAGCCAAGCAGAAACGCGGCGATCAATCCTGAGAGCATCGCGGAATCGCCGCCGTAGACGTCGCGCACGATCAGCGGGATGCCGACGAGGAACATGCCGTTGAACAGCGGTCCGGGGATCGCAAGGTAGAGAATGATCGTGAGCAGGCGTTTGTCGTTCGCGACGATCTTCAAGCCGTCGACCATTTCATGGAACAAGCGCGAGACTTTTACCGGCACGTGGTCCTTGAACGCATGCGGGTTGGTGAGAGGGACGCGGGCCGACAAGACGGCCGTTCCGACCATCAGAAGTGCTTGCAGAGCGAGCAGCGGTACGGCGCCGACCGTCGAGGCGCTGGCCGCAATGGCCGTGCCGACGAGTTGGCCTGCGAACATCGCCGAGACGGCCATCGCTGCCGTGCGGGCAAGCTCGTTCGGCGAGTGTGTGACATAGGAGAGAAGTGCATCGCGCGCCGGCATGATGAAGGCGCCGACGATCGAGCCGATCGTCAATACGGCGGTCGCGGTGACGAAGGTGAGCTGCCCCGTTGCTATCACGATCGCGAGCGCAATCGGGGTGAAGGCGGCGACGAGCTGCAGGCGGCCGAGATAGGCGGGCAGGTGGCGGCCATCAGCGGCGGCGCCGCCGACCAAGATCAAGAAGAGAACCGGAAGCGTTGCGAAAAACTGCGCGACACCGACTCGGGCTTGGCTTTCGTGCAGCTCGTGCACGATGAGCCAGGCGAAGACGATATTCATCATCCCACCGGCCATGAAGTGCAGGGCTTGCGCCGTGAGGTAGGCGTGCGGGGCCTTGGGTGCGGTGCCGTTCACGCCGGCGCGTCCGCTTCATGCTTGAGTGCCGTGATCGACCAGATCTTCGTTTGCGTCACAAGGTAGAGGAGGACGAGTGCCATCAGACCTGAGGGCACGAGCGTCGCTTCGCGGGGGCCAATCAGGGATGCGATGAAGCCCACGAACAGCGCGCCGACAGACATGCCACCGGTGAATCCCAGCTGGTAAAGCGAGAGGATGCGGGCACGGTGGGCGGGTGGGGCGTATTCCTGCACCGTCGTGCGCGACATCGACATCATCACGCCGGCGCCCAGCCCCCACGCGAAGACGAGCACATAGAGCACGGGCAGGGGCGCGGGTATGCTGATCAATGCCAGGATCAGCGCGCCGTTGGAGACGGCGATCACGATCAATCGCCCGCGGTTCACGATGTTGCCGATGCGGCTGATCACGATCGAGGACAGTATCGAGCCGCCCCAAAACACCGCCTGGATCGTGGAGTACTGTTGTACGGTTCCGCCGAACTCGGCGCGCACGATTAAGGGGACAAGCACCAGGAACGCACCGATGAAGAGCACGCCGATCGCCAGCGTCAGCGCGTTGATCGGCAGAAGCTGCTCTGAGTTTTGCACTTCTCGCAAGCCCGCGGCGATGCGCTGAAGCTGCGAGCCCTCGCTGGTGTGCGCATGGTCCGTGTGACGGGTCGAGGGTGCGAGGCGGTAAGACGAGTAGGCGCCGACGCCCTGTGCAACGGCCTGAAGCAGGATGATCAGGGCCGGCCCGCTGACGGCCGCAAGGCTTGCGCTCAACATGCCCGCAATCTGACACATGAACGTGACGCCGATCGTCGTGGTGACGGCGCGCTGTATGCGCGTGCGGTCGTCGGCCAGCACGTCGCCCAGCATCGCCTCGCGCGCGGGAACGGTGAACGCGGTGATCGAGCCCATGACGAGGCCGTAGGCGATCAACCACTCGAACCGCAACGCGCCGCTCCAGACGACTGCGGCAAGGATGATCGCAGGGAGCAGCGCGACCGCGTGGCAGCGAATCAAGAGCCGGCGCGTGTCGGTTTGATCTGCGATGTTGCCGCCGAACAGCAGAAGCGCCATCGACATGATCGTGAGCGACATTTGGGCGATGCCGACCTGGAGTTCCGTTCCTTGGAGCACCGTCACCACCAGATAGGTGAACATCACCATCTGGATGCCCATCGCCAAAAACCACGCGCCCGCGCCGGCGAGGTACCAGGAAAACTGCGAGGCGTTTGCGGGGGCGGGCATGGGGCTCAAGGGCTGCGGTGACAGTGACAACGGTTACCAGGTGGCGGCTTCATCCCCAAGTCCGTTGAGGATCCATGGCCGTGGAAGGGCCATGCTTGGCCGCCGCCACACGAACGTGGTAAGCGACACACCGGCGATGATTTGCTCTTCCGTGGGCCGGGCCGGTGCGGCCACACTGGCCGGGTATTTGACTAGGACTCTATGACGCCCGTCATTCTCATTGTGTTGGGATTTGCGACGCTGCTGGTGCTCGTCAGCGTGCTCGTGCCTATCGCCAAGCGGCTGCAGGTGCCGTTCACGGTGCTGCTCGCGGTCGTGGGCGCACTGCTCGGGTTCGCGCCCTATTTGAGCGGCGGTCAGCTGGGATCGTTTCAAGTCGTGATCGATGCACTTGGTGCGTTGAAGATTCCGGCGGAGGGGTTCCTCTACGTCTTCTTGCCACCGTTGCTGTTCGCCGGCGGGCTAACGGTCGACGTACGCCGCTTGTTCGACGACATCTGGCCGGTGCTGGTGCTTGCCATCGTTGCCGTGTTGATGTGCATGGTGGCGGTCGGCGTGACGCTGAACCTCGTCACCGGTACGTCGCTGATGCTGTGCCTGCTCTTGGGCTCTATCGTGGCGACCACGGACACGGCCGCCGTGCTCGGCATCTTCCGCGACATCGGCGTACCGAGCCGGCTGTCGGTGATCGTCGAGGGTGAGAGCCTCTTCAACGACGCAGCCGCCATCGCACTGTTCGTCGTCATCCTGGAGGTGATTACGGGTCACGGCGAGGCCGACGTGATGGCGGGCGCGCTTGAGTTCGCGTGGGGTTTCCTGGGCGGGTTGTTGCTCGGCTACGCGATGGCGTGGCTGTCGGGACTTCTGATCAGCCAGTTGCGCGGCGCGGCGGTCACCGAAATCACGATCTCGGTCGCGTGCGCCTACATGACGTTTGTGGTGGGGCAAGAGTTCCTGCACATCTCCGGCATTATCGCGGTGGTGACGGCCGCGATGGTTTTCGCCTCCGATACGCGGACGCGGCTGTCGCCGGGCACCTGGGACATTCTGCTGATCACCTGGCGGCAGCTCGAGTTCTGGGGCACGTCCCTCATCTTCATCTTGGCCGCCATGCTGGCACCGCGGATGCTGGGCGACGTGCAGTGGATCGATGCGGTCGCGATCGGGGCGTTGTTCGCGGCGGCGCTGGTGGCGCGGGCGCTCGTACTTTGGGTGCTGCTGCCGATGCTGTCGTGGTTCGGCCTCTCGCAGCCCATTTCGAACGAGTACAAGATCGTACTTTGCTGGGGCAGTCTGCGCGGCGCGGTGACCGTTGCGCTAGCCTTGCTTGCGGCGTCCGAGATCGGGGGCAGCGCTTACGAGACGCAACTCACACCCGAGGCACGGTTCATTTTCGTCATGGCAATGGGCTACGTGCTCGTAACGCTGCTTGTCTCGGCACCAACGCTGCGGCCGCTGATGAAGTTCTTGAAGCTCGACAAGCTGTCGCCGGAAGAACGCTTGGTCCGCGACCGGGTGATGGCGCTGTCGCGCGGCCGCGTGCATGAGAACCTGGTGCAGGTGGCGCATACCTTGGGTCTGTCCGAGGCGCTGACGCCGCAGCAGCATCCGCATACGGCGGAAGCAGCGGGCGCGGGCAAGCTGAGCCGCGACGACTTGGTGCTTGCGGGGCTTATCGTGGTCGCGAACCGCGAGACGGAGCTTAGCCTCGAATATTTGCAGCGCGGTCTCGTTGGGCGGACTGTCGCGGAGCGCCTGCGCGCGGATGCGGGGCGCGTGCTCGACGGTGTGCGCCAATCGGGCAATGTCGGCTACCTTTCAGCGGCGCTGGGCGGTCAGAAGCTGACGCGCCGGTTCAGAATGGCGCTCTGGCTGCAGCGCAGCTTCGGATGGAGCGGGCCGCTCGCCGAGGAGATCGCCAACCGCTTCGAGCTTTTCCTTGTGAAGGAGCTGATGCTGCGCGAACTTTTGGTGTTCACCGATGCAAAGGTCGCGCAGCTTATCGGTCAGCATGCGACGTTCACGGTGAAAGAGGCGCTCGAAGGCCGGATGCAGGCGATCAGCGGTGCGATCGCGGCGCTCGACCTGCAGTATCCGGACTTCACGAAGGCGATGCGCGCCCGCTATCTTGAGCGGCTCGCAATCGGGCTTGAGGAAGCGGAGTATCGCGGGCAGCACGACCAGTCATTGATATCGACTGAGGTGTTCGAGAGTTTGGATGAAGACCGGGCGCTGCGGCGTCAGGTGGCGTCGGCGCGGCCGCCGCTCGACCTCGGCCTGAAGCTGACGGAGATGCTCGGCAAAGTTCCGATTTTCACCGGGCTCAAGGAGGACCAGATCGCTTGGCTTGCGCGGCTGTTGACGCCGGAGCTGTTTACACCCGGCGAGCGCATTATCCGGGCGGGCGATCAGGGCGACAAGATGTACTTCATCGCCTCGGGCACGGTTGACGTGATCGTCGTGCCCGATCCGGTCAGGCTCAAGACCGGCGACTTCTTCGGCGAGATGGCGCTCTTGAACGACAAGCCGCGCAATGCCGACGTCGTGTCGGCGGGTTACACGAACATGCTGGTGCTGAAGCGGCGCGACTTCGACACGCTCTTGAAGGCGCACGCGGGCATGCGCGAAAAGATCGAAGAAATCGCGCGCAAACGCGAGGCCGAAAACACACGGCCGCAGACGGCGGCGGGGAAGTAGCATGAAGACGAGAGCTTGGACCGCGGTGGCGATGATGGCCGGCGCCGCCGGTGCTGCTTGGGCGAACGACTCTACGGCGGCGATGGGCGCCGGCGGTATCGTTCTCACCGAGAGCGCGGACATCCGCATGGCGAGCGAAGATTTGTTTGTCAGCAAGGATTTGATACGCGTCCGCTATCGGTTCGTGAACGAGCGCCAAGCGCCGATCACAACACGCGTCGCTTTTCCGTTGCCGGTCGCCGACATGCACGAGCTAAGCGACATCGATGTTGGTTGGCCGACGCAGAAGGGCGACAACGTCGTTGACTTCCGCGTGATCGTGGATGGGCGCGCGGTGACGCCGCAGCTCGAGCGTAAGGCGTTCCTGAACGGTCAGGATGTGACGGCGCAGTTGACGCGGCTTGGTGTGCCGATCAGTCCGCGTCCAAGCGACGTGACTGCGGTGGTGCAGAAGCTCCCAGCCGGCGCGAAGAGTGAACTGGTTCGCTTAAAACTTGCGAACATCACGCCGGATTGGGTGGAACCGTTCTGGGTGGTCAAGAACACCTATCATTGGCTGCAGACCTTTCCGGCCGGCCGGCCGCTTGCCGTCGAGCACACGTACAAGCCTATCGCCGGCGGCTCGTTCTTTTCGGCGAGCGGGTACTTCAGCGATCCAAAGATGCTGGACAAATACTACAGGGACTACTGCATCGATGCGACGACGCGCTCTGGGTTGGCGTCGCGGCTGAAAGCGCTGCAAAGGCGCGACGGCGACAATGCGATGATGGTGCAGTGGATCGTCGACTACGTGCTGACCACGGGGAAGAACTGGAAGGGGCCGATCGGCGCGTTCCGGCTGACACTGGACAAGGGCAAGCCCGACAACATCATCTCGTTCTGCATGGACGGCGTGCGGAAAACGGGGGCGACGACGTTCGTCGTGGAGCGGCGCAACTTCGAGCCGGAGAAGGACCTTAGCGTGATGATCTTCGAGGTGCCGCCGAAAGACTAAGCGGCTACTGTCCGGTGACGCGGCCGCCCCAGTTCCCGAACAATTCGCTGACGCAGGCGCCGGTCGAGCGGTCGGCGATGTCCTTGCGGGCGTTGATTTCGAGGTTGCCGAATGCATCTTCGACCGTGACACCGAGGCCCCCGGCGGCTTGAGCGCGGGACGCAATTTCCTTGGCGAGCGCGCGGCAGGGATCGACCTGGCCGTACATGACGTAAAGCGGACCCAGCGTGACGAGTTGGGCAAGGACGATCAAGAAGGCGATGCTGCGCATGAAATCTTCCTTGGGTACCTAACCGGAGGTTAACGCGTTCAGCGGTCGCCTGGAATGCTCCCGGTGCTGGGGGAGCACGAGCCGTATCCGGCGCGCCAGCCGACGCGGTAGCCCTCGCTGGTGTCCCACAGTTGTTGGTCGCGCACCGGTTTCGTCACCGGCGTGCCGGGGGTGCGGGCGGTCCCTGTTTCGCAGCCATCGGAGAAACCGGCGTCGTAATCCGGGTCTTGGTCGTATTGCGATGTGCCGCATGCGGCCAGGGCAAACGCGGCAAACAAAACGCCTAAGGCTTTCCACAAACGCATCGATTTTTCTCCGGACGCTTCGTCCCTTAACACGCGCTTAACCGTTGGGGCGGCGTGGCGTCAAGCCCGCATCGCGCACGGCGCATTTGGTGGCGAATAACTGCTCGCAATTCGAGCTAATTGCACACGGGCAACTTAAACGCGGCGAAATTCGGCTCGGCTAAGGTTGGCTGCAGAAGGGGTACTGGACCTAGGAGTTTCGAACCATGCAGTCGATGCGCGTTGTTGTGTTCGCGTCGCAGAAGGGCGGATCGGGCAAGACGACATTGGCCGGTCACATCGGTGTCCAAGCCGAGTTGGCGGGCGCGGGGCCGGTCGCGTTGATCGACACCGATCCGCAAGGGTCGCTTGCGAAGTGGTGGAACTGCCGCGAGGCGGTGACGCCTGCGTTCATCCATTCGGTTTTCACAAATCTGGTACACGACCTCGACGAAGCGCGCGCGCAAGGCTTCAAGCTCGTCGTGATCGACACGCCACCCGCGGTCACGAAGGCGATTTCGGAAGTCATCAGCTTTGCCGATCTCGTCATTCTTCCGACCAGGCCCAGCCCGCACGATCTGCGCGCGGTCGGCCCGACGATCGACATCTGCGAAGCGCGCCAGAAGCCGATGCTGTTCACGCTGAATGCAGCGACCGCGCGCGCGAAGATCACGATGGAGGCGGCGGTCGCGCTGTCGCAGCACGGGACCGTCGCGCCGGTGACGATTCACAATCGCACCGATTTTGCGGCCTCGATGATCGACGGGCGCACGGTGATGGAGATCGAGCCGGGTGGCAAATCCGCCGAGGAAATTCGCGACCTGTGGGAATACATCGATGCGCGGCTGTTGCGGCGCGATCTGAAAGCGGCCGAGACGAGTGCGGTTGTGCCGCTTCGCCGCAACGTCAATGCGCTGGGGCGCGAAGTGCCGACGTTCGGCCGCCGCGCGAATTAGTCTCGACCGCCAACCGAGGCCGTTGCCATGTCGAAATATGCATCGTTGACTGCAGGCATTTTGGCGCGCAAGGGCGAGGCTGAGCCCACCGCCACGCCGTTCGCCGACCAACTTCTGACGCGCGTGGGATGCCCGTCGCCGGACATCGGAGGCCTGACGCCGATGAACGGTAACTTTCACCTGCACGCCGAGAGTTGGCCCGCGAAGCCGCAAGGGTTGATGCCACCGGCACCGAAGGCGCTCGACGGTAACGTGTCGCCGTTCGGTTCGATCGGGCGGCGTCAAGCGCCTGAAGAAAAGACAGTGCCTTTGCCGCCACCGATGCCGGCGCACGAAGAAGAAGAACAAGGCGACAGCAGCTGCACCGCGTGCCCGGGACCGTCGCCCGAGGATGCGGGCAAGACCTACCACGTGAATCTGCGTTTGAAGCGGATGCGGTTCGTCAAGCTCAAACTCTCCGCGGCATTGCTGCGCCGGCCGGTGCAGGAGATCGTGGCGGAAGCGCTGGACGATTGGTTCGAGAAGCTGCCAGCCGATGTGCTCGGCGACTGCGCGTGTCTGAAGGCGCGCGGCGATTGAGCTGTTCCCATGTGTGATGACGTCCACACTTCTGCCGCGCGCGGCTATTGGCGCCTGCAGAAGCTGACCGGTTAGGAAGCAGCTCTGCCATGGATGGCAATCTTCGGAAACTCTTTATGCCTCGTTAATGCCCTTCGTTGTCAAATCGGTAGCAGGAACGCTGCGAACATCGTCGCCAGAATTTCAAAGGTTCTAGCCAATGCGCCTGTTGTCATTGCTTTGCCGTTTCGCTGAGGACCGCCGCGCCAACACCGCGATGATCTTCGCGCTGTCGTTGCCCTTGCTCGTGGGTATGTCGGGTTTGGGCGTGGAGACCGGTTATTGGTACTTCAAGCAGCGCGAGCTGCAGACGGCGGCCGACGTCGCGGCGATCGCCGGGGCCGTCGAAAAGCGCGGTGGCGGCGATTCGGAAGAGATCGACGACGCTTCGCTTGCGGAAGCCATTGAGCACGGTTTCGTCGAAGGCGAGGGTACGATCGAGGTCAATGATCCGCCGGCATCCGGCGCGTATCAAGACTCGAAGTCGGTCGAAGTGTTGCTGACAATGCCGACGACCCGGTTTTTCTCGAAGATCTATAGCACCAGCGACGTCACGCTGCATGCACGCGGCGTGGCGCGTTACGATGACGGCGGCGAGGCTTGCATTCTGGCGCTCGATCCGACGGCTGCGGGCGCAATGACGTTCACCGGCAACAACCTGACGCTGATCAACGGCTGCAACACGATGTCGAACTCGCTGAGCAACAGTGCGGTCATCGTGAACGGCTCTGCCGACGTCACGGTACCATGCATGCTTTCGGCGGGCGGCGTGTCGTCCGACGAAGGGCTGACGTTGACCGATTGCGCGGAGCCGCAATCCAACATGACGCCGGCCAACGATCCGTATGCCGGTCTGCCGCAGCCGCCGGTCAGCGGTCCGTGCTTGACGCTGCCCAGCGGCAACGGCGCGGCGACACTATCGCCTGGGCGGTATTGCGGCGGCGGCAACCTGAAAGGCGTGAAGACCTTTCAGCCGGGCGTTTACGTCATGGACGGCGGCGATTTTCGTATCAACGCAAGCGCTAACGTCAGCGGCAGCGGTGTCACGTTCTTCATGACGAATGACGCGACGACGAACTTCAACGGCACGGCGCAAATCAACTTGGCCGCGCCGACGACCGGCACGTACAAGGGCGTGCTGTTCTACGGCGACCCAGACAACTCGTTCAGCAGCTCGACCCTGATCAAGTTCAACGGCACAGCGGACTCCACCCTGACCGGCGCGCTCTACTTCCCCAATCAGAGCGTCGAGTTTCTGGGCAACTTCTCGGGTACAAACGGTTGCATGCGCGTTGTCTCGCGCACGATGAAGTTCACTGGGTCGCTGAATTTGAATTCGGACTGCTCTGCTTACGGGATCGAGGGAATGCCCTTGCCCGGCCGCGTGTCGCTGGTCGAGTAAAGCCTAGAACGCACGACAACAGAGAGATGGGTGCATCATGTTGAAGTTTCTCAAGCGGTTTGCAGCAGACGAAGGCGGCGTGTCCGCGGTCGAGTTTGCGCTGACGGTGCCTGTGCTCTTGATCTCGCTGTTGGGTGTCATCGACATCGGCAACGTGGTGTACAAGCGCGCGGACATGGAATCCGCGCTGCGCGCCGGCATTCAGTACTTCATGAACGGCGGCGAAGATCTGGACCTTGCGGAGCAGGTCGTGAACAACTCGTGGAGCACGAAGCCGGACGGCGTATTGGTGCTGGCCGAGACGTTTTGCATGTGCGGTGTGGTGCAACACGCCTGCAATTCGCTGTGCGACGACGGCTCGTACCCGGAAAGCTATCACAGTTTGACCGCGACCGCGGTGTTCGAGGGTATCTTGATGGACGACGCCTATGCGACTGAACAATCGGTTCGGGTACGGTAAGGCCATGAGAATGTTTTGGAACCGCTTTCGCGACGATAAGGGCGGCGCCTCCGCTCTCGAGTTCGCGCTCGTCTTCCCGGTGTTTGCGACGATGCTGTTCGGCTCGCTGCAGATGGGTCTTGCCTACTACATAGCGGGCAGCGTCCAGTACGCGCTGGAGCGCACGGCGCGCATGACGATGGTCGATCAGGACATGTCGGCGGGGCAGGTGCAGACGGCATTCGAAAATCTGCTCGAGCCGCTGACGAACGAGGAGATCAATATCAACTACATCGTCGACAGCTCGGGTGACGTTCCGATCGCGATTTTCACCGCGACGTACACGCACAATTTCGTCATTCCGCTGGTGCCGCAGTTCCATGTGGACTTCCCCGTGGAGACCCGCGTGCCGCTTGAGCCTGCGGCCGGTTAGTTCC
>CAYXQB010000048.1:0-14908 GCA_964466435.1 uncultured Flavobacteriaceae bacterium | reverse complement strand
CCCATGGCGTGGGCCGGATCATCCAGGTGGTCGAGCAGGAAGTCGCGGGCATGAAGCTCGAGCTGTTCGTGATCAACTTCGACAAGGACAAGATGACCTTGCGGGTTCCGGTCGCGAAAGCCTCATTGATCGGCATGCGCCGGCTGTCCTCGCCGGATGTTGTGGCCAACGCCCTGCAGACGCTGAAGGGCCGCGCACGCATCAAGCGGACGATGTGGAGCCGCCGGGCCCAGGAATACGAAGCAAAGATCAACTCGGGCGACCTGATTTCGATCGCCGAGGTGGTTCGCGACCTGCACCGTGCCAGCGGGCAGCCTGAGCAATCCTACTCCGAGCGGCAGCTTTACGAAGCTGCGCTGGGCCGTATGGCGCGCGAGGTTGCGGCGGTGGAGCGTATCGACGAAGACGCGGCCGTGAAGCGGCTGGAAGTGGCGCTTCAGCGCGCGGCTTAATCCCTAAGCTTTCAAGGGAATTGATGGGGCTCGGCGGGGGAACCTGCCGGGCCCTTTTTCCGTCGCGAGTTTCCCATCACGGGGGCGTAATTTGGAATTGATCTAAAGAGGGTTGAACCTCGTAGAATGGATACCCAACTAGGCAAGTAGGATTTGGAGCGCACCCATGGGCATGTTCGACACCTCCTTCGCCGTGAAAGCCAACCGCCGGTTCGTCAAGAAGTCGATGACCACGGATCTGCTTGAGGCTGAGCACGAGCAAAAGCTCGCGCGGGCTTGGCGCGACAAAGGCGATCAGAAGGCGTTGCACGAGCTGACGACGGCCTATTTCCGTCTGGTCGTCGCGGTGGCGGCGCGTTTCAAAAACTATGGCCTGCCGATGGGCGACTTGATCCAGGAAGGCGTCGTCGGCCTGATGCAGGCGGCGCAGCGCTTCGAGCCGGAGCGCGAAGTGCGCTTTTCGACCTACGCCACGTGGTGGATTCGTGCCGCGATACAGGACTATGTGCTTCGCAATTGGTCGATCGTCCGGCTGACGTCCACCGCATCTCAGAAATCGTTGTTCTTCAACCTGCGCCGGCTGAAGGCCAAGATCGCAGGCAATCCGTCCAAGGACCTTTCGCGTGAGAACGCGCTCAAGATCGCGGATGCGCTGCGCGTGTCTGTGCGCGACGTCGAAGACATGGATGCGCGGTTGACGGGTGGCGATCGCTCGCTCAACGCGGCACCGGGGGAGCCCGGCGAAGGCGAGTGGCAGGACATGCTCGCCGACGAAGGTCCGCGCCCCGACGACTACGTGATGCTGACGCGCGACGCCGAGACACGCGCGAAATGGATCAACCTCGCGCTCGACACGCTGACGCCGCGCGAGCAGGTGATCATCCGAGAACGGCAGATGCAGGAAGACGTGGTGACGCTGGAATCGCTGGGCGAGCGCCTTGGAATCTCCAAGGAACGGGTACGGCAGATCGAAGCGAGTGCGCTTTCGAAGCTGAAGCGAGCGCTGATCGAACAGGTCGGCGATCCGGTGGAAGCCGGGCTCGTCTCCGCTTAGTCCAGTAGTTCGATCTGCTCTGCGTGCGTGAGTTCGATCTCGGGGCCGTTCAGCAGTGAGAGCCAGCCGCGCACGCGCACCGTCCTGCCTTTCCAAACTGCAGGGTCGAGGCCCTCTTTCGCTAGGCGTCTCTTGTCGCGCGCTGCAATCGTGACCGTGAAATCGGTGCGATAGTCCTGGCCGAAGTTCAGGAACGCGCGCTCGCGCCCGATACGCGCCGAGACGATCTTGCCTTCGACGATCTGGAACGTGCCGATGTCGGCGCCGAGTTCGCCGGTTTGGCGGATGCGGTAGAAGGTGTTCGCCCAGATGCCGCGTTTTGCCGTGCGGGCGACGGCTTCGCGCTTCACGAGCGCGGCGGCGCAGCGGCGCGTGTCGGTGCGCGAAGCCACGCGCGCCAAACCTTCGTCGATCAGCACGACTTGCACCCAAGCGTCGCCCACGAAGAGGTGGGCGAGTAGATCGCCGTGGCGATCGGTGCCGCGATCGGCGTAGCCAAGATCGACGGTTTTGCCTTCCAGCAATTTCGCGAGGTACGCCCTCGCCTCCTCCGCCAGCGGCCAACCTGCCTGCGGCAGTTGGATGGCGGCGACGCGGGCGCGGCGGCCGTCTGAGAGCGCGAGCACGCCGCCGCTTGCGACCGACCTAACCGTCGCCTGTTCGGCGACCGTCACGTCGCAGGCGCGCGCGTACGGCGCGCTCAGCGCCAGAAATGCCGCGAAAACGTGCGTCAGTTGCTTCAGCATTCGTGCCGTCTTGATCGCCGCCCTGCCATGAGCGAAGTATGCCACGATGTGACCCCGTAGCTCAGCAGGATAGAGCGGCAGATTCCTAATCTGTAGGTCGGACGTTCGAATCGTCTCGGGGTCACCATTTGCGCTGCGCGGTAGCCGCCGGCTTGAGATTCGGCTTCGATCCCCGCGGTGGCTGGCGGCTGTTCGAGCGAAGCTGCTACTAGCGGAAGCCCGCCCAAACGATCTACAATTGTCGCCATGGAGATGCATCAAGTCCGCTACTTCTTGGCCGTTTGCCGAACCTTGAACTTCACCAAAGCGGCTGAGGAGTGCAACGTCGCGCAACCGTCGCTGACGCGCGCGGTTCAGAAGCTCGAGGAAGAGTTTGGGGGACTGCTGTTTCATCGCGAGCGGGCGAACACCCATCTCACGGAACTTGGCAGGGCGATGCTGCCGCATTTGCAGCGCACGTACGACGCGGCGCAAGCCGCGCGGCAATTGGCGAGCGGCTTCAAAAAGGGCGACGTCGTGCATCTTCGGCTCGGCGTGTCGCGGATGGTGCCGCCGGCAAGCGTAGCGAGCGTTTTGGGCGGGGTGCATCGAGCTATGCCTTCGCTCGAACTCACCATGGGCGCAGGTGCGGACGCGAAGATCGTCGAAGCGGCCGTCGCCGGCGACTTCGACCTCTTCGTCACGGGTGACGACGGCGAACTACCGGACAAGGTGCACAGCTGGACGTTGAGCCGCGAGCCGCTGATGGCGGTCATGGCGTCAGGCCATGCGCTGGCCAAAAAGGAAAAGCTGACGCCGGCGGACTTCGAAGGCGTTGATATGATCGAGATGATCAACTGCCCGATCGCCGACCGCTTTCGTCAGCTTTGCGTCGAGGCGGGTGCGCAACCGAAGTGCCTGACGCGCGTCGCAAGCTGCGAGCATGTGCTGTCGCTTCTGCGCGTGGGACTTGGCGTCGCGATCATGCCACCCAGTATGGTGGAGGGTGGCGGCCTGGTCGCGAAGCCGATCGAAGGTGTCCAGCTCGACCGCGCCATCACGCTTGGCACCGTCGCGGGGCGCAAGTTCACTGCGGCAAGCGATGCGTTCATCAAGCTTGCCCGCACGCGCGACTGGTCAAGCAACGCTTAGCGTCGGTCCCGCCTGAAGCCTTGCGTCAGCGCAACTGGGTCAAGTGAGCGAGAAGTTCAGACGGTTCGAGGCGATATCTGAAGTCGGGATCGAGGAAAACGCGCGAGATTTTCGCGTCTCTGCCCACGACAAACGTCGCCGGCGCCGGCAGCATCCAGGCGTTGTTGCCGTAGATCTTCTCCAGATCGATACCGCGTTCGAGATAGGCTTTGCGCAGATCGTCGGATACCGGAAATACCAAACCGCACTGCATCGCGAGCACGCTGTCCACATCGCAGAGGACATCGAAATCGATGCCGGTTTCTTGCTTGATGCGGGCCGTGCCGCCGGAAACCTCGGGGGTCACGGCGACAAGACGGGCGCCGGCTGCGCGAATCTGGGATGCGACTTTGCCAAGCGCGGCGAGCACAGTCCTGCAGTAGGGGCACCAGGCGCCGCGGTCGAAAACGACGACGGCGGGGCCGTCGCTCAGGATGTCGGCGCGGGTGACCAGGCGGCCCTGCGCGTCCGGTAGCTCGAAATCGGGAAACGTTGCGCCTTGCTTCAGCGCACCGCCGAGGGCGCCGCTCTCTTTCAAATGCCGCGCAAGCTCGTCGTAGAGTTCGCGGGCGCGGGCGTTCGATCCGTCGCGCAGCTCGCGAAGTTGATCGGCCAGAGAGTTCTCGTTCATCGTGGCGGCTCTCTTTTGGCCAACAGCTCCACGATTCTCTCAGGGTCCAGCCGTTCGCGGAATTCCGGATTGACGTAGGCGTGCAGGATAATGCCGTCGCGGCCGATGATGTACGTTGCGGGAAGCGGCAGGAACCAGCTTTCGTTTCCGTAGATCAGCGGGAACATGGTGCCCGCTTTGCTAAACGCTTCGACGAATTCCGGGGTGACCGGGTGCACGAGACCGAACGCAAGCGCCAGGCCGTTGTCGAGATCCGATAGAATCTCGAATTTGAAATCCCGTTCGCGTTTGATTTGCAGCGGCAAGCCGCGCGCCTCCGGGCTCACTGCAGCAAGCGTCGCGCCCGCCGCCTTGATGCGCGGCTCGGCCTCGTTGAGAGCGTCCAGTTCCGCGGAACAGAACGGACACCAGACGCCGCGGTAGAAGCTCAACACCATCGGGCCGCGCGCGAGCAAATCTTGTGCACGCAATATATCGCCCTCTGCGTTCAGCAGCGCGAAGTCCGGGCATGCGTCGCCCGCCTTCAGCGCGAATGCGGCCGCGTCGGCCTCAATCATCCGCTTGATGATAGCGTCGTTCAGGGAGCTGTACGGTTCGCCGATCTTTCTACGCAGATCGGCCAACACTTCGGTCAACGTCGGCGATGTCATGACGGTGAATCTAGGTGTTTTGCCGGTCACAGCACAATCACAACCCTATAGCGGCCGGCTATCCATTCGGCAGGCAAACGGCATTTTCGTTGGGGACGCGGTTCGAGGATTGTGACACGCGACGCTGAGGTTTTGGCCCAGTCAGTCCGTAACGAACCCTCAAGGAGAACCCAATGTTCATGAAGTCCCTGAAGACCCTACCGGCGGCCAGCCTGCTCGTGGTTGGCGGTTTCGCTTTCACACCGGTCGCGATGGCAGGCGACTGCCCGGCCGGCAAGGAAGGCGCGAGCCCGCTTGCGGTCGCAACGATGCCGAAAGACGTCACCGACAACGTGATCGGCTCGATCGATCTCGGCAACGGCTACAATATTGCGGGCAAGACGATGCGCCTGCGGAAGCTGGTGATTCAGCCGGGCGGGATCGTGCCGAACCACAGCCACGCCGAGCGGCCGGCGAACATCTACGTCGTCGATGGTGCGATCACCGAATACCGGTCGACCTGCTCGGTTCCAATCGAACACAAGGCGGGCGATGTCGCGGTCGAATCCGGCAACCTGTCGCATTGGTGGCGTAACAATTCGAACAAGCCCGTGACGCTCGTCTCCGCCGACATCGTGCCGACGCCGATGATGAATAAAGAAGGCGGCATGTAATCCGTTAGGTCCTCGCGCGGTCCCCAGCCTCTCTCCCCCGAAGCGCGAGTACCGAAAAGGCGGCGTCCGCTACCCCCAGAGCGGACGCCGCCATCGTTTTCTCCCACATGAGGAGCCAGCCATGGCACAGGCCCGCGCGATTCCACTCGACACAGCGAACGAGGCGGGACGGCCTTCGCTGACATTCCGGCTGATCGTCATTGGAGTCATCAGTTTCCTGACGCTCGTCGATTTGTTTGCGGCGCAGGCGATTCTGCCGTCGCTGACGAAGGCTTATGGCGTCACCCCGGCGCAGATGGGATTTGCGGTCAACGCCAGCACGCTCGGTATGGCGGCGGCGGGGATCGTGATGGCGTTCGCCGCCTCGAAGATCAACCGGCGGCAAGGGATTTGGGTCAGCCTCGCTTTGCTTGCAGTCCCAACGACTTTGCTCGGCATGATGCCGGATCTCATGACGTTCACGTGGCTGCGTATCGCGCAAGGCGTGTTCATGGCCTCGGCCTTTACCCTGACGATGGCCTATCTTGCCGAACAATACAGCGCGAGCGACGTGGCGAGCGCGCTTGCCGCCTATGTCACCGGAAACGTCGCGTGCAATTTGTTTGGCCGGTTGATGTCGGCTTCGCTTGCGAGTTCGTTGGGACTTGAGGCGACGTTCTATGTGTTCGCGGCGCTCAATCTGGCGGGTGCGGTGCTGGTGTTCTTCACACTGCAGAAGATGGCACCGATGAACGGGATGATGTCGAAGTCGCCGCTGGCGGCGTGGGCGACGCATTTCCGCAACCCCTCGCTGCGCGCGGCTTTCATTTTGGGCTTTCTGATCCTGTTCGTGTTCTTGGCGACGTTTACGTACGTGAACTTCGTGCTGGCGCGCGAACCGCTTTCGCTCTCGCCGATGACGCTGGGTCTCGTCTACTTTGTGTTTCTGCCGTCCGTGTTCACGACGCCGCTCGCGGGGAAGGCGGCTGTCCGATTTGGTGCGCGACCGACGTTCTGGGCCTCGTTTGCGGTTGCAGCTCTTGGATTGCCGCTGCTTCTTCTGCCCAATTTGGCCGCGATCATGGCCGGCTTGGTTCTTGTCGCGGTGGGCACATTCTTTGCGCAAGCTGCCGCCACGGGTTACGTCAGCCGTGCCGCCACGACCGAACGCGGGGCGGCGAGCGGGATCTACCTTGCGTCCTATTATCTCGGCGGGCTCGTCGGGTCGGCGGCGCTTGGGGTGGTGTTCGACATGTTCGGCTGGACCGAGACGGTTATCGCACTCGGCGTTGCGTTGGCCGTTGCGGCGGCGGTCACCATTCAGATCAAAGAACCCGGTTAATGGAGGTGACGATGGCGCGCGTAGCCCCTATATCAACGCTCAAGAGGGAGCCCGCAGTCATGACCGCCACCGGCAAGCCCCGTGTCGTTATCATCGGCGCCGGATTCGGCGGCTTGTCGGCTGCAAAAGCCCTAAAGCACGCCGACGTCGAAATCACGATCGTCGACAAGCACAACTATCACCTGTTCCAACCGCTGCTGTATCAAGTCGCGACCGCGTCGCTGTCGCCGGCGGAAGTGGCGCAGCCTATCCGCAGCATCTTGCGCGATCAGCCAAACGTTCACGTGTTGCTCGACGAGGTGACAGGCGTCGATGCGGCGACGAAGAGCGTGCGGACGGCGGGCGGACACGCACTGGGCTACGATCATCTCATCATCGCGACCGGCGCGCGGCATAGCTATTTCGGCAAGGATTACTGGGAAGAGATCGCGCCGGGCATCAAGACCGTGGACGATGCGACGCGCGTTCGCGCGAAGATCCTGCTCGCGTTCGAGCGCGCAGAAGGCGAAAAGGACAAGGCCAAGCGGGACGCGCTGTTGACGTTCGTGATTGTGGGCGGCGGGCCGACGGGCGTCGAGATGGCGGGTGCGATCGCCGAGCTTGCGCGGCGATCGATCACCAAGGACTTCCGAACGATTACGCCGCATTGCTCGAAGATCATGCTGGTCGAAGCCGGGCCCCGGCTGCTGCCGTCGTTCCCCGAATCCCTGTCGGAAGAAGCCAAGCGCGCGCTTGAAGCGAAGGGCGTCGAAGTCAAGCTCGGCGTTCCCGTAACCGATATTGCGCCCGACAGCGTGATGCTGGGCTCAGCAGCGATCCCTGCAAGGACAGTGATTTGGGCGGCGGGCGTGCGAGCCTCGCCTGCCGGCGAGTGGTTGAAGGCGCCGTGCGACCGCGCCGGACGCGTGATCGTGAACGCGGATTTCTCCGTACCGGGTGTGAGCGATGTGTTCGTGATCGGCGACACGGCGGCGTTCAAGGACGGGGACGGCAAAATGCTGCCCGGCGTCGCGCCGGCTGCCAAGCAGGCGGGAACATATGTCGGGCGCCTGGTTGAGGCGCATGCGATGAAGAAGACGTTGCCCGATGCGTTTCGCTATGCGGACTATGGAAACCTGGCCACGATCGGGCACTCGAAGGCTGTGGTCGATTTCGGCTTTGTACGGCTGAAGGGGCTGATCGCGTGGATCTTGTGGTCGGTCGCGCATGTGTACTTCCTGATCGGCTTCCGCAACCGCTTCTTCGTCGCCACCGGGTGGGCGTGGAGCTATTTCACCTATCAGCGCGGGGTGCGGTTGATCACCGGGTCGCCCGCGATGCCGAAGGCCGACGCTCTGAGCGAGGCTGCGTAGGTTCACCTTCTCGTATCGTTGTCGGAAGCGCTCGCCTGCGCGGGGGCTTTTTCGCCGATTCCAGCCGTGTTTCGTCATAGCAGGCGGCTATCCAAAGGCCAGTCAAACGGCATTTCAGGTGCGACGCGATGAGGCGCAGTGTGGGCGGTGAAGAGATCGCCAACACTGGAGTCCCCGCCAATGCTCGATACCAACACCAAGATGCAACGCATGCTGGCCGGCAAGGTCGCGATCGTCACCGGGTCAACGTCCGGGATCGGACTTGGGATCGCGCGCGCACTTGCCGAGGCCGGTTCGGCCGTCGTGCTGAACGGACTTGGCGATATGGACGAGGTGAAACGCACGCGCGTTGCGCTGGAGCAGGCGACCGGTGTGCGCGTTGCGTACGACGCGGCCAACCTGATGGACCCCGGCGAGACGACGGCCCTTGTTCAACGCACCGAGCAACAGTTCGGTCGCGTCGACATCCTGGTCAACAACGCGGGCATTCAACACGTCTCGCCGATCGAAGAGTTTCCGGCAGAGAAGTGGAACGCGATTCTCGCGCTCAATCTTTCGGCCGTGTTCCACGCGACGAAGGCCGCCTTCAAGGGCATGAAGGAGCGCAAGTTCGGGCGCATCATCAACGTTGCCTCGGCCCACGGTCTCGTCGCCTCGCCGTTCAAGTCGGCCTATGTGGCGGCCAAGCACGGCGTCGTCGGCTTGACGAAGGTGACGGCGCTTGAGGGCGCCGAATTCAACGTCACCGCGAACGCTATCTGCCCCGGCTATGTGTGGACACCGCTCGTCGAAAAGCAGATCGACGATCAGGCCAAGGCGCACAACATCTCGCGCGAGAAAGTCATCCGGGACGTGCTGCTGGTCAATCAACCAAACAAGAAATTTGCCACCGTCGAGGAGATGGGTGCGCTGGCGGCGTTCCTGTCGAGCGACCTGGCGGCGTCGATCACCGGCACCGCTTTGCCGGTCGACGGCGGTTGGACAGCACACTGAAAACCCAACGGGAGAACGACAATGATGCGTACACACAAAACTGCCCGACCCCGGGATGGCTATTGGCTGGCCGGTGCCTTCGACCGCAAGCCCAATCCGTTCGTCGATCCGGCACTTGCCACTTGGAGCGAACTCTTGGGACGTGAGCAAGCGCGCCTATGGATGGCGGCGCGCGCCAGCGAAGGACGGGGGAGATGAACAAGACCGTTCCCCTGCCCCGCGCGCGCGGATCTGCACCAAAGGGTGTCAAGCGTCTCAACCTTGCACTGCAAGGGGGCGGCTCGCACGGCGCGTTCTCGTGGGGCGTGCTCGACCGGCTGCTTGAAGACGATCGGATCGAGATCGACAGCATCACCGGCGCCTCGGCCGGGGCCGTGAACGCGGTGGTGTTGGCCGACGGCATGGCCTCTGGCGATCGCGAGCAAGCGCGCGACACGCTGAACCGGTTCTGGCACGGGATCAGCGATGCGGGGAAGTACAGCCCCTTGCGCCGCTCACCGCAGGAAGCGTTGCGCGGCGGGTGGAGCCTCGACTCCTCGCCAGCCTATGTCTGGTTCGACGTGCTTTCGCGGATCGCCAGCCCGTACGACCTCAATCCGTTTAACCTGAATCCGTTGCGCGACATCTTGAAGAAGTTCGTGAATTTCGATCGGGTGCGCGCCGCCCAAGTGAAGTTGTTCGTTTCGGCGACGAATGTCGAAACAGGGCGCACAAAGGTCTTCAAACGCGACGAACTGACCGCCGACCACATCCTCGCCTCGGCGTGCTTGCCGTTCATGTTCCAGGCGGTGGCGATCGACGGCGTGCCCTATTGGGACGGCGGCTATATGGGCAACCCACCCTTGTGGCCGCTGTTCGAGCATGCGCAGGCCGACGACGTGATGATCGTGCAGATCAACCCGATCCGCCGGCCGGGCGTGCCGCGAACGGCGCGCGACATCTTGAACCGGCTGAACGAGATCACGTTCAACGCTTCGTTGCTGCGCGAGTTGCGCACGATCGACTTCGTCACGCGGTTGATGGACGAAGGGCGGCTCGAAGGCACGGGATACCGGCGCGTGCTTGTTCATATGGTCGAGGACGAAAGGGCGCTCTCGGCTCTGGGCGCCTCGTCGAAGCTCAACACCGAACACGAGTTCCTCGACATGCTGTTCGCCAAGGGACGGCAGGCGACGGAACACTGGCTCGCCGCTCACTTCGACGCACTGGGCCAACGTTCGACCGTCAACATCCGCGAACTGTTCCAAGGCGACGAAGACGCCCTCGACGGGGAGCGGATCACACGCGATGCCCGCTTCCGGCAGGCTTCAGCCGAATAACCCCACTCAGGAGAACCGACCCATGCCTCCCATGCGCAAACAAACCATCGCAGCTTTCGCGCTGTCGCTCTACATCGCCTTCGTTTTCGTGCAATCGCTGTTCTTCAAATGGACGGGATCGGCGGAGAGCATCCACATCTTTTCGACCTTGCGCGACTGGTCGGGCATCGGCCTGTTCGAGCCGTTCGGGCGCTTTTTTATCGGCGCGTCGGAGCTCGTCGCCGCGATCCTTCTCTTCATTCCCCGCGTGCGTTTTGTGGGCGCGGGTATGGCGCTCGTCATCATCTCGGGTGCGATCGTGTTTCATTTGTTCACGCCGCTCGGTGTGGAGATCATGGGCGACGGCGGCCTGCTGTTCGCGCTCGCCTGCGGCGTTTGGGTTTCAGCCGCGTCGATCTTGGTGATCGAACGCGAGCGGGTCTTCGCGTTCCTGCGCGCCGTGCGCGATCTCGGCCGGGCAGCGCAAACGATGCGGATGTGACCGCTCAATCGGCCGATAACGGCGGACGGTGCCACTCTCTGTCCGCCGTTGCTCGACTGACCTCGGCGTTGCCAATCACTTTGCGCGGTAGGCGGCCGTGACGTTGCGTGCGAGCGTGGCGATCGTCGTGCGCAGCTCGCGCGGCTCCAGCACTTCCATGTCGGCGCCCAGATAGAGCAGCTGGCGGGCGGCGATTTCGTCGGCTTCGACGGGAATCGTGGCCTTGATCCAGCCTTCCGGTTTGCAGGGGCGGTGGTTGGCTTCGACGGCCTCAGCGGCCGCGGGGCTGATGTCTTGCAGCAGGCGGCGGCCGCGGGGCGAAAGTTTGACTGTGGCGCGATCTTTCAGGAGGCGCGCTTCGAATTCCTTGGTCGCTTGAACCCAGTACTTGGCGAGATCGAAACGCGGCGGCCGTCGAGCGGGCGCCTCGAGCAAGTTCAGCGTCTTAATGTTCGAGACGCGGTACATGCGCGGGCGGGCTTCGCTCGCGGCGACGAGGTACCAGGTGCCCGCCTTGAAGACGAGGCCCAGCGGGTCGAGCTCGCGGGCGACGGTGTCCTTCCAGCTTTCGTAGGTGATCTTGATGCGGCGATCGCGCCAGACGGCGGTGCCGAGCGCTGGCAAATGCGCGGGCTGTTCGGCGCGGCGGTACCAGTTCAGCGGGTCGAGGTGGAAGCGCTCCGCGACGCGCTGCGCGCTCGCACCGGAGTCGGCGGGCAGGCTCGCGAGCAGCTTCAGCTGTGCGGCTGCGGCGTCGGCGCCAAGGCCCAAGTCCGACGCCGCATCGCCGACACCGGCAAGAAGCAGCGCTTCCGCTTCGGCCGGCGTGAAGCCGGTGAGCTTCGTCCGATAGCCGTCGAGCAGCGCGAAGCCGCCGTTGCGGCCGCGTTCGGCGTAGACGGGAACGCCCGAGGCGCTCAGCTGATCGACGTCGCGGTAGATCGTGCGGACGGAGACCTCGAACTCCTGTGCCAACGTCTCCGCGCTGACGCGGCCGCGCATTTGCAGCAGGATCAGGATCGAGAGAAGGCGGCTCGCGCGCATTTGTTTGGGATACCACAAATACCTGACATTGGATGTCATGAATTGTGGTTTACGACCGGAGCCTCAACTTGGAGGCTCGGCTATGGATCAGCAAAGACGGACGATTTTGGGCGCAGCCGCGGGCGCGGCGGCGATGTTGGCGGGTGCGGGCAGCACCGGCGGCGCGCAGGCGGCAGGGCCCGCGAAGCCGACGCCGGGCAAGCCCGGGGACTTCAACTTCCTGGCCGGGGAGTGGCGCATCAAGCACCGCCGCCTGCCGCCCGGTGCGAAGGATTGGGATCTCTTCGAGGGCGAGGCCACCTGCTGGAACATCCTCGGCGGCGTCGGCAGCGTCGAAGAGTTGCGCATCCCGGCGCGCAACTTCAGCGGCATGGGTTTGCGGCTGCTCGATATGACGACGAATGTGTGGTCGGACTTTTGGGTGAACGCGAAGAGCGGCATGCTGACGACACCGGGGCAGACCGGCAGTTTCGAGAACGGCGCCGGTATCTTCGGGTCGGACGACATGGACGGCGACAAACCGATCAAGGTGCGCGGCATCTGGGATCAGATCACGCCGACGTCCTGCCGGTGGAGCCAGGCCGTGTCGCGTGACGGCGGGCGGACGTGGGACGAGAACTGGGTGATGCAGTGGACACGCGTGAAGTAAGCCTTAGGCCGGCTTCACGCTTTGCGCGTGGCGGAAGATGTCTTGCGGGTCGTACTTGCGTTTGATGGCAGCCAAGCGCTTGGCGTTGTCGCCCCAGTATGCGCGCTGCCAGTCGCTTAGGCCGAGGTCGCAGTAGTTTACATACGCCATGCCGGGCATGAACGGGCGCATCGCGGCGTAGAGCGCGTCGATTTCTTGGACGTAACGCTCGGTGGCGTCGGGGCGCTGCCAGCTTGTGTAGTACTGGATGCACAGCGCGTTCTTGGCGCGGTGAATGAACGCTGTATCGGATGCGGCGATGCGCGAGATCGCACCGCCATAGACATCGAACATGACGATGATCGCGTTCGGCGGGCGGTTGGCCAGTTCGGTGAGCACTGTTGCGATTGCCTCGCGCGCGAGCGGGGCAATGAGGAAGTCCGATTTGCCCTTCGAGTATTTCGACTCGTAGCCCCAGCCGCCGGCGAAGCGGTCGACCGCGCCGAAGAACAACGTGTCTCTGAAGTCGCGCCGGACGTTCGGTTGCGGCTGCGCGGCCAGCGCTTTGAAGACGGCGCGTTCGGCGTCGGCGGCGCTCATGAGCGCGGTGCCTGAGAAGACGATGCGGAAGTTGCCGCTTTTCACTTTCGTCAGCTTCACGAGCGTCGTGATGCCGTCGGGCGCCACGACAGCCCAGGTTTGCCATGCGTCGAGCAACGCCGCGGCCTGATCGAAGGGAAGGTCCCAGGCGACGCTGTAGGTGGAGACGCGCGGCACGGGGTGCAGGCGGAACTGGAACGCGATTGCGATGCCAAACGTGCCACCGCCGCCGCCGCGGCTTGCCCAATACAAATCCGGCTCGCGCGTGGCGTCGGCCGTGCGCAGGTTTGTATCTGCGGTGACGAGGCTTAGCGCCTGCATGTTATCGGCGGCAAGGCCGTGAGCGCGCGAGAAGAAGCCGTAACCGCCGCCGAGCACGTGACCTGCGACCCCGACCGCCGGGCAGCTGCCGGCGGAGAAGGCGAGGCCGTACTTCGAAACCTCGCGATAGACGTTGCCGAGCGATGCGCCGGCGCCGACAGTGGCGGTTTGCGCCCTGGGGTCGACGACGACGGCATCGAGGGGGCGTGTGTCTATGACGAGGCTTGCGCTTTGCGAGAGACCTTCGAACGAATGGCCGCCGCTGCGCACGGCGAAGGGCAGGCTCTTGTCACGCGCCCAGCGCACCATGGTCGCCACCGCATTGGGCGTTTTGCAGAACGCACGGAGCGCGGGCTTTAACTGCGTGCGGCGATTGTAGGACACGTCGAACTTGTCGCTGCCCGCGTCGGCGGCGAAAGCGTATGCGACCTCGGCCTCGCCCAAGTTGGGAGGCTTCGGCAGCGCCGGTTGCGCAGCGCCGCGTCCGGCGATGGCGTAGAACGTTGCAGCGCCGACGGCGGTAAGCGTTTGGCGGCGGCTGACGAGGCGGGACATGGGTTCAGTTCCGATTGCGATCGCGAGGAAGTTTTGGACAGAGCTGGCGCAATGTCGAGCGCCACAAGTGGTGCATCCGTCACGCCGGGCGCAGCTCTGCGGCTTGACCTGGCAGCGGATTCGATGATTACCACGCAGGTGTAACCTTCGAACCGCGGTGACCCATGGACGATCTCTTCAATTTGACGGGTAAGATTGCGCTCGTGACCGGCGGGTCGCGGGGCTTGGGGCTGCAGATGGTGCGCGCGTTCGCGAAGCGCGGCGCAGACGTGATCATCGCGAGCCGGAAGATCGAGGCTTGCGAGGCGGCGGCCGCCGAGGTGCGCGCGATGGGGCGCAAGGCGCTTGCGATCGCGGTCAACGCCAGCAAGTGGGCCGAGATGGACCAGCTGGCCGAGGCCGCTTACGCGGCGTTCGGGCGGGTGGACATTTTGGTCAACAATGCGGGGATGTCGCCCGCGATCCCCTCGCACGAGGTCAGCGAAGAGTGGTTCGACAAGATCGTCTCGCTCAACTTCAAGGGGCCGTTCCGATTGGCCGCGAATGTCGCGAAGCGGATGGCGGACGGCGACGGTGGGGTCATCATCAACATTTCGTCCACAGGCGCGCTCGTGCCGCTGCCGGCCGTTGTGCCCTATTCAGGGGCGAAGGCGGCGCTCAATGCGATGACCGTGTCGCTCGCGCGCGAGTACGGACCGATAGTGCGCGTGAACGCGATTTCGGCGGGGCCGTTCCTGACCGACATTTCAAAGGCCTGGAGCGAGGAAGCGCGGCGGACGGCGCACAACTCGCTCAACCGTCCCGGGCGGCCGGAGGAGATCGTCACGACCGCGCTCTATCTCGCGAGCCCGGCATCGAGCTTTACGACCGGTACGATCGTGCGCTGCGACGGCGGGCAGAGCTGACGCCTTGCCCAAAAGATCGTCATGGCCGGGCTT
>CAYXQB010000047.1:0-15110 GCA_964466435.1 uncultured Flavobacteriaceae bacterium | reverse complement strand
GCGGCTCAGCAGGCGAACAAGTTCGCCGATGAAATCGTGCCCATGGAAACGGTGATGACCACCGTGAACAAGGAAACCGGCGAAACGAAGAACGTCGCCTACACGGTGACGAAGGATGAGTGCAACCGCCCTGACACGACGTATGAGGCCCTGGCCTCGCTGAAGCCCGTGAAGGGCGGCGACAAGTTCGTCACCGCCGGCAACGCCAGCCAGCTTTCCGATGGCGCCTCCGCTTCGGTTCTGATGGAAGCGAAAGAGGCCGCCAAGCGAAACCTGAAGCCGCTCGGCATCTTCAAGGGCTTCGCCGTCGCCGGCTGCGAGCCCGACGAAATGGGTATCGGCCCGGTCTTCGCCGTGCCGCGCCTGTTGCAGCGCCATGGCCTCAAGGTTCAAGACATCGATTTGTGGGAACTGAACGAAGCGTTCGCGAGCCAAGTCATCTACAGCATGGACCGGCTCGACATCCCGCACGAAAAGCTAAACGTCAACGGCGGTTCGATTTCGATCGGCCACCCCTTCGGCATGACCGGCGCCAGACTCGTCGGTCACGCGCTGATCGAAGGTCGCCGCCGCAAAGCCAAGAACGTGGTCATCACAATGTGCATCGGCGGCGGCATGGGCGCTGCCGGGCTATTCGAGGTCGTGCACTAATGAAACGCATTGCAGTCGTTGCGCTTACGGCACTCTCGCTGAGCGCCTGCCAAGAAATGCTGCTCGGGCCCGCCGGTCCTTATAACCCGGCGCCGGTCTCCTACGGCCCGGCGACGGAGCGCCAGGTTGAATCGGCGTCTCAACGCTTCGCGGCGCTGATGGCGGCTCAAGACGCCAACGCGATCGCGAGCGCCTATGCGCCGGACGGCGTCTGGGAACGCCAAAGCGGCCCGCTGCGCGGCCGTGACGCCATTCGCGATGCCTTGCAGAACAACACCGGCGTTCGCGTGCTCTCGTTCGGGATGCGCACCGAGTACCTAAGTTATA
The DNA here is from genome assembly GCA_964466435.1 of uncultured Flavobacteriaceae bacterium. Lineage (GTDB taxonomy): Bacteria > Pseudomonadota > Alphaproteobacteria > Micropepsales > Micropepsaceae > SZUA-430. Next base: position 14,132 of record CAYXQB010000047.1, on the reverse strand, counting down.
ACGGCCCGGTCGTCGTCCACACGGGCGAGTTCCAGCAGTCCGTCCAACTGCCGAACGGCAAGACTTCGAACAACGTTGGCCGGTTCGAAGCGGACTGGATACGCGGTCCGCGCGGTGAATGGTGGATCCGTCGCATGGCGTTCCGGCCGAAATAGGTGAGCCCCTACCGGATCGAACGCGGCGCGGCAGTTCATGTCGCGCCGTTGCCCGGCATTGAAGCCTCCGCAGGCTGTCGCTTTCGCGAAATCGGTATGGGCGAGATCGCCGACGGCGATACGACTCCGCTCGCGATCCTCCACAAACGCGCCGAAGCAGGTCAACTCTATGTCGCACTCGACAAGGACGCCGCGCCGGTTGGCTTTCTCATTTGGTCGCCGAAAGACGGTCTCGCCTATATCGAAGAAGTCTCCGTCCATCCCGCTCACGCCGGCCATCGTCTGGCGGCCCGTATGATCGATCGCCTCGGCGCCGACGCACGCCGTCGCTATCCGGCGCTAACGCTCACCACGTTTCGCGATGTGCCCTGGAACGCGCCTTACTATGCGTCGCTCGGCTTTCGCGAAATGCCCTACGCCGATGCGGGCCCCGATCACCTGAAGAACTGGCGCCACCAACAATCCGCGGGCCTCGACATGTCGAAGCGCCTGTTCATGATCCGTCACCTATGACCGCTGCCGTTGCGCTCGCCGCCCGGTTTTGGTCCTTCGTCGACCAAGGCAATTGGCTTGAAGCGCGCGCACTCTTCGCTGACGCCTTCCGCGCCGACTGGCCGCAAACCGAAGAAGAAGTGCTTGGCGCCGACCGCTACATCGAAGTGAACCGCGAACTCCTGCGCGGCGCCAAATGCACCCTGCTTGAGGCCACGGGCGTCGAAGACTGGGCGTTCACCCGCGTGCTTATCGTCAAAGGCGAGCGCACGCTTTGGGCCGTCTCCACCTGGGCTGCCCGCGACGGAAAACTCACCGAAGCCGTCGAGTACTTTCCCGACCCAAAACACCCGAAGTACGAAGCGCACTAAATTCGGGGACGCAGATCTCAAGGAAAATCAGGGCTCTTGACAATATTTCGGTGATTGCCTAAATAACGAAATATGAACGAGGTCTTCGAAGCTCTGGCCCACCCGGTGCGGCGCGAAATCCTGAAGCTGCTGCGCAAGCGCGCGATGTCCGCAGGTGAACTGGCGGAACACTTCACGATCGCCAAACCCACACTCTCGGGCCACTTCACGGTTCTGAAGAATGCCGACCTGGTAACGACGGAACGCCAGGGCACGACGATCATCTACCGCCTGAACATGTCCGTCATGGAAGAAGCACTCGCAGCCTTCATGGCGCTCGCGGGCTCAAAGGGGAAGGACCAATAGTCCAATGAACGTTCGCCCGTTACTCGTCGTCAACACACTGCTCGTCGTCGCAATGGTCGCCGTATCCGCCTGGGGCTGGGAGGCGATTCCGGATGGCACAACCGTACCGATGAACATCGGCCTTGACGGAAAGCCTTACCGCCACACCGACAAGGCGTTCTACCTCTACCTGATGCCCGCCGTTGGCTTCGGCATAACGCTGATGTTTGCGATCCTCCCGTTCCTCGACCCGCGCCGGCAGAACCTCGCGGCGAGTGGTCGGTTCTGGAACGCCGCCGGCATGCTCTCGGTCGGCTTCCTCGCCTACGTGCACGTCTTGCTCGTTTGGGCGGCTGCTGGAAACCCGATCGACCTCACAAGTGCGATCGTGCCCGGCCTGGCCGTCCTTTTCGTCGGCATCGGCAACTACATGAGCAAGACCCGCTCCAACTGGTTCGGCGGCGTGCGCACACCGTGGTCGCTCTCGAGCGAATACGCCTGGGAGAAATCGAACCGCTGGGGTGGCCGGATGATGGCCGCATCGGGCCTCGCCGGACTCGCCGCCTGGTTCTTCCTCGACGCCAAGATCGCGTTCCTGTTGCTGATCGCACTCGTCATCTTGAGTGGGATCGTCTCGATCCTCCTCTCCTACGTTTTCTGGCGCGCCGACCCGGAACGTCGATCCAACCACAGCTAACTCGAAAAAGATGGGGCAATTCATGTTCAAGCAACTCGCACTCGCAGCCTTCCTCGCAGTCGCCGCAACAGGCCAAGCGCTCGCGGCCGCGGACGTCGAAGTTGAAATCAACGGCGGGCTGGGGCCGCTCAAGGGCTCACTCTTGATGCCCGACGGCAACGGTCCGGTCCCAGCGGTGCTGATCATACCGGGCAGCGGCCCGACGGACCGCAACAGCAATCAGCCGGGCATGACCAACGACGCCCTAAAGCTCGTCGCAGAACAACTCGCCGGGCAGGGTATCGCGTCCCTGCGCATCGACAAACGCGGCGTGGCGGGAAGCGCCAGGGCTGCAGCAAGGGAAGAGGACTTGCGCTTCGAAACTTACGTCGACGATGCGGTCGCGTGGGTTGCGTTTCTAAAGCAGCAAAAGCGCGTTGCCAAAGTCATCGTGCTCGGCCACAGCGAAGGTGCGCTCGTTGGCACGATCGCTGCACAAAAGACGGGCGCCGCGGGCCTCATCTCACTCGCGGGCACCGGCTTTCGTGCCGCGGAAATTCTTCGCCGCCAGTTGGGCTCGCAGTTGCCGCCCGATCTGAAAGCCCGAGCCTTTGCTGCACTCGCCGAATTGGAAGCCGGCCGCACGGTCGCCAATCCGCCGACCGAACTCGCAGCACTCTTCCGCCCAAGCGTGCAGCCCTATCTGATCTCTTGGTTCAAATACGATCCGGCAGCCGAGTTGGCGAAGGTGAAAGCGCCGGTGCTGATCGTCCAAGGCACGACCGACATCCAAGTGGGGGTGGACGACGCCAAGGCGCTCGCGGCCGCCAAGCCGGACGCAAAGCTCATGTTGATTGATGGCATGAACCACATTCTGCGCGCGGCCCCGCTTGATCGCGCCGCGAACGCTGCGACCTACACGAACCCCGCGCTGCCGCTGAAGCCGGAGTTGGTGCCCGCGATGGTGGCCTTCGCACGGCACTGACCAAACCAGCGCAAGAGGCTGCAATGAAACTGTTTCTTTTCGTGACGTTCGCCTGGAGTTGGGGCATCGCCGTCGCCGCGTTTGCCACCGGCTGGGTCGCGTTCCCATTTGTTGAAGATGACAAGAACGCTTACCTGATGGTCATCGCCTTCATGTGCGGCCCGATGATTGGCGCTCTCGTGGCGGCCGCCGCAAATGGCGACTTCGTCAACGTCTTGCGCCTCTCGTTTCGCCCGAACATCTGGTGGGCACGCGCTTTTATGTTTCCCGCGGCGCTGGTGATACTCGCCCACGCAATCTCGCTTTTCGTTCCGGGAATAGAAGCGGCCCGCCCCTTCGAGGCGATAGCGTCGCTGCTGACGCCCGAACAACGCTCGCAACTCTCTGCGCTCCCTCCGCTGACGATCGACGCCTTGCTTCTCGTGCAGACAGGCCTCGTCGGCGCGTTGATCAACAGCGTCCTCCTCGTCAACGAGGAGCTGGGTTGGCGCGGGTTCATGCTTAGCAAGCTTTCGCAACTTGGCTTTTGGCCAAGACACCTGACGATCGGCTTCGTATGGGGCGTCTGGCATATCCCGATCATTGCAGCCGGCCACAACTATCCGGGCGAACCGGTCCTGGGCTCAGCGTTGTTCACCGTCTACTGCATGCTCCTCGCACCCATCATCGGCTACTACGCCGAACGCGCGAACTCGGTGTTCGGCGCGACCATATTCCACGGAACGTTCAACGCGATGGCTGCAGCGTCGATGCTTGCGCTTGCCGGCGGCAGCGTATTCGAACGCGGCGTGGTCGGCTGGCCGGGCATGGCGTTGCTGGCTCTAGGTTGCCTGTGGCTTGCGCTGGACAAGTCCAAGGATGCTACAGCGCCTTCTGCAGATAGAACCGTTTGAAACCTGCGGGATAGTCGAGTGTTCCAAACACTTGATACCCGCACTTTTCATAGAACGGCCGCGCTTGGAACTCGAACGTATCGAGAAAAACGGCGGTGCACCCGCGCGTCCGCCCGGCGTCTTCCGCCGCCGCCAGAAGCGAGCGCCCGTGCCCTTGTCCGCGCAGAGCTTCGTCGATCCAGAACCATTTGATGAAAAGCATCCCCGCCCACGCCATCGCGGTGATCCCGCCGCGAACCGTGCCGTCCTCGGCCTTCAGCGCTACAGCAAATTCCTCGTACGTCGCCGGCGAGAACTGCGCGTTGTAGGCGTCCAGCCCTTCATCGATGGCGTCGAGTGTAGCCTTGCTGGGCGGTGTTTCGACGCTGATGGAAAGTGTGCTCATGCAACCTTCGCCCGCGAGGTCAGGAGGAACACGAGAAATCCAACAACGAATGCCAAATCGCCGAGCGAAATCGCATACGCCTGAAACGGCACCCGCCCCGCCAGCCATGCCTCGGTGAACAGAGCTACAACACCCGCCTTTCCGACGACGCCGAGCCAAACAAGCGGCCGGTAGCGCATCGGATCCTGCGCCACGAATGCGTAGACGACGCCGAAGCAAACGACGAGCAATCCCGTAAACCGGTGGAACAGCAAATCATCCGGCGCCGCAACGCCAAGTGATGCCTGCATCTCGGCAGGTGCGATCAACAGCGGCAACCCCGCTACAAAATTGAACGCCATCGCGATCCAGAAGAACAATCGCCAACCACTCATTTGGATCCCCTCACGGCTCCGCACTGACTCGAACCAAAAGCTTACCTGTATTCCCGCCCGTAAACAGCTGGCCGAGCGTCGTCACCGCATTCTCAAGTCCGTCGTGGATGTCCACACGGTCCTTGATCTTGCCTTCCATCATCCACTGCGCCATCTGCATCGCGAACTCGCCGAACCGCGGTAGATAGTCGAGGATGATGAACCCTTCGATCCGCGCACGCTTCATCAGCACGTTCGTGAAGTTATAGGGGCCTGGCACCGGCCCGTCCGCATTGTACTGCGAAATCAAGCCGCACAGCACGATCCGTGCCTTCAAGTTGATATTCGCCAGCACCGCGTCGAGAATCTCCCCGCCCGCATTCTCGAAATCGATGTCGATTCCGTTCGGGCATTCTCGCTTCAACGCTTGAACCAAATCGCCGCGCTTGTAGTTGATGCAAGCGTCGAATCCGAAATCCTTCACGACATGCGCGCACTTCTCGTCCGATCCAGCAAGCCCGACGACGCGGCATCCTTTGATCTTCGCAATCTGCCCGACGATCTGCCCGACCGCAACTGCCGCCGCCGACACGACAACGGTCTCGCCCGCTTTCGGCTGCCCGAGATCGAGTAACCCGAAATAAGCAGTCGCGCCCGTCGCGCCAAGCGCACTCATGAACGACGACAGCGGCAAACCCGGAATCTTCGGCAACTTTCGCGCCGGCATCGGCCCGCTGCCGGACGCGATCGTGTAATCCTGCCAGCCTCCCATCCCCGGCATAACGATATCGCCCGGCGCAAACCCATCCGCGTTCGATTGCTCGACGACGCCCAGCGTCCCGCCTCGCATCACATCGCCGATCGCGACCGGCGGCATGTACTGCTCCATATCGCTCATCCAAATCCGGTTCGTCGGGTCGAGCGAAAGGTAAACGTTGCGCACCAGCATCTGGCCCACCCCCGGCACCGGCTTCGGGGTGTCGCTCAGCTCCAGATCGCCGGGCTTAATCTCGCCCACGGGCCGGCGCTTGAGCCGCCACTGCCTGTTCGAATTGCGCATGTTTTCAAGGTCCTGCTTGGGGTTTCGTTCACACGACCGCGAGAGCGGCGGATTAGCCTCTCGCGCGGCGAGCGCCTCGTCCGCTATATACCTCGAAATCCAGTTCGTGCGAGGACCGCTTTGACATCACGTCTCACGTTGCTAGTGACGGCGCTTCTCCTCCTCGCCCTCAGCACCATCGCGCGCGCCGCTGACGTAGCGGTGACGCCGCGCGTCGAGGCGCGGTTGGTGTCTGAGATGGTCGGCGTGCCAAACGGCGCCGGAATGACCGTATCTCTCGGGCTGATCCTAAAAATGCAGCCGCATTGGCACACGTACTGGCGAAACCCCGGCGAGTCCGGTGAGCCAACAGCGATCACGTGGACGCTCCCTCCCGGTTTCAATGCGGGTGACATCAATTGGCCGTACCCGCAGCGCATCGAATTCGGCGAACTTGCAAACTACGGCTACAGCGACCAAGTGCTGTTACGGGTGAGTATCAAAGTTCCGCCCGGCCTCAAGCTTGGCGACAAGGTTACATTTGTCGCCAACGCAACGTGGCTCGTTTGCAAAGACATCTGCATTCCTGAGAAGGCAACGCTTGATCTAACGCTTCCGGTCGTGGCGCCGGAGGGGTTCTTCACCTTCAACGAAAAGTTCGCCCCAGCTTCCGACCCTGCTTGGAGGGACGCGTTCGAGGAGGCGGGACGACGCAAACCGGTTACCTACGGTTCGATCACCGGACGCTTCGCGGTCATCGACGACAGCGTTACGCTCTACTTCGAGGACACAAAAAATCCCACCGAAAAGGGTCGGGGTGCGCTGTTCTTCCCGTATGAGAAGGGTCTGATCAAAGCATCCGCGCTGCAAGTCGCCGAACCCGCTGCCAATGGCTTCGTGATCAGCGTGCCGCCCGCCTACAAACTTCGCGACCCGCAGAAGCGCGCGGGCATTGCAGAGATCGTCGGTGTGCTCGTCCTTGCGCCGGACGGCGAAACGCCGTCGCAAGCCTTCGCGGTCACACTCCAACGCGGCGCAGTTCCAGCAGTCGCACCGAAGACCGCCGCTGCTGCCGACCTCGGCTTGGTCCAGGCGATCCTGTTCGCCGTGCTCGGCGGGCTGATCCTGAACCTCATGCCTTGCGTCTTCCCGATCCTGTCGATGAAGGCGCTCGCGCTCGTCCGGGCAGGCCACACAGAGCACCCGTGGGCGGATGGCGTCGCGTATCTCGCGGGCGTCATGACGACATTCGCGGCGTTGGCTGGCGCGCTGCTGTGGTTCCGCAGCATTGGCGCAGACGTCGGCTGGGGTTTCCAACTCCAGTCGCCGCTTTCGGTCGCCGTACTCGCATACGTCATCACGCTCGTCGGTCTAAATCTCTCCGGTGTCTTCAACATCGGCGGCAGCGTCCAAGGGGCAGGGCAGGGGCTCACGAGCCGCGGCGGCCTCATCGGCGCTTTCTTCACCGGCATCCTCGCCGTCGTCGTGGCAGCGCCGTGCACCGCCCCGTTCATGGGCGCCGCCATGGGCTTTGCCTTCACGCAAAGTCCGGCGGTCACGATCGCGATCTTCCTCGCCCTAGGTTTCGGCCTCGCCCTCCCGTGGGTGCTCTTCAGCTTCAGCCCGGCGCTCGTGCGTCTCCTCCCCAAACCCGGCGAGTGGATGGAGCGCTTCAAACAGTTCCTCGCCTTCCCCATGTACGGCGCGGCCGCCTGGCTCGTCTGGGTCCTGTCGCAACAGGTCGATCCCGAAGGACTCTTCCGCGTGATGGCGGGCATCGTGTTTCTGGCACTCGCGGCGTGGGCGTTCGGTGTCGTTCAGGCGCGCGCGGCCCTGTCGCGCAGGGTCCTCCTGTCAAGCACCATTTTCCTCATCGCGCTCGGCGGCGCGGTAGCCTTGATCGCTTTGCCCTTCAAGACTCGAACCGCTGAGGCACCGAGTGCCGAAAACGGCACCGCGCTCTCTGAGCCTTATTCCTCCGCGCGCTTGGCTGCGTTGCGAGCCGAAGGCAAGCCGGTTTTCGTCAACTTGACCGCCGCATGGTGTGTCAGTTGCCTCTACAACGAACGAGTCGCGCTCTCGACGGAGTCGGTCGCGCAAGCGTTCAAGGCAACTGGGACCACCTATCTCGTCGGCGATTGGACGAACCAGAATCCGGAAATCAGCGCGCTGCTTAAGACCCATGGACGCGAGGGCGTACCGCTTTATCTCTATTTTCCTCCGGGTGGCGGACAGCCAAAGATTTTACCGCAAATTCTGACCCAATCCCTCATGCTCGAAACCTTAGGGGCTTCACAATGAAAGTCATACTCACCGCCGCCGCAGCAGCACTGACCGTAGTATCCCTCGCCACTGCCGCACCGATTGTCGGCAAGCCTGCGCCGCAATTCACGGCTACCGACTCGAACGGCAAGTCGCATGCGCTCGCCGACTTCAAAGGCAAGACGGTTGTCCTCGAGTGGACGAATGACGGCTGCCCGTACGTGAAGAAGCACTACGGTTCCGGCAACATGCAGAAACTGCAGAAAGAAGTGACGGCGGCCGGCGGTGTATGGCTATCAATAATCTCCTCCGCGCCTGGCAAGCAGGGTTACGCCAAGGGTCCCGACGCAAATCAGCTGACGACCTCGCGCGGCGCGCAACCAACGGCAGTGTTGCTGGATCCAGTTGGCGCCATCGGTCGTTCTTACGAGGCGCAAACGACACCGCACATGTTTGTCATCGATCCGGCGGGGATCCTGCGCTACATGGGCGCGATCGACGATCAACCGACAACCGACGCTTCCACTGTAGCGGTAGCGCGCAACTACGTGCGCGAAGCCTTCACGGCGGTCTCGTCCGGCGGCAAGGTTGCGGAGACGGCGACCGACCCGTACGGCTGCAGCGTGAAGTACTAAGCGGCCTCCGCATTCGGTGAGGATGCAGCCGCGGCGCCGGGCAGCCTCACCGTGACGCGCGTGCCCTTGCCCAAGACGCTGTCGAACGTGAGTGAGCCGCTCATCATGTCGATGTAGCGCCTGACGAGGTAAAGACCCGCGCCCATACCCTCGTGCTTGCGCGAGAAACTCTGGTCCGCGTGCCGGAAGAGATCGGTCAAATGCGGCATCAGCGCAGGGTCGATGCCCGTACCGTCGTCGCTCACTTCGAAGCAGAACGCATCGCCGTCCGCCCAAGCTCGCACGCAGATGTTCCCGCTGTTCGAAGTGAACTTGACGGCGTTCGACAGAAGATTGGCGAGGATGTGTTTGATGACGCGCTTGTCGCCGCGCACGCGTCGGGCATTCTCCGCGACATCGACTTGAATAGTCTGCGATTTGAAATCGCGCGACGCGCGAGCGAACGCGGCGGAAGCCTCCGCACACTCGTCGAACGCGACGTCGTCGGCGGCGAGCGCGTCGACGTCTTGCTCCAGCCGCGAAATCTCGAGAATGTTGTTGACGAGCGTTAGCAAGTGATGTCCGCTCTTTGCGACCACGTCGGCGAACTCGACATATTGTTTTGAACCGAGCGGCCCCATGATCTGCCCTGCCATCATCTCGGAGAATCCGATAATGGCATTGAGAGGCGTTCTGAGTTCGTGACTCATGTTGGCGATGAAGTTGGACTTCGCACGCTCCGCCAAGAACTTTTCTTCCTGCGCGCGCCGTTCGACTTCTTCTACCCTGCGCCGCGACGTCACATCGCGCAGCGTATAGACGTCGACGCGGGTCGGTTCGGTGTTGTTGTTCATGGGCGGAACCGTCATGCGCCTTACGCTGACGTCCAGCATGGCGGCGCCGCCGTCGCAGTCGACGGTAAGTTCGGTTTGGCGTTGCATATCGCCGTCAGTATCGGACTTCGGCATTTGCTCGAACGTAGGCAGGAAGCGTCCGACCTGTCGGCTTACCAGAGACTTGCGCGTTGCGTTCAGAAGTACCGCCGCCCGCTCGTTACACATCTCGATTCGTCCGGCATGATCCGCCACGATGACGCCGTCCGAACTTTCGTCGACGATCAGATTGACGAGAACGCGGCGAAAGTTGCCCGCGGACCGCTCTCTCAGCACGGCGCGAGCGCGCGAACTCAACTCGCGGATGCCAACACACAGTAGGCAAGCGCTAGCGGCAATAATCGCCGGCGCCGTTTCAACAATGAACGGGGTCGTCGCGAGAACCAGCATGGGTCCTGCGAGTAGGGCAAACCCCGTCAGCGCAAATGGCGCCGCCAACCCGCGGAACGTCCAATTCGAACGTGTAGGGCGCAGGCCGGCCAATGCTATGGCGACAATGATCAAAGCGCCGATCGGTCCGATCGGCGTCAATGTTCGGCCTTGAAGGATGCTCTCCGCCATAAGCGCTTGAAGTTCCACGCCGGGGATCACGCCGCGAACCGGCACCGGAACATAATCGCCAAGTTCAATCGCCGTCGCGCCCACGATAACGCGTTTGCCTTCGACCATTTTGGAATCGAACGTGCCGTTTAGAACGCTCATGATCGGTATGCGTGGAATTGCAGTGCTGTCGATCCCGAAGTCGATGTCGAAGTGCGCGATGGTCGCGGCCCGCTTTTGGCCGATCAACGCGGCGAACGTCGGCCTGTAACGGCCATCGTCGAGGAATAGCCCAAAGCTTCCGCGGCGCGCCTCGCCCGAAGGCGCGAACACGTTCGCGTTTCCAACCATGGCGTGTTTGCGAAGCTGCGGCAGCGGGTTTGTCTCGATCAGTGTGGTGCTAACGCCGCGCTCCGCATGCTGAACGAAAGACGGAAGGATGACATGCCCTTCGGCAGCTGTGATCGCGGCGCCAAGGGCCGCATCTTCTTCGGCGCGCGACGGTGACGAAAAGTCGATGTCGAGAGCGATCAGGTTGGCGCCCGCGGCGTGCAGGTGTCTGATGACCTCGGCATGCTGGCTCCGGGGCCACGGCCAGGTGTGAACCGCAGCCAGGCTCCTCGGGTCGATTTGCACGATAACGATTTGTCCCGACGGGGGGCGGGTCACAACACGAAAAAGCGCATCGTTGATCGCATGCTGAAAGCCGTTGAACAGCCCGAACAAGGTCAGGGCTGCCGCAACGGCGAAGATTGCCAGCTCGTAGCGCCACGCCGATACAAAGCGGCCGGCTCTATATGTGATCCCCCCCATGTCGCTTCCGGCCTAGGTTGGACCGGGCTTCGCGGGCGGGGCTTTGCCGTGAACGACGCCAAAGGCGTTGCCGTTGCCTTGACCGCGGATGTTGTCGACCGCGTCGTCGGCAGGCGGACCGACCGGCACGTCGATGTCGACGTGTGGCGGCAGATCGAGCTTTGGTCCGATACCGCCATCGTCGAGCGCGATCACATCATTTGGTTTGTCGTGCACGACGTCTCCGGGGCTCGGATCGCGCGATGGGCCTTCGCCCTTCGTCTCGACCGACTCCTCCTTCACGAAGGTCGGCTCGACCGGGACCGTGTCGCTCGTGACAAGGCCGCTCGACACTTCTTTCACGTCGAGTTCGACATCGCCGATCGCTTTTGGAATGAGCACGGCCTGCGTGCTTCCGCCGTCGCTTTTCGGCATCTCCGGACCGCGCCGCTCGTCCGCCGGCCGGGTCGGGTTGAGGACGATGTCGCTGCCGCCGTCACGCGATACCAGCGCCGTGAATCCGGGCCGAACGAACTCCACGTCCAGCATGTCGGGCGTCGAGACCTCGACCAAGCCCTCGGTGACCGTCACCGATGCATGTTCGTCATCGACCTTTACTTTGAAAGCCGTGCCCTTAACGACCGCCGCCAAGTATGGTGTGTCCACCTGGAAATGCGGCGTCTTTTGCTTGCCGATCTTGTAGATCGCCGATCCGATGGTTTGAAGCACCTGCGTATTGCCGTTGACGGCCGTGCCTGGTAACTGCACGCGGCTATTTGGCTCGACGATCACGGTCTCTTGCCCGCGAACCAAGACGGCGCGTCCCGAAGCGGTTTCGATCCAGGCATCGGAAGGCAGCTCTTGGTCGCGCGTGAGCGCCACGGGCATGTAACCGGGCCCGCCGACACGCACGACGCCTGCCGTATCGACAACGCGCCAGCCGTCGCCCGCCTGTGCGTTGGACGGAAAAGCGGCGGCAATCGCCACCGCCGTGGCAATTATCCAGCGAATGCGCATTGGTTTTGATCCTCCACCGTCAAGCCCAGGACCTTTGCCCACCCAGGCCTAAGACCTTGGAAAGAAGTTTGGTTGACGCCGGTCCGACCAGCCGATCGCCCTGCCCAATTCGTCGGTATCGTTGACGGCGCGCTAACGGCGCGTCACGCCGGTTACCACTCGTTAACGACCTACCCCCCATCAATCGATGTTGCACGAGTCGGTTTCGCATAATGTTGCTCGCACGGCTTACGGGGATCTCCTTGGCAGGCGCACTGTTGTCGTGCGCCGCTGCGCCTGTGCACGCCGCCGACACCGCCGACCCTCAGCGTGTCGAAGAGCGATTGCCCGCCGAGCAGCAGAAGCCGGACGTCGCAACGCCGCCGCCTATCCGCGTTGATGATGAGGATCTGGCCTCCATACCGCGCTTCCGGCTGCGGTCGGTCGCTTTCGAAGGCATGACGGCGATCGACCGCGGCGCGGCCGAAACCTGTGCCGCGGGCTTGATTGGTCAAGACGTGGGATCGGCCAGCCTCGTCGGCCTGACCGAATGTGTGACGCAGCTTTATCGCGACCGGGACTACTTTCTTTCCCGTGCCATCATTCCGCCGCAGGAAGTGCGTGACGGTGTTCTGAAGCTGCGTGCCGTCGAAGGCTATATCGCCTCTGTCCAACCGCAAGGCCTCGATCAAGCCGACGCCGACGCGCAGTTTGCCTCCGCGTTTGCCGAGAGACCCACACGCCTAGCGACGTTTGAACGAAGCCTCCTCCTATTGGCCGACCGCTATGGCCGTCGTGTGACGTCGACCCGTTTGGCGGCCGACGACAACGACGCCGCGCGCTATACGTTGAAGCTTGAAGTCAAGTTGATCCCGGTGGCGTGGCGCCTGTTCGGTGACAACCGCGGCGACGCGTACCAGGGCCCCGAGCAGGGGTTGCTGGCGCTTTCCTTCAACTCGCTGTTCGGCGCCAACGACAGGGTCATAGCGCAGATGTTCACTGCGCCCGCCGACAAGAGCGAGCTGTTCTTTACCGACATTGGTTACGGTCGCGGGTGGTTTGGCGGCGCGCTATCGACCGAAGTAGGCGCTTCGGTTTCTCGCAGCAGTAGCGGCGATGCTTTTCCAGGCTTTGCGAGCGAGTCCGAACGCCTTTATGCGCGTGTCATCGTCCCCATACTGCGCTCCCGCGAACATTCGCTTTGGGCCAAACTTCAAGGCGACGTTCGAGACACAAACGTCCTGACGGCCGATGCCGCGATCGTGCGCGAGCAGACGCGCGTCTTGCGCGGCAGCTTCAGCTACACGCTCGTCGCCGGCGCAACGCGCGCTGACGTGTCGCTCGAAGCCTCGCGTGGCTTAGACGTGCTCAATGCCTCCGAAAACGGAGACGCAAATCTCTCCTCCGCCGACGCGCGGCCTCAGTTCACGCGGGCGCGGCTCGACGCCACCATAACGCACAATCTCTTCAGAAGGCTCGACGTGGTGGCTTCGGGCGCGGGGCAATGGGCCGATGGCGGTCTCGTTTCGTCGGAGAAGTTCGGCGTCGGCGGCGCTCGTTTCGGACGAGCCTACGACTACAGTGAAATCACCGGCGATCATGGTCTGGCCGGTTCGATCGAACTGCGTTGGACTTGGCGCAAGCTGAACGATTGGCTTTCGTCGGCACAGATCTACGCGTTCGCCGATGCCGCTCAGATTTGGAGCAACGGCGACGTTACCGAGAGCATGGCCTCCCTCGGTGGCGGCTTTCGCCTTGGTGTCGCGCCGGGTCTCAGCGCCAGCGTCGAGATCGCCAAACCGCTGACCCGGGACGTTCTCTCCCAGGGTGACCGTAGTCCCCGCGTATTCGTCTCGCTGTCGGCAGGTTGGTAGCTGCGGCAACACCGCCGCGAATATAACCTATTGATATTATTGAAATTATTACGTTCGCCGCAATTTTCTTTCGCGCGCCCACTTGACGCCCCTGGCGGCACTCCCTAAATCCCACGCGCGTTTTGGCACTCACTATCGGTGAGTGCTAGCAGTACGCCAAAACATCAAACACCAGTCATCTCAGGAGAGAACCTCATGAAGTTCCGTCCGCTCGGTGATCGCGTGGTCGTAAAGCGCGTCCAAGAAGACGTGAAGACGGCCGGCGGCATCATCATCCCCGACACCGCCAAAGAAAAGCCCCAAGAAGGCGAAGTCGTCGCCGTCGGCCCCGGCGCCCGCGACGAAAAGGGCGACCGCATTACGCCGGAAGTCAAAGTCGGCGACCGCATCCTGTTCGGCAAGTGGTCGGGCACCGAAGTGAAGGTCGACGGCGAGGAGCTGCTGATCATGAAGGAGTCGGACATCCTCGGCATTCTCGAGGGCACGGC
>CAYXQB010000046.1:0-15311 GCA_964466435.1 uncultured Flavobacteriaceae bacterium | reverse complement strand
CGTCGATCACGTCGATCGCCTTATCAGGCAGCTTGCGGTCGTTGATATACTTCGCGCTCAACTCGACCGCGGCCTTGATCGCATCGCTCGTGTAGCGAACCTTGTGATAGGTCTCAAAGTAGGGCTTCAACCCCTTCAATATCTTGATCGCGTCCGGGACCGAAGGCTCGCCCACGTCGATCTTCTGGAACCGCCGCGCTAGCGCCCGGTCTTTCTCGAAATGCTGACGGAACTCCTTATAGGTCGTCGAGCCCATGCAGCGCAGCGTTCCCGACTGCAATGCGGGCTTCAACAGGTTGGACGCGTCCATCGCCCCGCCGCTCGTCGCGCCGGCACCAATGACCGTGTGAATCTCGTCGATGAACAGGATCGCACCCTTGAAGTGCTCAAGCTCCTTCACGACGTTCTTCAGCCGCTCCTCGAAATCGCCGCGATAGCGCGTGCCCGCGATCAACGCTCCCATATCGAGCGCGAAGATCGTGCAATCCTTCAGCACATCCGGCACTTCGCCTTGCACGATCTTACGCGCCAGACCTTCGGCGATCGCCGTCTTGCCGACCCCGGGGTCGCCCACGAGCAATGGGTTGTTCTTCTGCCGGCGGCAGAGAATTTGAATCGTACGCTCGACCTCAAGTTCGCGCCCGATCAACGGATCGATTTTCCCCGCACGCGACTTGTTGTTGAGGTTTATGCAGTAGGCCTCCAGCGCCTCTGTCCCCTGCTTGACCGCCTTCTCCCCCTCTTCACCGTCTTCGTCCGCCCCGCGCACAGGCCGCGACTCCGTGGCGCCGGCCCGCTTCGCGATGCCGTGGCTAATGTAGCTCACCGCGTCATAGCGCGACATGTTCTGCTCTTGCAGGAAATAGGCGGCATGGCTTTCGCGCTCCGCAAAGATCGCGACCAAAATGTTCGCGCCCGTCACTTCCTCGCGGCCCGACGACTGCACGTGAATGACCGCGCGCTGCACAACGCGTTGGAAACCCGCCGTGGGCTTCGCATCCTCGCCGTCGTCCACAACCAGTGTCGCCAGGTCGGTATCGACATAGGTCGAAAGCGTGCGCCGCAGCGCGTCCACATCGACGTTGCACGCTCGCATGACGGCAGCGGCGTCCTGATCGTCGATCAAGGCCAGCAGCAAGTGCTCCAACGTCGCGTACTCATGGTTCCGCTCGTTCGCGAGCGCCATCGCGCGATGGAGGGTGTTCTGCAGAGACTTCGAAAAACTCGCCACTAACGTTCGCCTTTCTTCAAACCCCTCAAACCACCCAGGAGAGACCTCACTCTATCACTCTTTCTCCAGTGTGCACTGCAACGGGTGCTGGTGCCGCCTGGCGAAATCGATCACTTGTGCAACTTTGGTTTCCGCGACTTCATACGTAAAGACGCCGCAAATCCCGACGCCCTGCTGGTGAACCTGCAGCATAATCCGCTCGGCATCCGACCGCCCCTTGTTGAAGAAGCGCTCGAGCACGTGCACGACGAACTCCATCGGCGTGTAGTCGTCGTTCAGCATCAGAACCTTGTAGAGGCTCGGACGTTTCGTCTTAGGCCTAACCTTCGTGACCAAGCCGGTGGAGGGCCCCTGCCCGTCACGGTCGCCGTTCTGTTTCGTCATATCTGTCGCTTGCAGTCAGCAGTGCCAATGAGAGGCATTAGATAGGATCGGCAGGGGCGATGAAAAGCGCCCAGAAGGCGCATATCCCTGCGTTTTTCAGCGGGTGGCGGGCTTGACGGCAGCGTCAACCAGCTTCAGCCAGCGCAAGCTGCGCGCACGATTAACCCCAAGATCCGAACGCCCATAGACCGAGCGCGAGTAAAGGGCGAGCGTCGACTGCCCCTTGCCGTAGGGCAAAAACTGAACCGACACCAGATCGGGAAAGCCGAACAAGGCCGACCGCACGACGAAGTCGTCGTAGAGTTCCGGTTCGTCGGCCAGGCTATGCGACACGCGCGCCTGCGCAATCACGACCCCCAATAACGCCTGACGAAGCTTGGCCGGCGTCGCAGCGAACACCGGCGGCTCGCTATCAACCTTGGCGGCCTTGCAAAGGCCCTCAGGGGCCATCAGGAACGTGTTGGGAGATGATGGGCGCTTTAGCGACCCAAAATCGACGCGATGGAGTGACATAACGCAAAACGCAGCACGCCCACGGCTCAAACGCAAGCGGGGCCGAAGGCTAACCGCCTTCAGCCCCGCTACAATCGAGGAAATCTAAGGATTACTCAGCCGCGCGGCCGAATGGGGTCGCTTCGCGAACGTCGCGGACCACTTCGTTGAGACGCGCGTTGAACGGCTCCGACGCTTTCTTCGCGGCATCCATGAACAGGTCGTTCGCCTTTGTCGCCTGCGCGACGAACGCATCGAGCGAAGACTTCGCGTAGTCCGTTTGGACTTCCCACGCCTCGTGTACGCTCTTGGAACTCGCAACCGCCTTAAATGCGGCCACGCCGTCTTCCATTTGCTGCTTGGAGAACGCGAACCAGTCGCCGTTGATACGCTCGAACGCCTTCGTCATCGTGGTGGCGGATTGCATCCACGCCTCAACGCCACCCTTGCCGAATCCGGCAAAGCGCTCATAGGCCTTCGTCATCGACTCCACGCCGTGTTTCATCGCTTCGTTTCCGTCTTTCATGACCTGCTCCACCGATTCGGTTCCAAATTTCGTCTTCGCCATCGCTTTGATCCTTTTCGACCCGCAGAGATTGGTTAATGCCTGAACGGATTCACGCGCAGCTGTGTCTGTTCTGCATGCCTATGCTGCACTGCAGCATTTCGCAATATGGGCGTACCTACGTAGCTTGTCAAGGTAAAATTGTGCACCGCACAACGACAGAAACCCGTGCTCACAAACACCGTTAACCAATCGTAAATGCCGCCCTGCGAAGTTCGATGATAGCGAGTCCGGCCAGCGGCGCTCCTCAGATTCGATCGCCGCAAGGTCCCCAATGCGGGTGGTGCTGCGCATGTTTACACTTCTCAACCGCGAAAAATCTGACAGACTCGGCAAGTTGTTGGTGTCGTGTCGGGGGAGGAGCAAGCCGATGTTTGGTCTGCTTCTTGCTGACGTGTCCGCCATAGCGTTTGACCTTTTGTAACGGGCTCAATCATGGTTCCGCGCGGTCAGCTGTGGAAGTATTTGTTAACGGTTCTGACGCTGTTGGTGGTCGCGGCCATCACAGCCGACACCGCCGATGCTGCACGCAAACGCAAGAAGGCCAAGCGTAACCATCGCCCCGCCGTCGAGCAGCCTTACGTCGAAAAATTTGCCGCGATCGTCATCGAAGCCAACACCGGCCGCGTGCTTTACGAGCGCATGTCGGCCGAAACGCGCTACCCCGCTTCGCTGACGAAGATGATGACGCTCTATCTGCTGTTCGAGCAGGTTCAAAAGGGCAATCTCACGCTGTCGACGCCGATGACAACGTCGACCTACGCCGCTTCGCAAGACCCCACGAAATTGGGTCTATCTCCTGGCGAGCAGATTACCGTCGAAGACGCGATCAAAGCGTTGGTCGTTCGCTCCGCAAATGACGTTGCGGTCATCACGGCCGAACACCTCGGGGGCAGCGAGTGGGCCTTCGCGACGCGCATGACGCAAAAGGCCCGCGAGATGGGCATGGCGCGCACGACGTTCGTCAACGCGTCCGGCCTGCCAGACGAAAATCAACGGTCGACGGCCGCCGACCTCGTGATCTTGAGCCGCAGGCTCGTGACTGACTTTCCGCAATTCTATCCGTACTTCCGGTTGCAGAGCTTCTACTGGGGCGGCCGCAGCTACGAAGGCCACAACAACCTGATGAAGTTTTTCGACGGCGCGGACGGTATGAAGACGGGTTACACGCGCATGTCGGGCTTCAACCTGGCGAGTTCTGCGACACGCCAAGGCACGCGCCTGATCTCCGTCGTCATGGGCGGCCGTTCTGCGCGCGACCGCGATATCCAAACCGCAGAGTTACTCGAAAGCGAATTCACGAAGCTCGGCCTCGGTCGCCCGGCTCCTGTGATCATGGCGATGTCGCCGCTTGTCCTTGACGACGAAGAAGCGGCGGCCGAAGCCGCGGAAAGCGCAACAGCCTTTCGGCCCGATGCCGCGTCTCAAGTGGTCATGGCGCCGCCAGCGCAATCGCCATCGCCGCCCGCCAACGGCGCCGCGCCGGTTGTGGCAACGATACCGTCGAGCCCGCGCGAAATCGGCCAAGGTGATACGGCCGAACAGGTCCGCTCGACGCCCGTCACGCATTCCGGTCAGTGGGGGATCCAGGTCGGCGCGCACTCAACACGCGATAAGGCCGAAACGCAGTTGAGCGAAGTGACGGCACGCCAGCGCGACATCCTTGGCGGAGCCCGAAGCGCAATTGTGCAACTCGATGTTCGCGGCGAAACCTTCTACCGCGTGCGCTTTGGCGCCTTCACGCCGGCGAAAGCTGAATCGCTCTGCAAGGCGTTGCAGAAGCGTGGCACCAGCTGCCTCGTGGTGACGGACGGTTCTTGGGACCAGGCGAACGCCCGCGCCAGCCTGCCGATCGCGGTGCGCTAAACACTCATCCGGCAGCCGCGACCCGGGAAAGTTGCGGCAGCTTGAGCGCAGCGACCAACGCCCGCACCTCCGCCCGCGCCGCGATCTGGCCCATCGTGATGCCCTTGGTCTTGCCCTCTATAAGGTCGAGCACGGTGAGCCCCTTTGGAAACAACTCGCGATAGATCACGCGCTCCGTCAGCCCTGGCGCCAACCGGAACCCAATGCGCTGCGACAGCTTCGTCAGCGCCTCTGTTACACGCCTTTGATTACGAGTCTCCAGACTCGACATTCGGTTGCGAACCACGAGCCAGTCGATGGTCCGGCGCTTCTCGATCATATGCCGCTTGCGGCTCTCCCAAACGAACTCGGCATAGATGGACGGCGCTTTGGCTTCGTACGTCTCGGGGTCCACCCCGGCGAGCAAATCGAAATCCACGAAACTGTCGTTGAGCGGCGTGACGATGACCGACGCATTCGCGTGCGCCGCGCGCCCGAGCGCCGTGTCCGCGCCGGGACAATCGACGACGATGACGTCGCACTCGGCGGAAAGCTCAGCCACCGCCCCCGCAAGCCGCCGCGCGTCCTCGCTCTCGGCCAGCGTCTTGGTCTCGCGTTCCGACGCATGCACCGGCGCGATCTTCGGCAGCGGATAGTCTTTGCCCGCCCGCTCAGCCCAACGCGCCCGGTTCTCGAAGAAATGCGAAAAGCTCTTCTGCCGGTGATCGAGGTCGATCCCGCCCACACGCAGGCCCGCACTCATCGCGCCCGCAACGAGATGTATGGCGACGGTCGTCTTTCCCGACCCGCCCTTCTCGTTACCGACGACGACCAACGGCGCCGGAAGTCCGGCCATACAACCCCTCGCTCACGGCGCTGATTCGCCGAGCGACAGCAAGCTAGCATTGCCTCCCGCAGCCGTCGTGTTCGTGCAGGCCGTTCGCTCCACGGCAAAGCGGTGCAAATAATACGGTCCGCCCGCTTTTGGTCCCGTCCCCGAAAGTCCCTCGCCGCCAAACGGCTGTACGCCGACAACGGCGCCGATCTGGTTGCGGTTGACGTAGAGGTTGCCGACCCGCGCACGCGCGCGGATGAAATCGGCAGTCCCTTCAATCCGCGTGTGCACGCCCAGCGTCAGCCCATAGCCGGTCGCATTGATCGCATCGATCACATTGCCCAAAGCGTTCGCCTCGAACCGCACCACGTGCAGGATGGGCCCGAAAACTTCGCGCTGCAGTTGGGAAATCGCGTCGATCTCGAACGCCCGTGGCGCGAAGAAGAACCCATCGCGCGTCTCGCCGGAAAGAGACGCCTCGGCAATCAGCCGCCCGTCACGCGCCATATGCTTCGCATGTGCCTCAAGCACCGCCAACGCATCCGCATCGATCACCGGTCCGATGTCGGTGTCGAGCTTCATGGGGTCGCCGATCTTGAGCTCCGCCATCGCGCCGGCAAGCAGCTTCAGGACTTTCGACGCAATATCCGACTGCAGGAACAATACGCGCAACGCCGAGCAACGCTGCCCGGCACTGTCGAACGCCGACATCACCGCATCGCGCACGAGTTGCTCCGGCAGCGCGGTCGAATCCGCGATCATGGCATTCAAGCCGCCTGTCTCGGCGATGAACGGCGGGATCGGCCCCTTGCGCTCGGCAAGCGAGAGGTTGATCAGCCGGGCCGTATCCGTGCCACCCGTAAAGGCGACCCCCGCGACATTCGCATCGCGCGTCAGCGTGCCGCCGATTCCTGCGCCGTCGCCGGGCAGAAGGTGCAGCACGTCACCCGGCACACCCGCCTCATGCAGCAGCCGCGTCGCCGCGAACGCGGTTAGCGGCGTCTGCTCCGCCGGCTTAGCCACCACCGTATTGCCGGCCGCCAGCGCGCCCGCAATCTGCCCCGTGAAAATCGCAACCGGGAAGTTCCACGGACTGATGCAAGCGAACACGCCGCGCCCGTGCAGCGACAGTTCGTTGCGCTCGCCGGTCGGCCCCGGCAGCACCTTCGGTCCGGAGAAATCTTCCCGCGCCAGGTTCGCGTAATAACGCAAAAAATCGATCGCCTCGCGCACATCGGCCAATCCGTTCGCGACGGTCTTACCAGCCTCGCGCACGCAGAGCCCGATCAGCAACGCCGCGTCGCGCTCGAACAGATCCGCCGCTCGCGAAAGAATCTCCGCGCGCTTTACGCCCCCGAGCGCGTCCCAGTCGAACTGCGCCGCGCGCGCCTGAGCCGCTGCTTGCGCCGCAAGCCCCGGCGTCGCATCGACCACCGTTCCGACGCGACGCGACCGCAAGCTCGGGTCGAAAGCGTCGCGCACCTTACCGTCCTTCAACGCGCCGCCGACGATCGGACGCGCATCAAGCGGTTGAGCCACGGCATCGCCGATCGCCTTCAACAGCGGCCCCGCTTTCGCGGGATCGCTGAGCAGAACGCCGTGCGAGTTCTTTCGGTCGCCGAACAGGTCTGCCGGCAACGGAATACGCGGATGCGGTTTTGTGGGCATGGATTCCACTTGGGTGACGGGATCGGCGATGATGGCCTCGATCGGCGCTTCATCATCGGCCAAACGATTGACGAACGAGGTATTGGCGCCGTTCTCGAGCAATCGGCGCACCAGATACGCGAGCAAATCCTCATGCGCCCCAACCGGCGCATAGATGCGGCACTGCACGCCAAGCTTATCGCCGCCGACCGCCTCGTCGTACAGCTCCTCGCCCATGCCGTGCAGCCGCTGAAACTCATAGTCCTCGCGATTGCCCGCAAGCGTCTTCACAGCGGCAAGCGTGTGCGCATTGTGCGTGGCGAACATCGGGAAGAAAGCTTCCCGGTCGGCAAGCAACTGCCGCGCACAGGCAAGGTACGAAACGTCGGTCGAAGCCTTGCGCGTAAACACCGGATAGCCGTCGATGCCCAGCTCCTGCGCCCGCTTGACCTCGCTATCCCAATAGGCGCCTTTGACCAGCCGCACCGGCAGTCGCCGCTTATGCTCCCGTGCAACGGCAGCAAGCCACGCCAGCACCGCTGGCGCACGCTTCTGATAAGCCTGCACCGCCAGCCCAAGCCCATCCCAACCGCGCAACTCCTGCCGCCCGCACAGCGCCTCGAATATGTCGAGTTGAACCTCAAGCCGGTCGGCTTCCTCCGCATCGATCGTAAACCCGATCCCCGCGTCCCGCGCTGCCGCACATAGCGGTACCAAGCGCGGCAGGAGCTCGTTCTTCACCCGCTCCCATTTCACCTGCTCAAGGCGCGGGTGAATAGCCGATAGCTTCACCGAAATCGAATTGCGCGTGAAGATATCGCCCTTACGCGCGCCTTCGTACTTTGCAATCGCCGCAATTGCATCCGCATAGGCGCGCGCATAACGCTCCGCGTCGTCGTGCGTCATCGCCGCCTCGCCAAGCATGTCGAACGAGAAGCGGAATCCGCGCTTCGATTCGTCGGCCCCGCGCTTGAACGCCTCCTCGATCGTGCGCCCGAGCACGAACTGCCCGCCCATGATGCGCATGGCGGTCAACATGGCCTGCCGGATTACGGGCTCGCCAGACCGTTGCACCAACCGCCCGAAGATCGTCGACCAATCCCGCTCCCCGCCGTCGAGCTTCACGACATGGCCCGTTAGCATAAGCGCGAATGTGGACGCGTTCACGAACAACGAGGACGATTGCCCCAGATGCTTGTTCCAATTCGCCGACCCGATCTTGTCCTTGATCAGCTTGTCCTGCGTCTCGGCGTCCGGCACGCGCAACAGCGCCTCGGCGAGGCACATCAAAACGACGCCCTCTTCCGTGGACAGCGCGTACTCTTGAAGAAACGCTTCAAGCCCGCCGCGCTGCCGCTGCGACCGCACGCGGCTTACGAGGTCGCGTGCGAGCCTCTCCGTCGCCTCGCCCTCGGCCGCGCTCAACCGCGCCCGCGCAAGCAGCGCGTTCACGACATCGGTCTCGTCGGCCAGATAGAGCCGCGCCATCTCGGCGCGCGCAGGGTGGTCCCTCATGGGGGCGCACATTCCTACGGCCGAGGGGGCGGATGCAAGCTATCCGCGCCGCCGAAATTGAACCGTCGGCGAACCCTTGAAGTCGGTGCGGCAATACTCTTGGTAGCCGCACTTCTCCGCCACCCGAATCGAGGCGGCGTTGTCGGACGCAATGATGCAAGCGGTCGCCTTACCGGCGAAATGCTTGTCTCCCCAGGCGAGCACGGCCCGGACCGCTTCAGTTGCGATGCCCCGGCCGTGGGTTTCGGGCGCGAGAACCCACCCGCTTTCAGGCATTCCATCAAGCGACGGCACGATATCCCGCTTCCAATCCGCAAAGCCGACGTCGCCGATGTGCCGCCCCTCGCCCTTCACCTCGACCGCCCAATAGCCGAAGCCGAGCAACGCCCAATGACCAACGTACCGGTTTAGTCGCGCCCAACTCTCTTCCCGCGTCGACGCTCTACCGCCGATAAACCGCGTTACACCAGGGTCCGCCCACATCGCCGCAAGCGTCGCGAAGTCTTCAAGGCGATGCCCCCGCAAGATCAGCCGCTCAGTCTCGATCACCGGTACGCTCATGCTCAACCTCGCGCCTTTGGATAGATCACCTCTAGTGCTGTCCGGGCCGATCGCCGCGTCGCGAACACGATCATCGTTACGCGCCGCTTCGAGCCGCGGATGACGACTCGCATCGCGATCGCGAGATCCTCGATCCCATCGCGATTGAAGTCGCCCCGCGCAACCGGATTGAGCACCAGATCGGCGGTGCGCCAAGTGACCTCCATCAGGCCCGTCTTGCGGCTGCGAATGACAAGTTCGCCCGCTTTCGACAAGTCGGCGACTGTCGCACCTGGCAACGGTAGAGGCCCTTTGATCCCCGCCTGTTCGAGCAACCGCGCCGGAACGCGCTCGGGCTTTAAGAGATCCCGCCCTTTCGCAGTCAAATAGACCCTGCGAGCCGGCGCTCCGAACTTCAGCTGATCCAGCGTCAGGCATGTGCGCTCATAGAACGCTTCGCGCGCTCGATCTACCGCAAGCATGGCCGTGCGACTGAGCGAGACGGCCCGCAACCACTTGCGGCACGTCGCGACCGTCATCTTGTCTTTCGCATTCCCCTGCGCACGCATGACCAACGGTATCGGCTTGCGCGCGCTGTCCACCACGGCAACATTGAGCAGCCGCTTGCGCTCCTTTTCATTTCCAACGCAAGCGTCGGCACCGACGCCGTCCAAGAATACCGGCCCAATGAAACAGACGGGCCGGGCGGCGTCAGCCCGCCCGTCGCCCGCCGACATAGATGCGGCGAGCGCCAATATCACCGGAGCCCAAACTCTGCTCATGCGCACTAGCCGCACGGTCATCGCCAAATCCTCGTCGCTCTGCCATAACGGGCGGCTCGTCAGGGGAAGGATACACACGATGCAGAGCTTCGATGCAATCGCCGGCGCAACCGTTGCCAAGGCCCCGCACCTGGAACCTGCCTTCGAGCACGCCAATCAAATCAAGGAAGCGGCGAGTCGCCTTGCCGCGCACAAGACCCGCCGCAAGAAGCGCCCGAACATCCTGATCTTCCTGATGGACGACGTCGGCTGGGGCGATTTCGGCTGCTACGGCGGCGGCGTCGCGGTCGGCGCACCGACACCCAATTTCGACAAGATCGCGCGCAATGGCCTGCAGCTGACCTCATGCTATTCCGAGCCCAGCTGCTCACCCTCTCGCGCGACGCTCCTGACCGGCCGCGTCCCGAACCGCCACGGTCTCCACCGCCCGCCGATGTACGGCGAAGCGGGCGGCCTGCAAGGCGAAGTCACGCTTCCCGAACTGCTCGCTTCTGCCGGCTACGCAACCCAGGCCGTGGGCAAGTGGCATGTGGGCGAGAACGCCGCCTCGCAACCGCAAAACGTCGGCTTCGACGACTTCTACGGCTTCCTTTCCGTCTCCGACATGTATTCGGAATGGCGCGATCCGCACTACTTCCCTGAGATCGTCTATTCCGAAGCTCGCACCAAATGGGTCGAGAACATGCCATTCAACCGCTGCTTCGTGCACGCCAAGCGCGGGCAGGAGGCAACGAATGTCGAAGAAGTCACGATCCCGGTCCTGTCGCTACTCGACGAGAAATGGTGCCAGTACTCGACCGACTTCATCCAGCGGATGGCGAACAAGGATCAGCCCTGGCTGCTCTACCACTGCACGCGCGGTGCCCATTTCGACAACTACCCGCATGAAAAGTTTCTCGGGAAGTCGCCCGCCCGCCATCCCTACAAGGACACGATCCTTGAGATGGACGCCATTATCGGCCGCCTCGTCGAGGCCCTGCGCGCCACCGGTCAACTCGAAGACACGCTGATCTTCGTGTCCTCCGACAACGGCCCGCACATGGAAACATGGCCCGACAGCGCGTTCACGCCGTTCCGGTGCGCCAAGGGCTCCACCTGGGAAGGCGGCGTGCGCGTCCCCGGATTGATGATGTGGCAAGGCACGATCGAACCCGACCAGCAAAGCGACGGCATCTTCGATTTCAACGACATCATGCCCACGGCCCTAGGCCTCGCCGGCGAGACCGGACGTCTGCCTAGCGATCGCTACATCGACGGCGTCGACCAAACGTCGTTCCTGCTTTCGCCGGACGGCCACTCGAACCGCAAGTTCCATTACTACTGGCTACAGGCCAACTTCTCGGCACTACGCTGCGGCGAATACAAAATGGTCCTGACCGCCACCAGCGACGACGGCGAAGGCCACGCAGGCCCCGGCGGCTTCACCGGCGTGCTCGAACGCTACGCCTATGCGCGCCTCTATAACCTCTGGCTCGACCCGAAAGAGACGCACAACTACATGACGCGCAAGCTGACCTATGTCGACGTCTTCCAATCCGGCATTCGAAGCCACCTTGGAACGTTCAAACGCTTCCCGCCGAAGAAGGTGCTGGGTCAGACCGCGAAAGCTTAAGGATTACAACAACCCCAGCTCAGCCAACTCGCGCCGCAACTTGTCTGGCATTGCCTTCCCGGCCTTGCCCACATCCGGCGGCACGTCCTTCGCGTCGAGGTAACGCCATCCTTGGAACGCGCGGCGCGGCCGCGGCGCCACCAGGATCAAGTCCTTCCCATAGACCAGGTGGCAGCGCCCCACGCCTTCCTTGTCCACAAACGGTCGGATATCGATCAACGGTTGACGCACCGCCGTGTAGCCCTTGATCACCCAATAGAGCGATCCGCCGTCGAGCAAATCATCGCGCCGCTTCGGCACCATGCGCGTCGTGTGCTTCAGCTCCGCCTTCTGCCCGCGCTTCTTCAGTTGCGCGAGCCGCTCGCTTTGCCACGCCCGCAGATCCTCAACGGAATCGACGCCGACACAAAGTTTGATCAGATGAAGCGTCAACCCTTCATCTCGCCGGCATCGAGAAAGCCGTCGCCGTTCTTGTCCAGATCGCCGAAGCCCGCCATATGGCCTTCCTGCAACTCCTCAACCGAGATCTTGCCGTCACCGTTCGAATCGACCTTCTTGCGCATTTCCGCGGTGAGTTTTACCTCGCCATCGTCGATCTGGCCGTTGCCGTTCTTGTCTGCAGCAAACGCCGACCGCGCCGCTTGATTGCGGAATTCCTCGCGGCTGATGCGCCCATCGCCGTCGTAGTCGGCACCGCCCGCCGCCCACGCCGAACCTGTCGCGATCAAGACGCCGAAAGAAACGAGAATTCGCTTTTGCATCGTAGGGTGCTCCACTTGGCAAGCCGGTTCAGCCCGCTCGCGATGCGCAAACTACTCCGCCGTGCGAGCCTCTTGCAATCGACGCCGCGAACGCTGTCTAATCCGTCACGACGCAAGTTCGGAGACCTGTCATGACCCTGAAGACGATGTTGAAAACAACGATCGCGGCCGCAGCCTTTGGCGCCAGTCTCATCGGCACGGCGGCACCCGCGGCAGCAGCGGATCTACGCTGCAACTCGTCCGTAGGTGGCTACAACTACTGCCGCACAAGCACGGCGGGCGGTGTTGTCCTTAGAACGCAGCACTCGCCGCACGCCTGCTATCAAAACGACACATGGGGCTTCGACGGCAGCGGCGTATGGGTTGCCAACGGCTGCAGCGCCACGTTCCGGATCGGCCGCCGCGACGATGACGACGACACGGCTGCCAAGATCGGCCTTGGGATTCTGGCGCTGGGCGTAATCGGCGCACTGGCGTCCGGCGACAACGACGACGGCGGCTACAATCAACCGCCGCCGCCCCCGCCGCAGAACTATCCGTACGATCCGAACTACCCGCAGCAGGGCTACCCGCCGCAACAAGGGTATCCGCAGGGCGGCTATCCGGACGACGACTACGACAACGCCTACATCATCTCCTGCGACTCGAAGAACAACAAATACCGCTTCTGCCAAGTTCCGATCAGGAACTACGCCCAACTCGCCCATCAGCGCAGCCGCTCGGCCTGCCGCTTCAACAAGACCTGGGGCTACGACCGCCGGGGCGTGTGGGTAAAGAAGGGCTGCCGCGCCGACTTCGCGATTTACTGAAGAAAGAAAATACCGCCCCCACTGCGGGGCGGTCGAACGTTTGAGCCCGAAGGGCGAGAAGGTTCGGGTGGGGGGATGAGCCTCGAAGGCTCTGGCCCCCCACCCGAAATTTTTTCAAAATTTCGACCGCCCCGCAGTGGGGGCGGTATACCGCGCAGGGTCTACTCGAACCCCACCACCACCGCGCCCTCGCCCACCTGATCGCCGGCGCGGAACGGCACATCCTTGACCGTCAAATCGCCGGGCGCAGAGAGCGTGTGCTCCATCTTCATCGCCTCGATGATGGCCAGCGCCTGACCCTTGCGCACACGATCACCGGGCTTCGTCATGACTTGCACGACTTTGCCCGGCATCGGCGCACGCAATTCCTTGCCCGCATCATGCGTGTGTTCGGCCGCCTCCAACGGATCGTGCGGCTCGAACGCATAGCTGCGCCCTTGCATCAGCACGACGAGATTGCCCGAAACGCGCAACACCCTCGCCTGCGCCCGCCGCCCATTCAGGCTCGCCGAGATCGAACCGTCGCGATCGAACACCGCGTCCGCATCCAGCGATTTCCCGTCCAGCGACAAACGCCACCCATTGTCGCGATAGAGCACGCCGACGGCACGGTCGGTCTCACCCTCGGTCAGGCGCAGCATCTCTTCCTGCCGCACGCCGCCGATCCGCCACCCGTCGAGGTGCCGCCACGGCGAGGAACCCGCCGCCTTCGCGCGCCGCTCAAGCAAGACGAACAGCGCGGCGAATATCACCGCATCAGCCGGCGCAGGCGTCGCCGCCCCAACCAGGCTTTCCTTATGCCGGTCGATGAAGCCGGTATCGATCTCCCCCGCGATGAACGCATCGTGCCGCAGCGCCGAGATCAGAAATGCGAGGTTCGTCTTCACGCCCGCGACTTCCGCCGTCTCAAGCGCGTTCGCAAGCCGCGCCAACGCCGCCGTGCGGTTCTGATCCCACGCGATCACCTTCGCGATCATCGGGTCGTAGAACATCGACACTTCGCCGCCCTCGACGACGCCGGAATCGACACGCACATGCGCGTCCGGTGCGGGCAGCTTCAACCGTTCAAGCCGTCCGATCGACGGCAGGAATCCTTTGACGGGATCTTCCGCATAGAGCCGCACTTCGACCGCATGCCCGTTGATCGCCAGTTGCTCCTGCGTGCGCGACAGCTTCTCCCCCGCGGCCACGCGCAACTGCCACTCGACGAGATCGAATCCCGTGATCATCTCCGTCACCGGATGCTCGACCTGCAGCCGCGTGTTCATCTCCATGAAATAGAAGCCGTCGGCCTTGAGCCCCTTTGACCCGTCGACGATAAACTCGACGGTCCCCGCGCCCTGATAGCCAATGGCCTTCGCACACTTGACCGCAGCTTCGCCCATCGCGCGACGCACGTCGTTTGGCATCCCCGGCGCCGGAGCCTCTTCGATCACTTTCTGGTGCCGCCGCTGCAGCGAACAATCGCGCTCGAAGAGATGCACGGCGTTGCCGTGCGCGTCCGCGAACACCTGAATCTCGACGTGCCGCGGCGCCGACACATATTTCTCGACCAGCACGCGCGCATCGCCGAACGCCGCTTGCGCCTCACGCTGCGCGCCTTCCAACGCCTTGGCAAAGTCGGCAGCCTTGTCGACGCGGCGCATGCCCTTACCACCACCGCCGGCGACGGCCTTGATCAAGACCGGAAACCCGATGCGTTCGGCTTCCTTCGTCAGATGCGCAACAGCCTGATCGTCCCCGTGATAGCCGGGCACGACCGGAACGCCCGCCTTGATCATCAACGCCTTGGCGGCATCCTTGAGACCCATTGCCCGGATCGCGGCGGGCGGAGGCCCCACAAACACCAGTCCGGTCGTCGCACACGCCTCGGCGAACGCCGCGTTCTCCGACAGGAACCCGTACCCGGGATGGACCGCCGTCGCCCCGGTGGACCGCGCTGCTTCGAGAATGGCCTCGACGCGCAGATAGCTCTCCCTCGCCGGTGCCGGCCCGATCCGCACGGCAGCATCCGCCATCGCGACATGCGGCGCCGCCGCATCGGCGTCGGAATAGACGGCAACGGTCTTGATCCCCATCCGCCGCGCGGTTCGCATCACGCGGCAAGCAATCTCGCCTCGATTGGCGATCAAAAGCGTAGAAAACATCAACCAGTCCTCCTTCCCCCCTTGCGGGGGAAGGTGTCGCGAAGCGACGGATGGGGGGTAACGCGCGGAACGCGCGCGGCTGCTTACCTGCAGGACGAACGCCTTCGGCGTGTACCCCCCATCCGTCTCGCGGCTTCGCCGCGATC
>CAYXQB010000045.1:0-15689 GCA_964466435.1 uncultured Flavobacteriaceae bacterium | reverse complement strand
GGCTCGGTAAAATGCATCACGGACGGCGAGTTCAAGGTCACGGGGCCCATGGCGACGGGCAGCATCGTGCGGCTCGGGCGCACCGCCGTGCTCGACACAGGTAAGATGCTGATCGTTGTGTCGGAACGGCGCAGCGAGCCCTACGACCTCGGCGTCTTCACCCATTGCGGTATCGACCCGCGCACCAAGCGCTATGTCATCATCAAGTCGCGCCAGCATTTCCGCGCGGGCTTCGAACCGATCGCCAAACACATCGTGATGTGCGACGGCGACGGCTGCACGGCCTCGGACCTGAAGCTGTTCAAATACACGCGCATCAAGCGCCCGCTCTATCCGTTCGATCCCGACATGCGGCTTGGGCGGAACGCCTAGCCGCGGTCGCAAGCAGGCAGCGACTGAAATCCCTCGTCGAAGGCGAGGGCTTGACATCGCAAGCCTATATACCTAGCTGTACACAGTACAGGACGACGCTTGGTATGCCGCCGAACACGCCACCGCCAGACGACAAGCTTGAGCAAGAGCTTCGGCGCGGAGCGATCGTGCTGGCGACGCTCTCGCAGCTGGGGTCGTGGCAATACGGGTATTCGCTCAGGCAATCGCTGGCCGCGCGCGGCATGGAGATCGAGGAGGGGACGCTCTATCCGCTGCTGAGGCGGCTTGAGGGGCAGAACCTGCTTGTCAGCGAGTGGCGGATCGAAGATGGGCCGCCGCGCCGGTACTACAAGCTCAGCCCCGCCGGACGGGCGCTCTATGGGCGCTTGGTCGAGAATTGGAACGGCCTTGTCGAGACCGTCGGCGGCTTGATCGCCGACGACGGCACTGGGACGAAGCGCAAGAAGGACGGTCGATGATGACGCCCGAGGCTGTGATCGAGGCTTATGTGAACGACGTGGCACGGCGCTTGCCGCGCGCGAAACGCAACGATCTGGCGCTGGAGCTCCGCGCGCTGCTCCGCGACGAGCTGTCCGGCAAGGCGGAGATGGGTGGGCGCGCGGCGGATGAGGCCATGGCGCTCGAGCTCGTGCGCGCGTTCGGTTCGCCGGAAGCGGTGGCGGAGCGCTACCGGCCGGCTGGGTTCACGATCGTTCCGGCGACGCGGTCGGTGCGGTTCGCGGCGATTGCGCTTGGCGGCGTTGCGCTGCAGTGGCTTGTGACGTTGCCCGCCGCGCTTCTTAAGGAGCCGGGGCGCGAGTTTGTGATGCTCGGTTCGTGGTGGCTGACTTACGGCATCGGCGCGCTGTGGTGGCCGGGCTTCATGGTGACGGCGGCAATCGTGGGCGGTTGGGTACGGCATCGCTGGCCGCCCGCTCAAGTTTCGACGTGGCGGCCGAGCGCGCGCGATCGCGACGACATCAACAGAACGACGTGGGTGTTCAGCAGCGCTGCCGCAGCGTTCGGGATCGCGACTCTCGTCGGTGCGCCTTGGTGGACCGAGACTTTCTTGTCGCGCGCAGCGGCAGACGCGTTTGAGTACGCCGCGGATTTCCTTCCCATCGGCGGGGCTGCCGTCGTTGCGATGTGGACGCTCCAAGCCTTGATGGGTGCCATCGTGTTCTTCGAAGGACGCTGGCGCGGGCTTACGCGGCGGATCGATCTCGCGCTCGCTTTGCTTTGGCTCGCCTTGCTGACCTGGCTTGCGGCTGGCCCACGCATCTTCGTGAACGATGCAGCCAATGAGACCGCGAAGTTTTGGCTCGGCGTTTTGGCGGTGATGGTCGCCATCGATCTCGGCTTGAAGCTTTACCGGCACCTGCAGCGGCCGCGCCCAACGGCGTTGGCGCGGATCGTGAAAACTTGAAATCAAGTTTGGGTAGAAGGAGGACGATATGACTGATGCAGTGGCGAACAGCGGCAAAATCAACCGCTTTGGGTGGAGTGTCGCGGCAGTGGCCGCGTTTGCCGGTGCCGCCGCGCTTGCCGGCGCGCCGTGGTTGTTTCCAAAGCTGCTGCCGGCGACGGGGACGGCGTTCGCGTACGACCCAAACTTCGTCGCGACCGGCGGCCCGATTGTCTTGGGGCTTTGGGCTTCGAGCGCGCTGGTCTACGGGGCCGTGTTTGCGGCCGGAGAGTGGCGCCCGTTCACGCGCCGGCTTGACGCCGCGATGACGCTGGTTTGGATCGTCGCGATGACATGGCTTGTCGCCGGCCCGCAGATTTTCGCGAGCGAGGGCACCGATCAAGCGGCCAAGTTCTGGCTCGGCGTCGTGCTCTTCATCGTGGTGCTCAGCACGATCCCCAAGGTTCGACGGTAGCGCGTTGGCGCCGGGGTCGCCCACGCGGCACCCGGCGCTCTTGACCTGCCTGGCCGTGGCGTGGCTTTTGACGCGAAACGGTCGGATTCTTCTCACATGAAAATTCACTTCCACGAAGGCGACTTGCCCGCGGGCGTCGACTTCGGAAAGAGCGTCGCGATCGACACCGAGACGCTTGGCTTGAACCCGCAGCGCGATGCGCTTTGTCTGGCGCAGCTGTCGGGCGGCGATGGGCACTGCCATGTCGTGCGCTTCGATCGGAAGACGTATCACGCGCCGAACGTGGTGCGGCTTCTGACCGACAACGACGTCGTGAAGATCTTCCACTATGCGCGCTTCGATGTGGGCGTGTTCCAGAAGTACCTGAACACGCCGACAACGCCGATTTGGTGCACGAAGATCGCGTCGAAGCTCGTGCGGACGTACACCGACAAGCACGGACTCAAAGACCTCGTCAAAGAGCTGCTGGATGTCGACCTGTCGAAACAGCAGCAGAGCTCGGACTGGGGTGCGGCGAAATTGAGCGACGCGCAGCTCGCCTATGCCGCTTCCGACGTGTTGCATCTTCACAAGCTGAAGAACACGCTGGACGCGATGCTGGTGCGCGAGGGACGGCAGGACCTGGCGCTGAAATGCTTCGGTTTCGTGGGCACGCGGGCACAGTTGGACCTGGCCGGCTGGGGGCTGGAGGACATCTTCGCGCACTGACGCAACGTTAATGTCCAAGCCCCCGGATCGCCTTGATTTGAGGGGGGCAAAAGACGATACTGATTTGAGTTGGCATGATTTTCGCGTCGGCGCCTTTTTTGCGCCGCACACACCAGACAAAACGTGGCTCGCGTTCATGCCCGGTTTGCGAGTTTCGCTTTTATGACAGCTTTTCCCGACTCCCACGTCAGCGCCGATCTTGAGGCTGCTCGGCGCGTGCTCGCCGTCGAGGGCGATGCCCTTGGCGCGCTCGCGCGATCGCTCGACGGGCGCTTCACAAAGGCGCTCGACCTGCTGATCGGGATCGAGGGCCGGGTGATCGTCAGCGGCATGGGCAAAAGCGGGCATATCGGAAACAAGATTGCGGCCACGTTCGCGTCCACGGGAACGCCCTCGCAGTTCGTCCATCCGGGCGAGGCAAGCCACGGCGACCTCGGGTTCGTCACGCGCAAGGATGCAGTGCTGTTGCTCTCCAATTCGGGGAAGACGGCGGAGCTTACCGATATCATCGACTTCACGCGCCGCAACGCCATTCCGATGATCGCAATCACCGGCGGGGCGGAGTCGCCGCTGGCACAGCACGCGGACGTGGCGCTGATTCTGCCGCCTGCGCGCGAGGCCTGTGCGATCGAAATGGCGCCGACAACCTCGACGACGATGCAGCTGGCGCTGGGCGACGCCTTGGCGGTCGCGCTGATGACGCGGCGCGGGTTTACGGCGGACGACTACCGCGAGCTGCATCCGGGCGGATCGCTGGGGCGCAAGCTCGTACGGGTCGCCGACATCATGCACACGGGAACCGAGCTTCCGCTGGTGGATGAAAACAAGGTGATGAGCGAGGTCTTGATCGAGATCACGTCGAAGCGGTTCGGTTGTGCCGGCGTCTTGAATGCGCAAGGCGGGCTGATCGGCGTCGTGACCGACGGCGACTTGCGGCGCCACATGCAGAACGACCTCTTGAAGCAGCGCGCCAAGGACGTCATGACGGCGAAGCCGCGGCTGATTAGGCCCGGCGCGCTGGGCGGCGAGGCGCTTCGGCTCATGAACCAGAACGAGGTGCCGGTGACGTGCCTCTTCGTGGTCGCGGACGAAGATGTGGCTAAGGCTGCACCGAAGCCGGTCGGCATCGTGCACGTCCATGACTGTTTGCGCGCGGGAGTGGCTTGAGCCCCGATGGCTGTCGACACCTCCCCCGAACCGCGCACGCGACTCGATCAGTGGCAGAACCGGATACGGCCTGCCGCGGGAACGACCGTCGGCTACACCCGCTTCGTGCGCATCATGAAGGTGATGCTGCCCCTGGTCGCGTGCTCGCTGATCGTGCTGGTGGTCATCTACTCGTCGCAGGGTCGCGAGGCGAAGGTAAAGATTTATGCGACGGAGACAGGGAGCGTCGACAAGGACCGGCAGCTCGTCAATCCGAAGCTCACAGGCACCGACGGGCGCGGCCAGCCGTTCACAGTGACCGCGAAGGGCGCCACACAGGTGCCGGGCAAAGCGCGGCGGCTGACGATCGACGAGGTCACCGCCGACATCACGATGCAGGATAAGAGCTGGGTTCAGGTCGGCGCGATCAAGGGCGAGCTCGACGTCGAGGGAAAGACGCTCGATCTCTCCGACTCGATCAACATCTATTCGGACCAAGGCTACGAGTGCCACACGGAAGCGGCGCGCTACGATTTCGGCAGCGGCCTGTTGAAGGGCGACGCGCCGATCAAGTGTCAGGGTCCAATGGGCCTTTTCACCGCCAAGCGGTTCGAAGGGCTACGAGATCCGCGCGTGCTACGTTTCATGGGCGGCGTGCAGACGACCTACGTGCCCACCGCGCGCATGGGTGAGGCCGCCGCCGCCGCCGAGACGAACCCTGAAGGTAAAGCCGAGCCGTTGCCGGACGAAGAGGCGTACGTTCCTCCGCCTGTCCCGGGCTCCAACGCGCCGCCGTCCCCGCAGACCCTCGTTCAACCCAAAGCGAAGCCGACGCCATGAAGCTGATAATCGCCCTTGCTGCCGTTGCTCTTTCGACCACCGCGTACGCACAGAGCAGCGTGCCCAATCCTTTTTCAGGCATGGGCCGCGACAGCGACCAGCCGATCTCGATTGCGGCCGACACGACGACCGCCGATCTGCGCAGCGAAACGGCGACCTATGCGGGCAACGTCCGCGTGGAGCAGGGCAATTTGAAACTGCGCTCGGACTCGCTTTCGATCAAAGCGACGAAGGGCACGATCATGCGCATCGAGGCGAAGGGCAACGTCGTTCTCGCCTCACCGCAGGGGCAGGCGACCGGCGCGACCGCGCTTTACGACATCAGCGCGCGCAAGGTTTCGATGGGCGGCAAGGTCGTTCTTGCACAAGGTCCTAACATCCTGCGCGGAAGTTCACTCGTGATTAACCTCGCTACCGGGAAAGCGGACCTGACAGGTGCAGGCCCCGGCGGGCGGGTGGAAGGCGTCTTCGTTCCCGCAAAGACGCCAAAAATCAACACGCCGATCCCGGGTTCTACCCCGGCTCCGGCGCCGCAGAACTAGTTCATTTCACGCAACCTTAAAGCCAACTGGCATTTGATGAGATCGTTCAATGGGTAACGGGTATCAGGGCGATCATCCGGCGATGGATGTGCAGGGCGAACATGGGGGACAGTATGGGCGGCCGCGTCTCGTGGCCGAACAGACAGGTCTCGTCGCGGTACAGGTGGGCAAGAGCTTCCGCCGCCGCCCCGTCGTGCGCGGCGTGTCGCTGCAGGTGAGGCGCGGCGAGGCCGTGGGACTTCTGGGCCCCAACGGCGCCGGCAAGACGACCTGCTTCTACATGATCACAGGGCTGATCCCGGTCGATACCGGCTCAATCTTCATGGACGGGCACGACATCACGGCGTTGCCGATGTACCGGCGCGCGCGGCTCGGCATCGGCTATCTGCCGCAGGAAGCGTCGATCTTCCGGGGGCTCACGGTCGAGCAGAACATCATGGCGGTCGCGGAGTTGGTAGAGCGCGATCAGCAGCGCCGGCGGCAGCTGGTGGACGACTTGCTCGCAGAGTTCGCGATCGAACATTTGCGGCGTGCGCCTGCGCTTGCGCTTTCGGGCGGCGAGCGGCGTCGCGTCGAGATTGCGCGCGCCTTGGCGACGCAGCCCTCGTTCATGCTGCTCGACGAACCGTTCGCCGGTATCGACCCGATCGCGATCGGCGAGATCCGCAAGCTGGTGCACCATTTGAAGGAACGCGGCATCGGCGTCTTGATCACCGATCACAACGTGCGCGAGACTCTGGACATCATCGACCGCGCCTACATCATTCACGACGGCGAAGTGATGACCGAGGGCAGCCCCCGCGACATCGTTTCGAACATGGACGTGCGCCGCGTCTATCTCGGCGAGAAGTTTTCGTTGTAACGGTGATGGGTATGTCATGGCTCTAACGCAACGCTTGGAGCTTCGCCAGGGGCAATCCCTGGTCATGACCCCCCAACTGCAGCAGGCGATCAAACTGCTGCAGATGTCGAACCTTGAAGTGCAGCAGTTCGTCGAACAGGAACTGGAGCGCAATCCGCTGCTCGAGCGCGACGACGGAACAGCCTCGAGCGAGGAACCGAAGGCCGAGGCGCCCGCGCCAGGCGAAACCGCGCTGACGCTCAGCGAGTCCGCACCGCCGGCCGATGCCGCGGCCGCGCTCGATACCGAATACGAAAACGTCTATGCGGAAGATTCCGCGTGCGATCGGGCCGAACCCGCCGGCGATGCAGGCCCCACCTCTTTTGACACGCGCGGAACAGCGTCGCGGTCCGATTCCGACGACGCCATGTCGCTTGAGGCCACCCTGACGCGAGGCCTCAACTTACATGACCACTTGGCCGCGCAGCTTAGTGTTGTGTGCACGGATGCGCGCGACCGGCTGATCGGCGCCTACCTCATCGATGCGATCGACGAGGCTGGGTATCTCACGGTCGACTTGACTGCAGCGGCGCAACATTTGGCAGTGCCGGTCGCCGTCGTCGAGAACGTGTTGAAGGCGATCCAGACGTTCGACCCGACCGGTGTCGGCGCCCGCACGCTCGCCGAGTGTCTCGCGCTGCAACTCAAGGAGCGCAACCGGCTCGATCCGGCGATGCAGGCGTTGCTCGACAATCTCGCCCTTTTGGCGAAGCGCGACGTGCAGGGGCTGCTGCGCATCACGCAGGTCACGAGCGAAGACCTCGCCGACATGATCGCCGAGATCAAGGACCTGACGCCTAAGCCCGGCCTCAAGTTTGGAAGTGAACCGGTGCAGCCGGTCGTGCCCGATGTTTATGTCCGCGACACCAAGGGTGGCGGATTTCAGGTCGAACTCAACAGCGACACCCTGCCCCGCGTGCTCGTCAACTCGCGGTACTATGCGACGGTGTCGGGCAAGGACAAACAGGCGAAGCCCTACCTCACCGATTGCCTGAACAACGCGAACTGGCTCGTGCGCAGCCTCGATCAGCGAGCGCGGACCATTCTCAAAGTCGCATCTGAGATTGTGCGCCAGCAGGACGGGTTCTTCGTCAACGGCGTCACGCATTTGCGGCCCTTGAATCTGCGCGCAATCGCCGAGGCGATCGGCATGCACGAGTCGACGGTCAGCCGTGTCACCGCGAACAAGTTCATCGCAACGCCCCGCGGCACGTACGAGCTGAAGTACTTCTTCACCTCGGCCATTCAATCGGCCGAGGGCGGAGAAGCGCATTCGGCGGAAGCGGTACGCCACCACATCCGGGACCTCATCGACAACGAGACGACCGGCGCCATCCTCTCGGACGACCGAATCGTCGAAATTTTGCGCAAAACGGGTATCGACATCGCCCGGCGCACGGTTGCAAAATACCGCGAAGCGATGCGAATTCCTTCATCCGTCGAGCGCCGCCGCTTGAAGCAAGGGATGAATTTGTCGGACGGTGCCGCCGTTCCGTGATTCGTGGCCTTGCACGATCGCAGTTGCCTACTAACTCTTCTTCAGGCGTGACCAGAACCCATGCAACTTTCCATCACCGGCAAGCAAATCGATATCGGCAGTTCGCTTCGGACCTATGTTCAAGACAAGGTCGTGCAATCGGTGGGCAAATACTTCGACCGCCCGGTTGACGGCGCCGTTACGTTCTCGCGCGATGGGCACGAGTACCGCTCCGATTGCATGGTGCACCTGGCGTCGGGTCTGCATTTGCAGGCGCAGGGGCGCTCGACCGACATCTATGCGAGCTTCGACACCGCGATCGAGCGCATGGAGAAGCGCCTGCGCCGCTACAAAAGCCGCATCCGCGACCATCACAACGGCGCGCGCGCGAGCTTTGCGGTAAGCCCCGCGCGCGAACATATCATCGCGCCCGAGGCTGACGGAGATGCCAGCGAGCCTGCGACGCTCAACCCCATTATCGTGTCGGAGAACGTGACCCAGCTAAGAACGCTCACGGTGGGCGAGGCGGTCATGCAACTCGATCTGATGGAAACACCCGCGTTGGTGTTCCGGAATAGCGCGCATGGCGAGATCAATGTCGTTTACCGCCGTTCCGACGGCAACATCGGCTGGATCGATCCAGCCAGTGCGAAACGCTGAAGCGGCGCGGTTCGCGGTCATGCAGATCTCAGACCTTCTGGCGCCACAAGCCGTTTTTCAACGGGTGAAGGCATCGTCGAAGAAGAAGCTGATCACCGAGATCGCGGGCTTCGCCGCGCTTGTCGCCGGGCTCGACGCGGACAAGGTGTTCGAAGGGCTTTGGCAACGCGAGATGCTGGGGAGCACGGGCGCGGGCCATGGCGTCGCCATCCCGCATGCGCGGTTGGCGAAACTCGATAAGATCGTCGGACTGTTCGTGCATTTGGACGAACCGATCGACTTCGAGGCGATCGACTCGGCGCCTGTCGATCTCGTGTTCGCTTTGCTTACGCCCGTTGACGCCGGCGCGGACCATTTGAAGGCGCTGGCCAGGATCTCGCGCCTGATGCGCAATGCGGCGGTTTGCGAAAAGCTCCGTGCGGCAAGCGACCGGTCGCAAATCTACGCGCTGCTGACCGAGCCGACGGCCGGCGTTCACGCGGCCTGACACTACTCGAAAGAAGATCGGCGAGACCGGGCGCGCAAGCGCCCGGCCACGTTGAAGGCGTCAGTGGACGCTCACGGGTTCCAGTTCGTGC
The DNA here is from genome assembly GCA_964466435.1 of uncultured Flavobacteriaceae bacterium. Taxonomy (GTDB): domain Bacteria; phylum Pseudomonadota; class Alphaproteobacteria; order Micropepsales; family Micropepsaceae; genus SZUA-430. The sequence goes on along the minus strand of CAYXQB010000045.1, from coordinate 6,585 downwards.
TGGCGGGCGGCCACGAAGGCCATGTCGCGGCTGTCTACGACCGCGACGCGGCGTCCGTCGGCTGCGTGCAGCGCGAAGAATTTTTGGCTCGGCGGGATCGGCGCGTCCACGGGGAGCACACCCGAGCCCTTCAATTCGGCGACCGCGACTTCACGCACGTAAACCGTGTTCGGCCCGATGATGCGGGCGATCTCGTCTGCGCTCAAATCGTGCGGGTGGCCGCTAAACTCCTTTGTCACCATCGCCATTGTCTTTACTCCTACTAGCCGCCGCTTCGGCCCCTTCCTGGCAACCGACATAGCGACGCTTCATGGCATTTATGTGGGTGTTGACCAGGCCAAAGGGAATAGGCGCGGCTCTCACCCCAATGTGATGGGAATCTGACGAATTTCGTGGGTTTGCCGTCGGCGTTTCAATTCGATCCGCAGCAAACCGTTGCTCAGGGATGCACTCTCGACTTCCAGGTTTTCGGCCAGCAAGAACCCGCGCTGAAAGCCCCGCGTGGCAATTCCCTTGTGCAGGTAAATTCGACCCTCCGGCGGTTGTGCCCGCTCGCCTCTGACCGTCAGTTCACGCCCCGTGAGCGTGATCGAGAGTTGTTCGGGGGCGAACCCAGCGACCGCCAACGTGAGGCGCAGGCGGTCTTCAGCGGTTTCCTCGATACTGATCGGCGGATAGGCGTCTGTCTGCGCGCGACCAAGCCTTTCGACCAGGCGCTCAACCTCATCAAATCCCAGGCAAAAGGGATGGCCGAATGGCCCGGGTCGCGACATGAGGCATGCTCCACGCTATATCAGCGCAAAAGGATCACCCTCCCCGCCACACGTTGCATTTGGGCAAGGTGTGGCGCCGAATCAAGCCGTCCCCGTACCTGCACCCCACAATGACGCCCACCGACACCGAGCCCTTTGCCCTGTTCGACGACGCGACCTGGCCGACCCGGGGGGCATTGCTCATGCACGGCGTGGAGGGACTTATCGAGGCGCGCGAGCCAGCGGACGTGGCCCCCGCCCTTGCTGCGATCGACGAGGCCGTCGGGCGGGGCCTGATCGCGGCGGGCTATTGTGCTTACGAACTCGGGTACGTGTTTGAGCCGCGGCTTGCGGGGCTGTTGCCTCGGACGGGGCGGCCGTTGTTGCGCTTTCATCTGTTCGGCACGCAAGAGCGCCTTACGGCGAAGGCCAGAACGCGATGGCTGATGGAGCGGGCGCAAGGCGCTGCCGTTTCGGGGGAGGTTTCAGCGGCGCTGACGGCGGCCGCCCACCGTGCGAAGGTCGAACGCGTTCGGCAGCTGATCGGTGACGGCGACGTCTATCAGGTCAATCTGACCTTCAAACTGCGGACCGGCGGCGGGGATGCGTTCGCGACGTATTTGGCCTTGCGCGAGAAAGCACGTGCCGGCGCGTGCGCGTTCCTGCGGTTTACGGACGAGGACGTGCTGTCGCTTTCGCCGGAGCAGTTCCTCGCCGTCGACGGGGGGCGGATCACAGCGCGGCCGATGAAAGGGACTGTCGCGCGCGCGCCCGACACCGCGGGCGACGAGCGCCGGCGGCAGGAACTTCTCAGCGACGAGAAGCAGCGCGCCGAAAATTTGATGATCGTCGATCTGTTGCGGAACGATCTGGCGCGCGTGGCGGAAACGGGAAGCGTGCGGGTCAGCGACCTCTTCACCGTCGAAACGTATCCGCGCTTTCACACGCTGACCTCCGGGATCCAAGCGACGCTCGCGGCACCGGCGTCACTCGGACGCTTGTTGCCGGCGCTGTTCCCGTGCGGGTCGGTGACGGGGGCGCCAAAGATTCGCGCAATGGAGATTATTCGCGAAGTCGAGGACGAACCGCGCGGCGTCTATTGCGGGGCGGTCGGCTATGCGATGCGCCACAGGATGGCGTTCAACGTCGCCATTCGCACTCTGACTCTGCACGACGGCCAGGCGGAGATGGGCGTCGGCGGCGGGATCGTTTGGGACAGCGAGCCCGATGCCGAGTTTGCGGAGTGCCTGCTCAAGGCGCGCTTCCTTGTCGACGCGGATGAACCGTTCCGTCTGATTGAGACGATGCGGTGGAGCGCGGATGTGGGCTTCAACCTGATTGAGCGGCACATGCTGAGGCTTAAAACGTCGGCTCGCCACTTCGGCTTTCTCTTCGACGATCTTGCGATCCGGCGAGCGCTGTCCGCCGCTCTCGATGGTGCGGACGGTTTGCGGCGCGTGCGGCTGACACTCGGCGTGCGTGGCGACACGCAGGTTGAAATCGCGCCACTCACCCTCTCTACGCCCGACGCGGCGTGGCGCTTCGGTTTCGCCGCGACACCGATCAACTCCGGCAATTGGCGGGTGCATCACAAGACGACGGTGCGCGCGTTCTACGACCAGGCGCTTGCCGAGGCCGAAGGGTGCGATGAAGTCGTGTTCGTCAACGAGCGTGGCGAGGTGACGGAGGGAAGCCGGACGAACATCTTTCTCGAACGGGATGGGGTTTGGCTGACACCACCGTTGTCATCGGGGCTTCTCAACGGGTGCCTCAGGCAGGAATTGATCGAGAACGGGCCGCAGCGCGTGGTGGAGTGCGTGCTGCGGCCCGAAGACCTTGAGGGGGGCAAGGTCTGGTTCGGCAATGCGTTGCGCGGCCTGATCCCGGGACGGAGCCGTGAGGGCGTGCGCGGCACTGCCGATTCCGTTCGGCTAACCGCGTGAGGGCGGCATCGCACAGACGCTGACGGTGGCGTCTTTGGCGGCGCTGTGTTTGCTTTCGCCGGCGCGTGCGTCCAGTCCTTGCGACAGCAGGCTCACCACGTAGGACACGAGCAGCGCAACCATGACGGCGATATAGGTCCAATCTCTGAGCGTGACGTGGGCGGTCATTTGAGGGCTCCTATGCATTTCCGATGTTTGCAGCGTGCCAGGCGCATGACCGGAAAACCAATGCCGGTTGTCTTCCCTGTCGATACGGCCGGGCTATCGCAAAAAAACGCTGATTGCCGCGGCTTCGACGATCCGGTAACCCATCTCCCGTCAGCGCTTCGAGGGGCTCCGCATGCTTCGTAGTTGGTACGATTGGGTGATCCGGATGTCGGAACATCCGAAGTCGCTTTGGGCGCTTGCAGGCGTGTCGTTCGCCGAGAGTTCGTTCTTCCCGATCCCGCCGGACATCATGCTCATTCCGATGGTGATCGCGCAGCGCGCGAAGGCGTGGCTGATTGCGGGCGTGTGTACGATCGCGTCAGTGGTTGGCGGCTTCTTCGGCTATGCGATCGGCTACTTTTTCTTCGAGACGCTTGGCAAGTGGGTCATCGATCTCTACGGGCTGCAGGGCGGGTTTGCGGATTTTCAACAGCAGTTCAACGAGTACGGGCTTTGGATCATCCTGGTCAAAGGGCTGACGCCGATCCCTTACAAGCTCGTCACGATCGCTAGCGGGGCCGCACACTTCGACCTGCTGACGTTCGGCTTGGCCTCGCTCGCTACCCGTGGCGGGCGGTTCTACCTCGTCGCGGGCCTGCTCTACCTCATCGGTCAACCCGCGCGCACGTTCGTGGAGAAGCACCTAACGCTGGTGACGACGGCTTTCGCCGTCATCATCGTGGCGGGCTTCGTGGCGGTTGCGTATCTTTAGATGCGGATCACGCCCTCGAGATAAGGCGCGACCTTGCCTTTCAGGATCACGCGTTCGCCCTGCTCCTCGCAGTGGAGCGTCCCGCCGCGCTGGCTGATTTGGCGGGCGAGTAGTTTGGGTTTGCCGAGGCGCTTTGCCCAGAAGGGTACCAGGCCCGCGTGGGCGGAGCCGGTCACCGGGTCTTCGTGGACGCCTTTGCCGGGCGCGAAGAAGCGGGAGACGAAGTCGAAGCCCAGCTCGGTGCCGGGCGCGGTCACGACCAGGCATTCCTCGTCGAACTCTTCCAGCGTGTCCGCGACGGCGTCGGCGTCGATTTCGGCGATCTCATCGGCGGTCTTGAACAGAGCGATCGTGTAGTTGGCTTTCACGATCTCAGTCGGTGTGACGTCGAGTGCCTCTTCCAAAGCTTCGAGGTATTCCTCGGCGTCCGGGTGCGGCGCGGACTTATAGGCGGGTAGCGCCATCACGAGGAAGCCACCCTCGCCTTTGTCGACGGTCAGCGTGCCGCTCTTCGTTGCGAAATCGACGCGCGAGAGGCTTGGTGCCAGATGGTGGAAGACGACGTAGGCGCTGGCGAGCGTGGCATGGCCGCAAAGCGGGACCTCGACCTCCGGCGTGAACCAGCGCAGGTCGTACTTGCCGGCGCCGGTCGCCACGAAGAACGCGGTTTCGGCGAGGTTGTTTTCGGCGGCGATCGCCTGCATCTGCTCGTCCGAGAGCCAGTGCGTCAGAGGGACTACAGCCGCAGGGTTGCCTTCGAACGGCTTTTCGGCGAAGGCGTCGAGTTGCCAGAGCTTCAATTCCATGTGTCTTCCTCCGTAAAGGGACGAACGGTGTGTGCGTGGTTGAGCGGACCGTGGCCCTGTCCAAAACCCGGCGCCGTTTCGAGCGCGCGACGCACATAGGCGCGGGCGCGGGTAATCGAATCGACGGCACTCATACCTTGAGCGAATCCTGTCGCGACGGCGGATGCAAGCGTGCATCCGGTGCCGTGCGTGTGGCGCGTTGCGATGCGCCTGTCGCGCCACTCCTGCGTGCCGGTAGCGCTCGCGTAAATGTCGACGATCTCGTTGCCCGGCAGGTGGCCGCCTTTGAGCAACACGGCTTTGGGGCCAAGATCGAGCAGGTGTTTCAGTGCGTCGCGCATCGCTTCGGGCGTTGCGATCTTGCGGCCGGTGATCGCTTCGGCTTCCGGCAGATTCGGCGTGATCAGCATCGCACGCGGAAGGACATGGCGTTTCAGCGCTGCAACCGCGTCCGATTCGAGCAGCACGGCGCCGCCTTTGGCGACCATCACAGGATCGACGATCAGAGGTGCCTGGCTTTCGTGCAATGCCGCCATCACGGCTTCGATGACGGCGGCGGTGGCGAGCATGCCCGTTTTGATCGCGTCGGCGCCAATGTCGTCGAGCACGGCTTTGATCTGTCCACGCACGATGTCGAGCGGGATCGGGTGTATCGCACTCACACCTTGGGTGTTCTGTACGGTGACGGCCGTGACCGCCGTTGCCGCATAGCCGCCGAGCGCGGTGACCGTCTTGATGTCGGCTTGAATGCCCGCGCCGCCGCCGGAGTCGGATCCGGCAACGATCAGCACGCGGCCGTGCATGCGTGTGGGTTGCATGGAGGTGAATGTAGTCGCGGGCGTGCGTGTTGGCGAGTTCGTGTTCGGCTTGCCCGAAGATACGAAGAAACAAAGCGGGCTCATGCAATGAAACAATGAAACAATGACGCCCTAGGTGCGCGGAAGCGCACTCATCGTTTCATCGGGTGAAACAACAGCTTAGGCGACGCAGGCTTTTTCGAGAACTTTGACGATGTCGCCGACCACCGTCGTCACAAGTTTCTCATCGTCGCCTTCGGCCATAACGCGGATCAAGGGCTCGGTGCCGGACTTGCGGATGAGGAGGCGGCCTTTGCCGACGAGGCGGGCCTCGCCGTCTTTGATGGCGGTGGCGACGTCTTGGTTCTCGAGCGGCTTTTGACCAGCGCGGAAGCGGACGTTCTTGAGGAGTTGCGGCAGTGGGTCAAAAAGGTGGGCAGCTTCGCTCGCCTTCTGGCCGGTTTGGGCGATGACGGCGAGAACTTGGAGGGCTGCGATCAGGCCGTCGCCCGTGGTCGAAAAGTCGTTCAGGACGACGTGGCCGGATTGCTCGCCGCCGATGTTGAAGCCCTTGTCGCGCATGTGTTCGACGACGTAGCGGTCGCCGACAGCCGTGCGTTCGAGCGAGAGGCCCATCGCGCGGACGTAGCGCTCGAGCGCGAGGTTCGACATGACAGTCGCGACGATGCCGCCGCCTTTGAGCGTGCCGGCTTTGCTCCAAGAGCGGGCGATCAGCGCCAAGATCTGGTCACCGTCGATGATCTGCCCCTTCTCATCGGCCAAGACGACGCGGTCCGCGTCGCCATCGAGGGCGATACCAAGATCGGCGCGGCTTTCCTTCACCTTGGCGCACATCGCCTCGGGCGAGGTCGAGCCACACTTGTTGTTGATGTTGTAGCCGTTCGGCTCGATGCCGATCTTGATGACCTCGGCGCCAAGCTCCCAAAGCACTTCCGGTGCTACGCGGTAGGCGGCGCCGTTCGCACAGTCGAGCACGATGCGCAGTCCGTCGAGGCGCAGCTGGGCGGGGAATGTGCGTTTGGCGAATTCGATGTAGCGGGCCTGCGCGTCGTCGATACGCTTGGCGCGGCCGAGATCGGCGGGCGCCGCCAAGTGATCGGCGAGGCCGTTGTCCATCATCCGTTCGATGGCGGGCTCGACATCATCTGAGAGTTTGTAGCCGTCGGGACCGAACAGCTTGATGCCGTTGTCCTCATAGCCGTTGTGCGAAGCGGAAATCATCACGCCCAGATCGGCGCGGAGCGAGCGCGTGAGCATCGCGACGGCGGGCGTCGGCAAGGGGCCGAACTGCAAAACATCCATGCCGACGGACGTGAAGCCGGCGACGAGGGCGGTCTCGATCATGTA
>CAYXQB010000044.1:0-15819 GCA_964466435.1 uncultured Flavobacteriaceae bacterium | reverse complement strand
GGCCGGCCATGACACCGTCAACACCAACGCAACCGATCCACACGCCGGCACGCCGAATGGCGCGGGCGGAACGACGCTCATTCGCGGCGATTGGCGCGAGACGATGAGCACGCATTGGTTCCACGACCACATGCTCGATTTCACGGCGCAGAACGTCTACAAAGGCAGCGCCGCGATGATGAACTACTACAGTGCCGTCGATCGCGGCCGCGAAGGGTTTCAGTGCCACTACGCGAACGCGGCGAACGCGAACCTCTGTCTGCCGTCCGGCACGTCGCTCGATTGGGGCAATCGCGACTACGACGTGAACCTCCTCATCGCCGACAAGGCGTGGGATGCGAATGGTCAGCTGTTCTTCAACATCTTCAACAAGGACGGATTCCTGGGCGATCGCGTGCTCGTGAACTGGGCTTACAAGCCCTACTTCAACGTCCGCGCCCGCCGCTACCGCTTCCGCATCCTGAACGGCGCCGTCTCGCGCTACTTCAAGATCGCGATCGTGACCGAAGCGGGCGCACGCGTGCCGTTCCACATGGTCGCCAACGACGGCAACCTGATGCGCAATGCGGTTCCTTTCCCGAACGCGCAGAGCCAAGACCTGCCGACGCAAGGCATTGCCGAGCGTTATGACATCGTCATCGACTTCAAGAACTTCGCGCCCGGCACGAAGCTCTACATGGTCAATCTGATGGAACACCAAAACGGTGCAGGCCCAGCGGGCGTGGCACCGCTCGCTGCCGTGCTGAACGGCACCTATGCGGGCGACCCGGCCGTCGGCAAGTTCCTGGAGTTCCGCGTCACCGCACAGCCGGCCGGCGCCGTCGACCTCAGCATGGACCCGGCGCAGTACGTCGCCGGCGGGAAGGAGATGATCCCGCTGCCGCCTTTCACGCCGACCGAACTCGCCACTGCGCGCATTCGTGAGTTCCGTTTCTCCAAGCAGAACGGCACGGACGACGCGCCCTGGACGATCGCGACCGACGGGGGCCAAGGCTTCACCATGGATCCGCACCGCATCACGGCCAACCCGACGAAGGGCACGGTCGAGATCTGGCGCCTACGTGGCGGTTCCGGCTGGGCGCACCCCGTCCACATTCACTTCGAAGAAGGTCAGATCCTCTCGCGCGGCGGTGCGGCTCCGCCGCTCTGGGAACAAGGTGCACGCAAAGACGTCTATCGCCTCGACGCGCCAGCGGACTCAACGAACGCGGTCGACGTCGCGATACGTATCCGCGAGTTCTTGGGCTCATTCGTTGAGCACTGCCACAACACACAGCATGAAGACCACGCCATGCTGATGCGTTGGGACATCAAGAACCCGGGCGCTGCGATCGCGATCCCGACGCCGGTGCAAACCTGGGAAGGCACGTTCTACGAGCCGTCCTTCGGCCTGCCCGGCAATCAGTAACAGTCGACGCCCCGCATCCCAACGGGTGCGGGGCGTCTTTCGCGAGTTGAAAGCATGCGCGCCGCCGTGGCCATCCTGATGACGTTCCTTGTCGCGCTCGCGCCCGCGTTAGCCGAACAGCCGTGGCACGAGGGCTATTTTCCGAACACGGAGTTCACCGACCAGGACGGCAAGACGCACAAGTTCTACGACGACGTCATCAAGGGCAAAGTCGTCGCGCTGAACTTCATCTATACGAAATGCACCGACGTGTGCCCCGTCGACACAGCGCAGATGCGCCAAGTGGCAAAGCTGCTGGGCGACAGGCTTGGACGCGACATCTTCTTCTATTCGATCTCGATCGATCCGCAGAACGACACCCCGGAAGCGATGAAGCGCTACATGTACACCTTCGACATTCCGTCGAAGGGCTGGACGTTCCTGACCGGCGACAAGGCTGAGATCGACGCGCTGCGCCGCAAGCTGGGCCTGATCCGCGGCGACAGCGAACCACTAAAGCAGCACAACACCAGCCTGATCATCGGCAACGAAAAGACGGCGCAGTGGATCAAGCGCTCGCCGTTTGACCATCCGAAGATGCTGGCCAACTTGTTGAGCGAAAGCCTGAGCAACGGCACACCGACAGTGAGGCGCCAACCTTACGCCGTCGCGGGCGAGATCAAGGGGCTCTCGCAGGGACAAACGCTTTTCTACTCGCGCTGCCAGGCCTGCCACACGATCGGCGAAGGCGACAAGCTGGGTCCCGACCTAAAGGGCGTGGTCGGCGCGCGCAACCGCGCATGGCTCACGCGCTGGCTGAAAGAACCCGACAAGATGATCGCGGAGAAGGACCCGCTCGCGCTCGCGCTCATGGCGCGCTACCGCAATCTGCCGATGCCGAACCTGAGCCTGACCGACGTCGATGTGGCCGCGTTGATCGAGTTCATGGAGCGAAAGGACGTCGCGCCCCACGCGCAGTGACCGCCTCAAGGCTCGAGTAAGCCGTGACGCCCTGCAAAGGTAAGCGCCTGCGCCAACGCCTGATCGGGCGTACCTTCAGTCAGCGAGGCGCTATCCAGTGTATCTGCCGCCAGGCGCATAAGCGCGGCGCGGTCATTCTCTCCGGTCAGATACGGCACCAGCTGCGCAAGCGCTGCGGTGAGCCGCACAGGCGCGTGATGCTGCCCTGTCACCAACGGCTGACGCGCGGCAGCCTCAAGGCGGGCAAGATGCCAAGCCCGCGGACACGCGCCATCGCCCCGCCCCACGCGAAGCGGCACGGTTGAGACGGTCGCTTGCTCGCTGATCAACAGCAGCGTCAGAATCTGCAAAGCCTTAGCCTCATCGCTGAGCTTCGTGCCATGGAACAGCTCGTCGAGCGTGCGCGTACCTGGATAGGCACGCGCCAAGCCCTCCACGATCGCCGACGCAATAGGCCCCTTTGGACGGATCGGCCGGCCACGTTGGTCGAGGTAGACCGCCTCTCCAGCCTTAGACGGCTCCGCACGGCGCTGCAGATCGGCCGAAAAGTGCAGATGTCGCGCGCGCGCCGGATCGAGCGCAAGCATTGGTTTGGGCGCACCCGCTGAAGGTACGAGCAACGAGCGCCGGAACGGCCGGCCGGTGAAGAAGTCGGTGTATTGTTGAACGGCAAGCGCGCTCTCGCCCGCCAGCTCCCGCACACGTTTGGAGATCGCCGGCGCGAAATAGTCCGGCAACGAGGTCGCGACCTCACCGTCGCACAGATAAGTAAGCCCGTTCGCCGCCGCACGCGTAGCGAACTCGCTGAAGTAGCACGGCATGTTCTGCTCAGCTAGAAATTCGCCCATAATATAAGCCGACGGCGCTTTGGCGAGCCGTTGAGCTTCGCTCCGCAACAAAGAAGCGTAAGGGCTGTTGCCAACCGCGGTCCCGGCGATATCGGCAAGCGCCTTGCGGGCGCGCGCAACGCGATTGGCGGGCGATGCTTTCGGATCCGCATGGAACAGCAGTATGTCGCGCACGATACGGCGCATGTGCCAGCCGGGCAGCACATTGTAACTGATCGCAGCGACACCGGCCGGCCGCAAGCTTTCGCCGCAAATCCGAAGGATCGCATCCTGCGCCACGCGCGGCACCCAACTGAAAACGCCGTGGCAGATGATGAAGTCGAAGGCGTCTCGTTCGAACCTCATCGATGTGATGTCACCCTGCCGCACGGAGATGTTCGTAAGCCCCAGAGCGGCAATCCTGGCATTCGCCTCGGCAACATGCCGCGCCGAGAGATCGACCCCTAAGAACCGTGCGTGCGGGAAGCGCACAGCCAATGGCACGATATTGCCGCCCGAGGCACAGCCGAGCTCCAACACCGACGCCGTCGAGACATCGGGAGGTACCGCCCCAAACAACGTCGCCATCGCAGCAAGTGCGCCCGGCTGCGTGTAGGCGATCGGCAACGAGGGATAAGGCAGGCGGTCGTAGTCCGATCCGTGATGCTCGTCGGCCCCATTGGCAGCGCCGTTTTTTGCACTCATCCGCGAAGCCTCAATCTGGAATCTGTCCCACCGACGATCTGGGCTCAAACAGGCGATCGGAGATAGATCCGCGTGCCGGTGCTGTTAGACTCAGCCTCAGGTGTCATCGAGCGACCCGACTGTCGTGGCATACGATAGACCTCGAATCACCGACCCTCCGATTAACAGCGACGTCGATGCCGGTCTCAAGGCTTTTCAATGCGCTTCAGTCGAATCGCGAAGCAGATCAATCAGTTAGTCGTACCATCGGTTCCAACCTTGTGAACACCCGCGCGGACCCAATGTCTGCAACAAGGAACAATTCCCACGTTCGCGCGTTTACTCTCTAGGCGCCGGATCGCGACAGGCCGCGTAACCGCCCTTGCGCGAGGACGGAACCACAAATGCTGCGTGCCGAACTATCGAACGATGCCGGTCCTTTGCCGCACTCGGCACAAGCATCGCCCGACCAACGCCCCCAATCGACTATCGATTGGAACGGCGATGAACTGATCCGCGAAGCGTTGCTCAGCGCAGACGCATTGCAACGCCATGCCGAGAGCCTCGCTACAACCCATCGCGTATCCGAACTGGGACACGGTGCTAGGCCGCTGGGTGCCAGACTTCGGAAGAACGAGACAACACTGCTCGCCGCCTACCGCAGGATCGCGAAGGCCGTCACCGAAGGCCGCCCGATCACGCCCGCTGCCGAATGGCTTGTCGACAACTACCATCTAGTCGAAGGTCAGATCCGCGAAATCCGCTTGGACCTTCCACCGGGCTACTATCGTCAACTCCCCAAGCTGATCGATGGTCCCCTCAAGGGACTGCCGCGGGTATTTGAGCTCGCGTGGACCTTCATCGCCCACACCGACAGCCGCTTTGATGCCGGCCTGCTTTGCAGCTTCGTCAACGCTTATCAACGCGTGCAACCGTTGACGATCGGCGAGTTGTGGGCCGTGGCAATTACCCTGCGCATCATGCTCGTCGAGAATCTGCGCCGTGCGACTCACAGGATTTTGACGGGGCGGCAACACCGGGAGAATGCCGACAGTCTCGCTGACCAATTGCTCGCCGCAAAGCGCCCCCAAGCCGCGACGATTCAAGCGCTCCTCGAACCCCACGAAAGCGAGCCGATGTCGCCCGCATTCGCCGCGCAACTTGTCCAACGGCTCCGCGATCAAGACCCTGCGCTAACACCCGCCATGCAATGGCTCGAAGCCAAACTGAACGAACAAAACACGACGACCAACATCGTCGTGCAAAGCGAACATATGCGCCAAGCCGCAATGACGGTGACGGTGAGCAATATTATCTCCAGTATGCGCCGGATCTCTGCCGTCGACTGGGCGGAGCTGTTCGAGAGCATTAGCCCCGTCGATGAGGTGCTGCGCGGTGCAGGCAACTACTGCCGTATGGATTTTGCAACCCGCGATCAATACCGGCGCGCGATCGAGGAGCTTGCCCGTGGCACCAAGCTGACCGAGATCGAGGTCGCCACACGCGCGCTCGCAGAAACCACCGCTGCAGCGCGCCGCGCAAATTTCATCAACGACACGGAGAAGAACCGCGCGTGCGACCCCGGCTACCACCTCATTGCCGCCGGACGGCCCGCTTTTGAACGCGCAATTGGCTTTCGCCCGCCGGTCAACGCCTGGTTGGGCCGCACCACGGCGGCGGTTGGCTTCCTGGGCTACATCGTCAGCATCGGCTTTGTTACGGCCGCCCTGATCGGCTTGACGCTCTCGCTCATCGACGCGGCCGGTCTTGGCTCGTGGTGGCCTGTACTGGCCGCGCTGGGCCTCTTTCCCGCAACCGACGCGGCAGTTGCACTCGTCAACCGCTTCGCGACATCGCAATTCGCCGCGACGACGTTGCCCGGGCTCGAACTGCGCGACGGTGTCTCCGCCGACTTGCGGACCATGGTTGTCGTGCCAACGCTCTTGACGTCTTTAGCGTCGGTGTCGGAGCAAGTTGAAGGATTGGAAGTCCACCACCTCGCAAGCCAAGACGGCGACATTCACTTCGCGCTCCTGTCCGACTGGACCGATGCGGCGACGCCGAACGCCGAGGGCGACGATGAACTTCTCACCGCGGCGGCCGCTGGTATCGCGCACCTCAACGAACGCTATGGCGACCGCTTCCTCTTGCTTCACCGCCGTCGCGTCTGGAACCCAATACAGAAGCTATGGATGGGGTGGGAACGAAAGCGTGGGAAGCTTCACGAGTTGAACAGGCTTCTGCGCGGCGCAACCGACACCACCTTCATGGGACTGGATCGAATACGCGTGCCCTCGGGTGTGCGCTACGTCATCACGCTGGATGCCGATACGCGCCTACCACGCGATGCTGCACGGCGCCTCGTGGGAAAGATGGCGCATCCTCTCAACCGCCCTCGCTTCGACGCGCGCACGGGACGCGTTGCGGAGGGCTACGCTGTTTTGCAGCCACGCATCACGGCCACACTTCCGACCGGCAAAGAGCAGTCTCTGTTTCAGAAGATTTTCTCCACCAGTGGCGGCATCGACCCCTACACAGCCGCCGTGTCGGACGTCTATCAAGACCTCTTCGGCGAGGGCTCCTACGCCGGTAAGGGCATCTACGACGTCGACCTGTTCGAAGCGGCCCTTGCCGATCGCGTGCCGGAGAACACGCTGCTCAGTCACGACCTTTTCGAGGGCATATTCGCCCGCGCGGGCCTCGTTTCCGACATCGAACTCTTCGAGACGTTTCCTTCAAGATACGACGTCGCGGCATCGCGCCTGCACCGCTGGGCGCGGGGCGATTGGCAGCTGCTTCCTTGGATATTCGGGCGGGGTGCGCCGGGCAATGACCAGAACCAAACCGCCATCCCCCTTGGCGGTCTTTGGAAGATGCTCGACAACCTGCGGCGCTCGCTGTCGGCACCGGCCAGCGTTCTTGCGCTGGCGATCGGCTGGACGCTTCCGCTGCAGACATCTTTGATCTGGACCGGTTTCATCTTGGCGACGATCGCACTGCCACCGCTCCTGCCGGTCTTCGGCGCCATCCGCCTGCCTCGGCCGGGAATCTCGGTGCGCAGCCACCTTCAGGCGCTCGCAGGCGACCTGGGGCTTGCGATGTCCCAGATCGCATTCGCGATCACCTTTCTGGCGCATCAAGCGGCGTTGATGGTGGACGCAATTGCGCGAACCTTGAATCGCTTGTTCTTCACCCGTCGGCGCTTGCTCGAATGGGTGACGGCGGCGCAAGCCACATATCGCCCGCAACTCGACCTAGTGAGCGCGTACAACCAAATGGCCGGCGCAGTCGCCATCGCGGTCGGCACGCTAGCGCTGTCGCTCGCGTTCGGCACGTACGCCTCGTTCATAGCCTTGCCGGTCGTCGCACTGTGGGGCCTCTCGCCGCTGATTGCGCGCTGGTCTAGTGCCTCGCCGACCACCGTAGAACGCGCCGCCGTCTCGGCGCAGGACGCCAACGCACTGCGCTTCATCTCGCGGCGCACATGGCGCTACTTCGAAATCTTCGTCACCGTTACCGACAACAGTTTGCCACCCGACAATTTCCAAGAAGACCCGCAACCGATCGTGGCGCACCGCACGTCGCCAACGAACATCGGCCTGTACCTCTTGTCCGTCGTGGCCGCCCGGGACAACCACTGGATCGGAACGGTGGAAATGGTCGACCGGTTGGAAGCAACTTTCGCAACGCTCAACCGGTTGGAGCTCTATCGCGGGCATTTGTTCAACTGGTACGACACACAAACCTTGCTGCCCCTTGAACCCAAATATGTTTCGTCAGTGGACAGCGGAAACCTCGCAGGTCATCTCATTGCCATTGCGAACGCATGTGCCGAACAAGCCGCCTGCAGCAAAGCGGACGCCGACTGGCGGTCGGGAGTTGCCGACGCCTTGGCCGTCGTTCAAGAGGCCCTCGCCGCCGTCAAACAGAGTGGCGCCAAGCCGTTGAAACACTTTGACGGCGTTAGACAGCGTGTCGCCGAATTCAGCACCTCGCTCGAAACCGCCAGTTCGCTCGAGCAGGCGCACGCACAAGCGACCAGATTGGTGGCCTCGGCTGGCGCCCTGCGGTCGGAACACGATGATGCATCCACACTCGAGGTTTTGGCGTGGAGCACGGCTGCTCAACACGCTGTCGAGAGCCACATGCGAGATCTGGCGCCTGAGGCCGGCATTGTTGCGCGTCTTGGAGCGTTGGCACTCGCAGCGAACAATCTCTCCAACGCGATGGATTTCCGCTTTCTGGTCAATCCGGAACTCAAGCTTCTGTCGATCGGCTATCTCGTCAGCACGGAGACGCTCGATCCGAGTTGCTACGACTTGCTGGCCTCGGAAGCCCGCCTCGCGAGTTTTGTCGCTATCGCCAAGGGTGACGCGCCGGCACGCCATTGGTTTCGTTTGGGCCGCCTTGTCACGGCCGTCGATCGCGGCGCCGCACTGATCTCTTGGTCGGGGTCGATGTTCGAGTACCTCATGCCCTCGCTCGTCATGCGCGCGCCTAAAGGCAGTTTGCTCGCGAGCACGAACAGACTTATCGTCAGCCGTCAGATCGCCCACGGACGCAAACTCGGCCTGCCCTGGGGCATCTCGGAGTCGGCGTACAATGCACGCGACTTGGAGTTCACGTATCAATACTCGAATTTCGGCGTTCCCGGACTAGGGCTCAAACGCGGACTATCCGAAAACGCAGTCGTTGCACCGTACGCGACCGCGCTCGCCGCGATGGTCGATCCGGCCGCAGCGTGCAAGAATTTCGCAAGACTGAGTGAGGTTGGTGCACGCGGTGCCTACGGCTTCTATGAGGCCGTCGACTTCACGCCGTCGCGCATCCCCGAAGGTCAACGCCGCGCAGTCGTTCGCGCCTTTATGGCCCACCATCAGGGCATGACCATCGTTGCGATTGCGAACGTCTTGAGCGACGGGCGCATGCGGACCCGATTTCATGCCGAGCCGCGCATACGCGCGACCGAACTTCTTCTCCAGGAACGGACGCCGCGGGACATCGCGCTCGCTCATCCGCGCGCGGAAGAGGTCAAGGCTGCGCCGAAGTTGATCGATGACGCCGCCCCGCGTTCGCGCATAGTGACTTCACCACATTCGTCACCGCCGCAGACCCAGCTTCTATCGAATGGGCGCTACTCGGTCATGGTGACCGCCGCCGGTGGCGGTTACAGCCGCTGGAACAACCTCGCGATCACACGCTGGCGCGAAGACGCGACGTCGGACGGCTTCGGCACGCATATCTATTTGCGTGATGCGCGAACAGGCGCGGTTTGGTCGGCAGGATATCAGCCCACCGGAACCGAGCCTGACGAATACAAGGTCGCATTCGCCGATGGACGAGCCGAGTTCGCGAGGCACGACGGCTCGGTGACAACGGCGCTCGACGTCATGGTCTCGCCGGAATGCGATGGCGAAGTTCGCCGCGTAACCATTTCGAACCACGGCGCACGCACGCGCGAGATCGAAGTGACATACTATGCCGAGCTCGTGCTGGCGCCTGCCACTGCAGACTGGGCCCATCCTGCATTCTCGAAGCTGTTTGTGGAGACGGACTACATCGCGGCCAAAGGCCTGCTCTTGGCGACCCGCCGTCAAGGTTCCCCGCGCGACAAGGCGGTGTGGGTCAGCATGCATTCCCTCGTCGAAGGCGACGGCTTGGGTGCGTTGCAAGTCGAGACCGACCGCGCGCGATTCATCGGACGAGGACGCAGCTTGCGCGAGCCGGCTGCCATTTCCGACATGCGGCCGCTGTCGAATACGGTCGGCGCCGTCCTCGATCCCGTCTTCGCATCCCGGCGGCGCGTACGAATTCGCCCGGGCGGATCGGCGCAGATCACGTATTGGACATTGGTCGCCGGGTCGCGGGACGAAGCCATTGCGCTCGCTGACAGGCATCGCGACGCCAACGCCTTCGACCGCGTCACCACGATGGCTTGGTCTCAAGGTCAGATCGAGCGCCATCACATGGGTATTACGCCGGATCAGGCCAGCCAGTACCAGCGACTGGCCAGTCACTTGCTCTACGCCAATCCCGCGCTTCGGGCGCCTTCCGAAACGATCGCACGCGGGGCGCAGCCGCCCAACGCGCTCTGGACGCACGGCATCTCGGGCGACCTGCCGATCGTTCTCGTCCGGATCGACGAAGACCACGGCTTGCCGTTCGTGCGCCAACTTCTGCTCGCTCACGAGTATTGGCAAACGAAGGGACTGGACGTCGATCTCGTGGTGATGAACGAGAGATCGACGTCCTATGCCCAAGATTTGCACGCATCGCTGGGGGCACTCGTGCGCGCTGGTGAAGCGCGCAGACGGCAGTCCGGCGATGCGCTAAAAGGTAAGGTGCTTGTTCTGCGGCGCGACCTCATGACGCCCGAGGGCCAAAGAGCGCTCTTGGCTGTGGCGCGCGTGGACCTTGCCGAAAGGCGTGGCACCTTATCCGAACAGCTCGACCGCCTGGTCGATCCAGCGTTCGCCAGCGCGCGGCACCGCAGCCGCTCGACCCCCGAAAGCTCCATCGTTCCGGCGGCGCCGTCGCCAAGACCGCCCGACCTGGAATACTTCAACGGCATTGGCGGATTTGCCGCTAACGGCCGCGAATACGTCGTTGCGCTCAGCGAAGGGTTACAAACACCCGCACCGTGGCTCAACGTTGTGGCGAACGCTCACTTCGGATTTCAGGTTTCCGCGGATGGCGGCGGCTACACATGGAGCGAAAGTAGCCGCGAAAATCAGATCACGGACTGGTCGAACGATCCGGTTTGCGATCGCACGCCCGAAGTCATCTATATCCGAGACGACGACACCGGCGAGATCTGGACACCAACGCCTTCGCCCATCCGGCGCACCTCAGCATCCTATTTGGTTCGCCACGGCCAAGGATACAGCCGCTTCGAATACAACGCCGGCGGCGTTGCTTGCTACATGCTGCAGTACGTCGCCAAGGACGATCCGATCAAGATTTCGCGCCTGTCGATCCACAACACAACAAAGCGCACGAGGCGCCTGACTCTCACCGGCTACGTCGAGTGGCTCATGGGCCCCCCTCGCGGCCTGACCTCGCCGATCATCTTGACGAGTTCCGATCCCTCGACACGCGCTATCTTCGCGCGCAATCCGTGGAACAGCCACTTCGGTTCGCAAGTCGCGTTCGTCGACATGGCTGGCAGACAAACGTCCTGGACGGGAGATCGCACCGAGTTCCTGGGGCGCAACGGCTCTCCGGCTCAGCCCGCAGCATTGCTGGCCAAGACACGTCTGTCGGGAAGCGTCGGCGCGGGACTCGACCCGTGCGCCGCGTTGCAGCGGTCGATCGAACTCAAGCCGGGCGAAGCCATAGAGGTTGTTCTGTTTCTCGGCGCCGCGCGCGACGAAGACGAAGCCCGGACTCTCATCGGCAAATATCGCGACGCAGACTTGAATCGGACGTTGGATGAGGTGACGGAGTTCTGGAACGGCGTGCTCGACAAGGTCCAGGTGAAAACGCCGGACCGCAGCATGGACATCATGCTCAATCGCTGGCTGCTGTATCAGACGTTGGTTTGCAGGCTTTGGGCACGATCCGCGCTCTACCAATCGGGCGGCGCCTATGGCTTTCGCGATCAGTTGCAAGATGCAATGGCGATGACATTGACAATGCCGCAGCTAACGCGCGCCCACCTGCTTCGCGCTGCCGGCCGGCAATTTGTCGAGGGAGACGTGCAGCATTGGTGGCTCGCCCACTCCGGCCAAGGTGTCCGCACGCGATTCTCCGATGACCGCCTATGGCTGTGCTACGCGACGGCACACTATTTGATCGCGACCGCGGATCATTCGGTGCTCGACGAAACGGTTCCGTTCCTGGAAGGACCGCCCTTGCAACACGCGGAGGCAGACGCGTTTTTTGAACCTGGCGTAACGGATGAGAAGGCTTCGCTTTTTGAGCACTGCGCGCGCGCGCTCGATCTGAGCCTCGCGGTCGGCGAACACGGCCTGCCGCTGATCGGTACCGGCGATTGGAACGATGGCTTTAGCCGCGTCGGCGCCGCCGGCAAGGGCGAGAGCGTTTGGTTGGGCTGGTTCCTGTGTTCGGTGTTGGATTCGTTTGTGCCCATTGCGCGCCAGCGCGGCGAAGCGGCGCGTGCCGAACGCTGGCTGTTGCATCGCGAGTTGTTGCGCGAGGCCCTCGAGCGCGAAGCGTGGGACGGCGATTGGTACCGTCGCGCCTACTTCGACGACGGCACGCCACTGGGTTCGGGAGCCAACGAGGCCTGCCGCATCGACTCCATTGCCCAATCCTGGGCCGTCCTCTCCGGTGCCGCCGATGCCGGTCGCGCACGCAGGGCGATGGCGGCGTTGGACACGTTACTGATTGATCGCCAGAACGGCCTTGCCGTCCTTTTCAATCCGCCGTTCGACAGAACCCCGGTCGACCCCGGCTACGTCAAAGACTACCCGCCTGGCATACGCGAGAATGGGGGTCAGTACACACACGCCGCGGCGTGGTCGGTGATGGCCTTTGCCGCATTGGGCCAAGGAGACAAGGCCGCCGGACTCTTTTGGCTGCTGAACCCCATCAACCGCGCGCGCACGTTCACCGATAGTCAGCGCTATCGTGTGGAGCCGTACGTGGTGGCGGCAGACGTCTACTCGATGCCGCCCCATGTGGGGCGCGGCGGCTGGACGTGGTACACCGGCGCCGCCGGATGGCTCTATCGCGCCGGCCTGGAGTCGATCTTGGGGCTGAAGGTGGAAGGCGACACACTGCGCATGGAACCTTGCATCCCGAACACGTGGCCGGGCTACGAGATCCGGATTAAGCATCGCTCCGCGACGTATGATATTGTCGTTGAAAATCCCAATCGCGTTACATCGAACGTGGCCGAAGTCCATCTCGATGGGACAAAGCTCGCTGACGACAACCGTACGATCGCACTCAAGGACGACGGAGCGAGCCATAGAGTCTTGGTTATCTTGGGCTAGGCATCGCGTTTCGGCGTGGATGCAGCGCCAGGTTTCCGGCGGGTCGCCTTCTTAGCGACGGCTTCCTCGCCGTTCGCGGCGACCGCATCGCGCGCCTGTCTGAGCGATTTCAGGCGTTCGGCATTCGCATACGCGGCTGTTCGCTTCGCCTCGTACTCCTCCGTCGCTGCCTGCCCGTCCTTGGCGAGTCTCGCCCGCCTGGCGATGTTCAGCACGGCGCGCGTCTTCGCCAAGTCGTGATCGATCATTGCGGTCGCTACCAAGGATAAGCGAGGTATGCGGCCCGCACCCCGATCATGATCGCGAGGAGAACCGGAAATAGGGTCGGCGGAACCAACCAACCAGCCGTTCCGTATTCCGCGGCGTGAACGGCAGCGGCATTGGCTCGAATTTTCAGTTCGGTGTTTTGGGTCATGATCCAGATATGGGGGGGCGGTTCGGGATATGCGAACTAATTCGCAGGCGCGGCAGGAAAAAGGCCCGAGAAACGCCTCGGGCCTCAAGCTGTGCAGGAACGCTGGCGATCTATGAGTAGAACATGCCGTAGCGGACCTGAACGATCTCACCGGTGTACTGATCGATCAGGAGGGCGTCTGGACCATACCGAACCCAGATGTAGCCTGACGGCGGCGGAAACAGATCGTATGTCAAGAAGTTCGCGATCCAGAAATTGCGTATGAAGTAGTGCTGGGGTAGGCGCTGGCCGTACCCATAACGCCGGTACGAACTTCCATTCCGCCACTGATACACCTCGGCACGATAGCGACGCGGCGCATTGAAGTTGCGGCGATGCTGCTGAACATCGATGTGTTGTCGCCGGTTTCGATCTTCCCATCCACGATGCTGGCTCCGGTTGCCGAAATTGCGACGATTGTCGCGTATGCCATCGGTCACCTGATTGTTGCGCCCGCGTGCCCTGTGGGTGCCTTCGTTCCTGTAACGCGCGCCCTCGACACCGCGCCGCTTCGGCTCGCTTCGCGTCTCGCCTACGCGCAGGCCGGGGTAAGATGGAATTGCGGTCGGCGCAGGATTGGCTGCCGGCTTCGTCTTTCGCCGTGTTCGGTCTTGGCCACTTTGCTTTTGCTGTTGGGCACCCGTATTCTCGTCATTCCCGCGCCTGCCATCGGGCGCAGCCAATGCCATTCCGCTCGCCAAACTGAGGCCGATCGCCAAAGCGGCAGCTCGCATCACCATTAGCTCTTTCATCTTTTTTCCTTCGCATTCGAGAGGCTCCCGCGATCATGCGCACCGACGCGGCTCACGAGGGAGTTGCGCGTCGGCTCTTACGCATCGCAGCACTGATAGAGAACACGTGGTTCGCGCGTTCGTTCCCTAGGGAACCAACAGCCGTCGAAAGGTCTCAATGAAGGAGTGCGGAGGAAGAGGTAGCCTTGCTACCGTCTGGCGAAGATGTAGCGAGCAGCAAGCAACCAAAGCCGGCCAGCAGGAACCCCGCTCCGTAGAGGCCGACCTGAACTCCCAATGCGATCGGCATGCCGATGATGGCGAAGCATCCGACCATCGAGCCGAGAAACACCAGCAGCAAGAACACGCTTGCCCACACGAGACTTGACAACTTCTTCTCCTATGGGCGTTGGAGCAGCCCTTCTGATCGCAACGCACGGGAACGCAAAAGGTTGCGAGAGAGGCGCGTTATTTTCGGCGCACTCACGCCGTTTTGAGCGCTCTCATCAGGGCCATCTCAACTTCGCTTCGCGAATATGGTTTCGCGAGGATCGTGTGATTTCGGTACGCCGGCAAGACCCCGTCAGCGCCGTAACCTGTGGCGATAACGAAGGGTATCCCGCGCCGCCCCAATTCGTTCGCCACGGGATACACCGGTTCACCGGCAAGATTTAGGTCGAGAACAGCGGCGTCGAAAACCTGCGCCTCAATCAATGGCAAGGCCTTGCCGACCCGTCCGGCAACAACCGAGGTACAACCAAACGCGCCGACAATATCGCTTAAATCGAGCGCCAATATCATCTCGTCTTCGACGATCAGAATATGACGGCCCCTTAGGGCGTGGGCCGCCGGCTCTAAAGACGGCCCGCTCACTGGCGCGTCACGATCGGCGGTAACAGCACGTCGATCGTGCACTGCACACCCGCAGAGTTGAAGTCGAGGTCTATTTTCCCGTCAAGCTGGAGGGGCAATCCTTCGGTGATCAACCGCGTGCCAAAGCCGTTGCGCCGGCGCTCTTCGACTGCAGGTCCGCCTGTTTCCCGCCAAACGAACTTCAGCGCCCTTCCGTTGCCTTGCGCAGGCGCAGCCCACGAAATATCGACGTGACCATCCCCGTCGGAGAGCGCGCCGTGCTTTGCGGCATTCGTGGTCAGTTCATGTAGGGCCATGCCGAATGCCAGAGCCGCATTTGGATAAAGAACGACATCCGCACCATCGATAGTCCAGCGCAACGTATCCGTTCGATAAGGTTCCAGCTCGTTCTCTACAACATCGCGTAGCAGAACACCGTGCCAATCCCCGGTCTGCAGCAAATTGTGCGTGGCCGACAGAGCTGTGAGCCGTGCCATAAACGCCGCGCGATACTCATCGACCGTCGTTGCACCCTTTGCCGTCTGCGACGCAATCGACTGAACCGTCGCGAGCGTGTTCTTCACCCGATGATTGAGTTCATGCAACAGGAGTTCGCGGTGAGCCTCGGCACGCTTGTGCTCGGTGATCTCCAAGACAACCGCCAAAACGCGCTCCACCTTCCCCTCGGCGTTGACCATCGGCGATACCGCCTTGTGCACCCACACGAGCGAGCCATCGGGGCGCAAATAGCGCTTCTCGATCTCGAAACGTTCACCGTGCGCGACAAGCCGCTCGAACAGCGCAACGCTGTGCGCCACATCGTCGGGATGTGTGACGTCCTTCATGCGCATGCCGTGCAACTCTTTCTTTGTCCGGCCCACCAAAAGGCAGAAGCGTGGATTTACGAGCGTGAACCGTCCCTCAAGATCGCTTTCCGCTACCC
>CAYXQB010000043.1:0-16026 GCA_964466435.1 uncultured Flavobacteriaceae bacterium | reverse complement strand
GCGCGTCGAGGTCGTGGCAATCGTCTGCGAACGGATGCTCATCGCGTAGTTGATGGCGGACGGATTCTTGCGCTCGAGGTCGGTGGTGACCGCGCCTTGTTGCGACATCTCGCCGACGGAGCGCGTCAGGTTGATGTCGAGGTCGCCCAGGCGCGCGAGGAACCGGTTCATGTTTTGGATGCGGTTGCGCGCCTTCGTGCGTTCTATTTCCGCTGTCAGATCTTCGGTCGAGCCTTCGGCAGGTTTTGCGGCCGTTGCATCCGGGTCGCCGAATTGGGCGATCAGGCCGCCGACGACTTCCTTGTTCTGTTTGGTCGCGATCTCGAGCGCCTTGTTCATGACGGCCAAGAGCACGGCGATCTTGTTGTTCGTGTAGTTCAGGTTGAGGATGTTCTCGCGGACCTTCGTGAAACCCTCGATCGACGTGCCGATGCGCTCCTCGGCGGCCTTTATGAACGAGACGCCGCTTTCGGCCGCGCTTTTCATGTTCTTGCCGAACAGTTCGCCGCCGATGTCGAGAACTTTCAGGATCTCCGGATTCTGCTTCTCCATATCTAATATCTTTTGATCGATGGGATCGTTCGTGCCGGGCTTGAACAGCGGGGCGGCGCGCAGGTCGGCGATCTTTGCCTGCTGTGCCGCTTCGGTCTGGGCCAGTGCCGCAATCTCGTCCTTGCCTTGCTTGATTTGCCCCGAGCGCAACAGGCGACCGAAGAACGTGTCATTCTCCTTCAGCCACGCTTCCCACTTCGCGCGGCTGGTGCGCGCCGTGTTGAGCGTGCTCGTCAAGTTTGCGACGGCTTCTTCGCGCTGCCGGCGAGATTCTTTCAGCATCTTCTGCTGCTGGAAGGCGTCGTTGATCTGTTCGATGATCGACTTCTTGCCGGGGCCTTCGGTCGAACGAAACCTCTTCAGGAGGCTCAGAATTTCGTCAAGCGGCATGATCGAGTTCTTGAACGTATTCAAGCCCTCGAACACGCTGTCCATGTTCTGTTTGAACGTGGCGTAGGCCTGGTCGCTGACGGTCGTGATTTGGCCGAGCGCCATATTACGACGCTGCAGCTGCACGTACTCGAAGAACTCGGCCAGGATTTCGATTTTCTTGTCGTTGTCGGGTTCGGCCGGGTCGAACTCGAGCAGGCGCGCGATCTCTCTAATCTTCTGCTCTTGGGAAAGCTCGCGGCTTTCGAAGACCTTGAAGATCGGGTTTTCTTGTTCAACGCGTCCAATGAGTTGTTGTTTGTCCTCCTCGGTAAGCGCGACTTGTGTCTCGGCGACGTCGCCAAAGCGGCGAGCACGTCTGGCTGCTTTGCGTTCTTCGAGGGAGGCTTCGGTAACCGGAGTCGACATTCACGTGGACCCTTTTGTTCAACCGCGCAATTGCGCATATGGGAAGTTGTCGCCCGTTTTGTAGCCTGGGTGGGCGGGCAAGGCAGCAGAATTTATTGGGTTTGGGGCCTTGGTGGGCTCTTGTTTCCAGGTGGCGGCCACCCTTTCGGACCGTTAAGACTTAGCCGATGTGCGGGCGATACGTCCTTCGTGTGGTCTTGAAGAACTTCCGGCGCGATTTCGGGCTGGGGTTCGATGTCGACGACAGCGACGTGCCGATGGAGGCGCGGCCGCAATACAACGTCGCGCCGACGCACATGGTCCCGGTCATTCGGGTGGTTGAGGGCAAGCGGTGGCTATCGCTCGTCCGGTGGGGGTTAATCCCGCACTGGGCGAAGGAGCTCAAGAAGCCGCAGATCAACGCGCGTGGCGAAACGATCTTCGAGAAGCCGATGTTTCGCGATGCGGCGCGGCGCCGGCGCTGTCTCATTCTCGCCGACGGATTCTACGAGTGGAAGCGCGATCAAAACGACAAGCCGTTGCAGGCCTATTTCGTCGAGCGGGCGGATGGGAAGCCGTTCGCGATGGCGGGCATTTGGGACACTTGGATAAGCCCCGACGGGGAACTCATCGATACGGTCGCGATCGTGACGACGGAGGCGAACGCGGAAGTCGCGCCCATTCACCATCGGATGCCGGTCATACTGGATGCGCACGACTACCTTACTTGGATCGAGGCCGATCGTGTGTCGGTCGATGAAGCGAAGGCGCTGATCAAATCGGCACCGGACGGAACGCTGGCGCCGCGGCCGGTGTCGAACCGGGTGAATGCCGTGAAGAACGACGATGCGTCGAATCTGAACCCGTTCGATCCGAGCACCAGCCCGGCGGCGGCGCCGCCGCGCAAAAGCGATCCCAGGCAGGGCGATTTGTTTTAGGGCGGGGCAGTCGCATCCTTGGCTGGCGCGTTGCTCTCGGCAAAGGCGGCGCGCATGAACGTGATGATCTTCCACGTTTCGCCTGGTGTGAGGTCGTTCTTGAACGGTGGCATGTCGGTGGCGAATTGAGCGCCGCCTTCGGCGATGCTCCAATAGAAGAAGTCGTCGCGGTATAGCGGCTCGCCGAGGCTGCGGCCAAGGTCGGCCGGCCGGACGTCGAGCTTCTCGCCAGCCTCGCCGTCGCCGATGCCCATCATACCATGGCAGATCGCGCAACGCAGATCGTAGAGGCGGGCGCCTTCGACGACGTTTCCGATCGTCGCGTTGAACGGGTTGCGCCGGCCCTGGTAGGGGAGGGGCGCGCCGTTGCGGACGTAATAGTCGTGGCGCTTGGGACTTCTCATCGTCATGGCGAGCGACCCGCCCGTGTTGCTGCAGGACTTCTTGCCCAGCAGAACCTGGCAACCACCGCCCACGAAGACCGCGGCGATCAGCGCGGCGATCAAGGTTCCCGTTAAGACGGACTTCCACATGGGCATTGGTTCCAAGCGAATCGCTGGTACTAATGCTGCCCAAGCGGGTCACGCGATGCCTTGCGCTACGTCAATGCCGGCTGTGACCCGATGCTGCAAGATGAGCCATTCAGGCCAGGGGTGATTGGATGTTGAGGCGAGTTCTTTGTGCGGCGACGGTCGTATTGGTGCTTGGCGGGTGCCTCGAAGACGGCTCGCCCGTTATTCAATCCGGACGCCCGGACGCTGAGGAAACTGCGGCGCTCATCGATGATGGCCGCCTGGTCGCCGAGCAGAACTGCGCGCAGTGTCACGCGGTCGGGAAGGTGGGGGCGAGCCCCATGCCCTCGGCGCCAGTTTTTCGCTCGGTGCTACGCCGTTACAATGCCGACGTTCTTGAGACGGAACTCTCGCTCGGTATGCGGGTTGCCCATGGGCCGATGCCGGAGTTTCAGTTCAAGCCGGAGGCGGTGAGCGCGCTCATTGCCTATCTGCGTTCGATTCAGACGCGCGATCCCAGTGTGTCGTTGGTCGAGCAGCGCTGTGCGCGGTGTCACGCGATCGCGGCGACGGATACGAGCCCTTATCCCGGCGCGCAGCCGTTCCGCGCTTTGGGTCGCCGGTGGTCGCGCGATCAGTTGCGTGCGGCGTTGCGCGCCGGAATCCTGGCCGAGCACGATCATGCGGAGGCACGCGTGCCGCCGATGAAGCTGACAAACCATGAGATCGATTTGTTGTTCAGCTATCTCGACTCGATAGCGACCGCTGAAAATCCGTCGCCACAATGAGTGGGGCTATTCGGTGGCGGTGTATTTGATCTCGCAAGAGTAGGCGAATTCCCATTGCGGCTTGCGCACCAGTGTCGCTGAATTTGTGGTGCATTTGCGGCCGTTGCTGGTCAGGTAAGCGGCGACCGCGCCTTCCATCGACGCTTTGGGTGCAGCGTTGCCGTAGGCGCCGAAGGTCATCTTGCGGATCAACTGGTCGCTCATCGCGTTCGCGACGGTTGGCGTGACGACGAGCTTGCCGGCGCTCGGCTTGTCGAAGATGCGGTAGGTGTTGCCTTCGAAAGTGAACGTCGTGCGCGGCACGTTGCGGTATTCGTCGCCAATGTGCTGCGGCGCCGAACAGGCGGCGAGCGTCAGCGCGCCGATGAGGAGAAGCGGGCGGTGCATGGCGTGTCCTATGGCGCGAACGTGTAGCGCACGCCGATCGTCAGCGCATGCTTCGAGAAATCGTCGAATGTCACTTCAGCGAGCGTGGGGTCGTCCTCGAACTCCGGGTCCAGGACGTGCAGGTAGCGGTAGCCGAGCGTGAGTTCCGTTTCGTCCGACAGCGCGTAGTTTAGCTGAACGATGCCCTGAACGGCGAAGTTAAGGTCGCTGTCGCTGACGTCCGGTATGTCGATCATGGCGTAGTCGAGGCCGCCGCCGCCGCCGATAGCCAGGCCCAAGCCGGGGGCCAATGGTAGCTGGTAGGTCATGTTGTACATGGCGGTCAGCTCGTCGAGGCTGCCCGTCGAGGGGCCGCCGACGATGAACTGGTCCTTGTTGTTCGAGCGCCAGCCGAGCTCGCCCTCGATGCGCCAGTTTTGCATCGCGTAGCCGACAGTCGCGATCAGCGCCCAGCCGGTGTCGAACTGAGCCTCAGTGCGGGTGGTGAACGGAAGGGTTGGCTGGCGGTAGAAAGCGTTCGTGTCGGCGACCGAGGCTGCGCCGGCTTCGATCCCGACATACCAGCCGCGCGCCTGCGCGGATCCGGCGAAGGCAAGCGCAGCAGTTGCACCGAGCAGCAGCGTCTTCATCGGCATGGCACACCCTTCTTCTTACCGCAGTTGATTCGCGTTCGTCGATTGTCGGCTTCCGGCGCAGGTTTTTGTGCAACAGGTCGGGCCAAACAACCGGTGGAGCAAGCGGTATTCGTGCGATTGCCGGGTGCGACAGCCGCGCGCTACCGTGGGCACAAATGAGTCTGCCGACACGCGGCGTGCCGAAATGAGGGTCTTATGAGCGAGCAGAAAGACAGTATGTTCCGCGTGCCGACGAATACGCAGGAGTATTCGGCGCTCGGGCTGGCTTTGCTGGCGGTGTTCCTGATCGTGCAGGTCGGCGCACCAGTCGTGCGCGATCTTGAGTTTTTGGATCAAAAGATCCGGGACTTTTTCATCGGCGGTGCGTTCGCGGCGTTTCCCTTCATTCATCGCGGCGCGAAGAGTGCAGTCGCCGGGTTCAAGGCGCCGCCCGTGCGGCCAGAACTTTCGCCTTGGTTCGTCACGGGGGCGTTCGCGGCGACGCTCGTCTTCGCGTGGAACACGTTCGTGGCCTTCATCGCCGGGCTTTCGATCGGAACGTTTGCAGGTACCGTCGGCGTGTCGCCGCAGACCACGGCAGAGGTGGCGGATGGCGCGATGCTGGCGAGCATTTTGATGATCGGGTTGCCTCTGACGGCGGTGGCGTCGGTCTATGCGGGCATGTTGCTTTACCGGAATACGCGATCTCAGGTGATCTTGGCTCTCGCGTTTGCGGCGGTTCTGTTCATCACGTTCAACGTGCTGGTCACATGGGCAACCAATCCCGCATTTATTGTCCAACAGTGGACTCTGGCGACGCAAAACGGGGTTGAGGGTATCGTCTATTTCTTCGTCGGCATGGGGCTCGTTGCCGCCATCGTGTTCGTGTTCGGCGGGATCGGCATCATCGTCTCACGCCTGATGAGCGAAGGTTCGCTCGGCAAGGTGATGGTCGCGGCGCGCAGGCTCTCGCCCGCCGATCGCGAGGTGTTGGCCGGCGATATCACAAACCGCGTGGAGGCAGCGCTCAGGGCGAAGATGGGGCCGCCACCGGCCGAGCCGTGACGCCACAAAGCTGCCATGTGACTCTGCCACCGTTTCGGCGCAGAATGGGCTTCGACGCTTGAGGAGACGCGACATGACGAACAAAGCCATTGCACGCTCGGGTGCAAGCCTCGTTGCACTCGCCGCGGCAACGGGCGCGGCACAAGCCGACGCCGGTGTACCGGCGTTCATGGGCGATCCGGTGATTGCGATCGGCATCATCGTGGTGCTCGTCGCGATCATCTGGCTGATCATCCGCGGCGTGCTCGGAATCGCTGCGCGCGACAAGTCGGACGAAGACGACGCTGGCGTCGGCATCCTCGAGGGCATCGACGAGGACGACGACAAACCGAAGCGGCGGTAGCTTCAAAAGAACGCCTGTATTCCCGTCTGTGCGCGGCCGAGGATGAGCGCGTGCACGTCGTGAGTGCCTTCGTAGGTGTTGACTGTCTCCAGGTTCATCACGTGGCGGATGACGTGGTACTCGTCGGAGATGCCGTTGCCGCCGTGGATGTCGCGGGCTTGGCGGGCGATGTCGAGGGCTTTGCCGCAGTTGTTGCGCTTCAGCAGCGACACCGCGGGCGGGGCGGCTTTGCCGGCTTCGATCAAGCGACCGAGTTGAAGCACTGCCGTTGTGCCAAGCGTGATCTCGGTTTGCATGTCGGCCAGCTTCTTCTGGATCAGCTGTGTTGCTGCCAGCGGGCGGCCGAATTGTTTGCGGTCGAGCGCGTACTCGCGTGCTTTGTGCCAGCAGAACTCGGCCGCTCCCATCACGCCCCAGGCGATGCCGTAGCGGGCGCGGTTCAGGCATGAGAATGGGCCGCCGAGGCCGCTTGCGTTCGGTAGTTGGTTCGCGGCGGGTACGAACACGTCTTCGAGGACGATCTGACCGGTGATCGAGGCGCGGAGCGAGAACTTGCCTTCGATCTTCGGCGTCGAGAAGCCTTTGAAGCCGCGCTCGACGATGAAGCCTCTGATCTTGCCGTCGTCGGTCTTCGCCCAGACCACGGCGATGTCGGCGATGGGCGAATTCGTGATCCAGTTCTTCGCGCCTTTGAGGATGAAGCCGCCGGGCGCCGTCGTCGCGCGCGTGATCATCGAGCCGGGGTCGGAGCCGTGGTCGGGTTCGGTCAAGCCGAAGCAGCCGATCATTTCGCCGGTCGCGAGTTTGGGCAGGAAGCGGCGGCGTTGTTCCTCACTGCCGAACTTATAGATCGGGTGCATGACGAGCGAGGACTGCACGCTCATCGCGGAGCGATATCCGCTGTCGACGCGTTCAACCTCGCGCGCGGCGAGGCCGTAGGCGACGTAGCCTAAGCCCGCGCCGCCGTAGGCTTCCGGGATCGTGATGCCGAGCAGGCCCATCTCGCCCATCTCGCGCATGATTTCGGGGTGGAAGTGTTCCTTGCGGTTTGCTTCCAGCACGCGCGTCATGAGCTTCGCCTGCGCGTAGTCGTGAGCAGACTTCGCGATCAGGCGTTCTTCCTCCGTCAACGCGTCCGCGAGCAGCAGCGGGTCTTCCCAATTGAAGCTGCCGTCGTCGATGTCGCCTTTGGCTTTGGATGCGGTCGCGGGTTCGGCCATGGGTCTCAAGTTCCGTTTTGAAGGGTGACGCATAGCGCGCCGTGCGCGAAAATGCCAATGCGGCTCGCGCGGCTGGTTCGTTGTCACAACCTTTGATTTCGGCGCGGCGCAACGCTCTCCCGGCCGGTTAACAACCGGTGGCGCGCGATGCCGCACCCGATGTCTCTTGGCGCGGCGAACACGTCGTGCGGCGAGCGAGGTGATCTTCGCGCAGCGAACGAAGCGGGCGAGTTGGATCACACATTGGTTTGCGTGCGTTGCGAAAGCGCGTGATGGCGCTGCCCAAGCGATGTTCGGCGCGCTAGCTTTCGGTTGCCGCGCACACCCTCAGGCGCGGCGCTGGGGTTCTTTCAATGGTGATGCTTTCATTTCTTTCGGGCGTGATCGGGCTTCTGATCGCCGGTTACACGATGCTGTTCAGCGGCGAGGCGCACACGCGCTTATCAGGTGTCGGCGTGATCGGTATGGCAGGACTGGTCGTTGGCGGCCTTTTGACCGCGCAACTGAACGGCGGGCGGCCTTACGGCTACGATGTCTCGATTGGTCTTGATCAGTGGAAACGGATCGATCGGTCCGAGCCGGCGTTGCCTATGCCAGTGCCAGGGCCGCACGACCAAGACGGCCCCCCCCCCCTTGAAGCCTAAGATCTGCAACCAGAAATGCCGGGGTCTCACCGTTTTCGTCTGTGAGGCTACTAAGCGCTGCGTGTGAGGTGAGGGGGCCATTCTTCGGCCAGGCGGCAGGCGCACCTACAACGTGCGGCCTGCTTGTGCATATGAACCGATTGAGGCGAGTTGGATCACACATCATTGCAATCGGTTTCAAAATACAATTGCCGATACGTGGGATCGGTCTAACGTTCGCGTGCCGCGCACCCCCCAACCCCCGCGCGGCATGGGGGCGACATGATGATGGTTCCCTTCGTGGTTGCCGTGACACTCCTCTCGATCACGGGCTACACGATGCTTCTAGGTCAGACTGTTCGCGAACGGTTCTCGGGCTTCGGCGTGCTGGTTGCCGCGGCGCTTGTCACCGGCGCGTATGTGAGTGCGAACTTCAACGGTGGCAAGCCTTACGGCTTCGATGTGTCGATCGGGGTCGAGCCCTGGCGGCATGACTTGCCGGTGCAGCCGGTATCCGCGCCGTCCAAAGTTGAAGAGCAGAAGCCGGGCGAAAGCGAAGCACCGATCGTTTAGCGAAGGCGCTTGGCTGCTGCCTCGAATGGTCGCGCAGCCATCGCGTAGTCGGGCCAGGGCTTCGACTTCTTGAGCAGAGCCGGCGCGGTTTGCACTGTGAACCGCGCCGGGTCGAGTCCGGCTTTTACTTGCGGCCACGTGAGCGGCATAGAGACCGGTGCGCCGGGGCGAGCGCGCGGGGAGAGGGCCGCGACTGCGGTCGAGATGTGGTCGTTGCGCAGGTAGTCGAGGAAGATACGGCCGCCGCGGTCCTTCTTCGCCATTGTGGTCAGGTACTTTGCCGGGGAGTCTGCGGCCATGCGGCGGCAGAGTTCGAGCGCGAACGCTTTCGCGTCGTCCCAGGTGAGGGGTGCCTTTGACTTGGCGAACGTCGTGACGACGTGCAGACCCTTGCCGCCGGTCGTCTTGCAAAAGCCGACAAGTCCGACGTGATTGAGGCGCTCGTTCAATTCGTTGGCGGCCTCGATGACGCGTGCGAATGGCACGTCGGGTGCGGGGTCGAGGTCGAAGACGAGGCGGCCGGGTGTTTCCGGATCGCCGGGTTGGCAGTTCGTCGGGTGGAATTCCACTGCGCCGATTTGAGCGGCGGCGACGAGTGCTTCCAAGCTGTCGAATTGCGTGTAGGGCTTCTTGTCGCCGCGCACACGGACAAGGCTGATCGCCTTCGACATGCCGGCCATCTCGTGGCGTTGGAAGAACTTTTGGCCGTCGATGCCGTCAGGCGCGCGGATGATGGAGCAGGGGCGCCCCTTCACGTAGTCCAGCAGGTGCTCGCCAATCGTTTCGTAGTATTGCGCGAGGTCGAGCTTCGTGACGCCCGGGTCGGGCCAGAGGACTTTGTCGGCGTTGCTGATGGCGATACCGGCGACGCGGGGCGACTTGCTGGCTTGCGAGGAGACGATGACGGCGGGCAGGTCCGGCTTTTCGTCGGCAGGGCGGACGTGCTCGACGATGACCTCGTTCGCGGGCTTATCTTCGCGCAGGCCTTTGTAGGAGGCCTGCGTGATGTGGCCGTCGCCGCTCCAGCCGGCGAACTCGATCTCGGCGACGAGAGTGGGCTTCGTCCAATGGATCGTGTGCGTCTTTTTTAGGGTCTCAGTGCTGGCGAACGGGCAGGTTGGCGTGACGAGGTCCTTTAGGCGCTTGTGCAGGTTGAGCGCGGTCTTGCCGTCGAAGCCTGTGCCGACGCGGCCCAAGTAGAGGAGTTTGCCGCCCTTGTGGGCGCCAACGATCAGTGAGCGGAAGCGGTCGCCCTCCTCGGTCCAACCGCCGATCACGACCTCCTGGCCGCCGCGGATCTTCGACTTGAGCCAGGCATCGCTGCGGACGGAGCGGTAGGTCGAGTCCAGACGCTTCGAGACGATGCCTTCGAGTTTCATCTTGCGGGCGGCTTCGAGGACGGCCTTGCCGTCGTCTTCGATGTGTTCGACGTAGCGGATGCGCGGTGCAGCGCTCGCGATAACGCCGCGCAGACGTTCTTTGCGTGCGCTCAAGGGAAGCGAGCGCAGGTCTTCCGCGCCGAGGGCCAGAAGGTCGAAGGCGAAGTACACCAGTGTGTCCGTCTTGCCGTCGGCGATCGCCGCTTGGAGCGCCGAGAAATGCGGCTGGCCGTCTTTGTCCAGCGCGCAGATTTCGCCGTCGATGATGCAGTCCGGGAGCTTCTCCGCCGCGCGGGCGATGGCTTTGAACTTTCCGGTCCAGTCGAGACCCTTGCGCGTGCGCAGTGCAGCGTTTGCGTCCTCGACGCGCAGCTGCATGCGGTAGCCGTCGAACTTGATCTCGTGGCCCCAGACGCCAGCACGCGGTGGCACATCGACGGGCTTACAGAGCTGCGGCGGGATGAATGCCGGCAGGTGCGTGAGATGCGTACCATGAGCCGGGGATGCGGGCTTTGGGTGCACCTGGCTTGCGCGTTCAGGCGCGTGCTCGCGGTTTGCGGTGTCGGAGTTCCAGATAGCATCGGCGGCCGTTGCCGTCGTCAGCATGAACGGTTTGGGCGCTTTGCCTTTGCCGGCGGCGATCTGCTCAAGCGTGCGGCCGGAGGCTACCGACTTGTCATCGGCCAGGATCTTGTCGCCGTGGCTTGAAACGGCGTGCTCGTCGCGGTGCTTGATCAGCAGCCAATTGTCGTTCTTGTCGGTGTCGCGGCGCTTCAACCGCACGAGCACCCAAGAGCCTTTGAGCTTTTTTCCGTCAACGCGGAACTTGAAGTCGCCTTTGGCAAGCGCTTGCTCGGGGGTGAGATCGCCTTCAATCTCCCAGTAACCCCGGTCCCAGAGCATGACGGTGCCGCCGCCATATTGGCCTTTCGGGATCGTACCTTCGAAGTCGCCGTAGTCGAGTGGGTGATCTTCGACATAAACGGCCAGGCGCTTGTCGGCGGGGTCGAGCGAGGGCCCGCGCGTCACCGCCCAGGACTTGAACACGCCGTCCAGTTCGAGGCGGAAGTCGTAGTGGAGGCGGGTGGCGGCGTGTTTTTGAACGACGAAGCGCGGGCGTTTCGACTTCGCGACGTGGGCGGCACCTGAGGGTTCAGCCGTCTTCGAGAAGTCGCGCTTGGCTTGATAGCGCGCGAGTTTCTTTTTGGTTTCGCCGCGCATGACGTTAACGACCACACCTCTTCCTTCCACTTCTGGAAGGGAGAGGGTGAGGAATGGTGCTCACTGCTTGGCGCGCTTTTTCGGCGCGGGCTTTGTGGGTTTGTCGGATTTCTCGGTCTTTTTCGGTTTCGCGTCGCTGCCGCCTTTGAGGCTCGCCTTCAGCGCATCCATCAGGTTGATGACGTTCGACTCCGCCGGTTCGTCCTTCTTGCTGATCTTGTGGCCCTTTTGTTTGCGTTCGATAAGTTCGCGCAGCGCGTCTTCGTAGTGGTCTTTGAATTGCGTCGGGTCGAAGTCGGCTTCTTTCTGCGCGATGATTTTGGCGGCGATCGCGATCATCTCCGGGTCGGGGCGGATTGCCGGGATGTCGGCAAAGTAGTCTTTCATCGCGCGGACTTCTTCGTGGCTCCTCAGCGTGGTGGCGACAAGGCCACGATCGCGCGGCTCGATCGCGACCAGGCGCTCGCGCGACGACATGACGATGCGGCCCAAGGCCACTTGTTCGGCGCGCTCCATCGCTTCGCGGATGACGGCGAACGGTTCGGCGGCCATCTTGCCATCGGGCACGAGGTAGTAGGGGTTGTCCCAATAGAGGTGGTCGATCTCGCTGGCGGGCACGAAGCTGTCGATCTCGATCGTCTTCGTACTTTCGAGTTTGACGCTGTCGATTTCTTCCTGCGTCACGATCACGTACTCGCCTTTGGCGATCTCGTAGCCTTTGACGAGGTTCTTGCGCTCGAGCGGCTCTTCGGTGCCGGCGTCGACCGTGATCATGCGGATGCGGTTGCCCGTCGCCGGATTGATCATGTTGAAATGCACATCGCCTTTCGGGCTGATGGCGTTGTAGAGCGCGACCGGACAGGTCACGAGCGACAGTTTCAGATGTCCCTGCCAAGACGGACGAGCGGCCATAGTCTACCCCGAGTGCCCAAGGGGCGGATCGTCCGACTCTCGCCAGCGCAATTCAAGCGGAAGTTGATTAACAGCGAAGCGTAGGTGCGATCACTTCGCCGTCATGGTTAGGCGGAAACCATAGCGGTCAAGCAGCTTCGGTCGCGACGAAGTTCTTCCAGTTGCGCATGTAGTTCACGAACGTATCGCTGAGCCCCTCGCGGTGGAGGTAGTCCGCCGTCACGGGCAGTGCGGCGTGCGCGAAGTTCGGGTCCTGTTGGACGCGCAACGGGAAGTCATGGTGTAGGACCGCGGCGCGACCGATGACGACAAAGTCGAACCCAGCAGCGAGGCAACGCCTCGCGGTGTCGCCGGAGGTGATCTTGCCGGCCGCGCCGAGCCGGACGCCGTTGCGGTCGAGGTCGGTGAAGTACGAGGCCAGCGTGCGGCCGCGTTTGGCTTCTTCCTCAGGCTCCTTGAAGACGTCCCAGAGCGACATGTCGAGATAGTCGATAGCGCCGCCCTGCATGAGGCGCTGGGCCACGACCCTGATCTCGTCGAGCTTCAGGCCGAAGCGCTCGGGCGAGAGGCGGACGCCGACGTTGAAGTCCGAGCGGCAGCGCTTTCGAACCTGCTCGATGATCTCGAACAGGATACGCGCGCGGTTCTCCGGCGAGCCGCCGTAGCGGTCGGTGCGCTGGTTGACCTCGCCGCTGAGGAACTGCGCGAGGATGTAGCCGTGTGCGCCGTGGAGCTCAACGCCGTCGAAGCCCGCGCGTTCGGCGCGGACGGCGGCGGCGGCGAAGTCGTCGATGAGTTGGCTCACTTCGCCTTCGGTCAACGCGCGTGCGCCCGTTTCGGCGTTGTCGGACGGGCAGTGCGGCGTCGTGCCGATCAGCGCTTTCGGCGAGCGCATGCCGGCGTGGTGCAGCTGCACGACGGCAAAGCTCTGGTGGCGCTTGATTTCGGTGGCCAGCCGGGTGAGGCCCTCGATGTGTTGATCGGCAAAGATGCCGAGCTGACCGGGGAAGCCGCGGCCCTGCGCCTGAACATGGGCGGCGCAGGTCATGGTGAGGCCGAAGCCGCCTTTGGCGCGCATCGTGAGCCACCGGAATTCCTCGTCCGACAGGCGGCCGTCGTCGTGGCTTTGGCAGTTCGTCAGCGGCGCCAGGACGAAACGGTTCTTAAGGCCGGGTCCGTGGCGGAAGCCCAGCGGTTCGAATAGGTCGGTCATTGCAGTGCCGGTTAGTTGTAAACCTCGAACAATCCCGCGCCGCCCATGCCGCCGCCGATGCACATCGAGACGACGACGTGTTTTGCCTTGCGGCGGCGGCCCTCCATGAGGGCGTGGCCGGTGAGGCGGGCGCCCGTCATGCCGAAGGGGTGACCGATCGCGATCGAACCGCCGTTGACGTTGTACTTCGCGGGGTCGATCTCGAGCTTGTCGCGACAGTACAGGCACTGGCTCGCGAAGGCTTCGTTCAGCTCCCAAAGGTCGATGTCGGCGACTTTGAGGCCGTGGCGTTTCAGCAAGCGCGGGACCGCGAAGACGGGGCCGATGCCCATCTCGTCGGGCTCGCAGCCGGCGATCGCCCAGCCCTTGAACGCGCCCAGCGGCTGCAGGCCGCGGCGTTCGGCTTCCTTCGCTTCCATGACGACGACGGCGGCGCCGCCGTCGGAGAGCTGGCTCGCGTTGCCGGCGGTGATGAACTTGCCCGGGCCTTTGACGGGTTCGAGTTTGGCGAGGCCTTCGAGCGTCGTGTCGGTGCGGTTGCACTCGTCACGGTCGACGACGTAGTCGACGAAGCTCTCGGCCTTCGTCGCCTTGTCGACGACCTTCATCTTCGTTTTCACGGGGACGATTTCGTCCTTGAACTTGCCGGCCTGCTGGGCGGCAGCCATGCGGCGCTGGGATTCCAGCGAGTATTCGTCCTGGTATTCGCGGCTGATCTTGTAGCGCGCGGCGACGACGTCGGCGGTGTCGATCATCGGCATCCAGAAGTCGGGGTACATCTGCGTCAAGCGATCGTCGCGGCCGCCGCCGCCACCGCCTTGGTAGCTGATCGAGTCCACACCGGAGCCGACGACGATGTCGGCGCCTTCGTTCGTGACGTAGTGCGCGGCGTGGGCGATCGCGTTCAGGCCCGAGGAGCAGGCGCGATTGATCGTCGTGCCGCCGGTCGTGACGGGGAGGCCCGCAAGCAGCGCGGCTGCGCGCGCGACGTTGCCCGAGGCCGCGACGCAGCCGGCGACGACGTCTTCAACCTCTTTCGGGTCGACCTTTGCGCGTTTGACCGCGTGTTCGACCGCGTGACCCAAGATGGTCATGTTCGAGGTGTTGTTGAACCCGCCGCGGGTGGCTTTGGCGAGGCCCGTGCGGGCGTAGGAAACGATAACGGCTTGGCGCATGTTTTCACTCTCGAGTGCGTTTTTTGTTCGTTAAATCCATACTGGCACGCTTCCGCAGTCTCTGTCATCCGCCTCACTTGGTTCTGTAGGCTGGCGGCTGCATTTGGTCGATACAGGTCGCATCAAATGCAGTCACACGTGCGGCAGCCATGAAGGCCAGTAGTTGCGCATCGAAGCACTCGCCGACGTCGGACAGCCCATCCAGAACATGCGCACCATGGGGCACAATCACCACGCGTCCTTTGGAGAACCGTTTCGCGGCATCCATGGACCATGCCGGCGAGGCCACGGGATCGAACTTGCCAGCGATGAAAAGAACCGGCACCTCCGCCGGTGGCGCATCGAACAGCTTGGCGTCCGCCGGTGCCGTGGGCCATTGCGCGCAGGCCTCGCGCTGCCGCTTCAGCCGATAGGCGCCGAAGGGCGAGGCGATAGACTGCTCGATGGCTTGGGCGACGTCGATCCGCGCGAACGTCTCGCTGCAGGTGATCGAGAGATAGAAGCCATCCGCAAAACCGGCATCGCCCTCGCCGGGCTTCGTCGCTTCTTCGAACGCAGCGAAATCGCCCGCGGCGGCCCGATTGAGCAGAAACGGAACCTGCCGCGCACCGGCGGGCGTGTACATCAACGTGCGCAGCTGCTCCATGAAGATCGCGCGCGCAAACCCGCCCGGCGCATCCAGCCGCGCAATCGCTTCGGCCAAATCCGCGCGCGGATTCGGAAACGCCTGACGGCAGGCCGCGTCCGAAGCGCAATCGGCGATCAAGAGATCAAGCGCCTGCGCGGCTACAAGCGCATGATTGCGCGGCGGTGTCCGATCCGCCGGCACCGGCCCCAGCAAGACCGCCGATTGCACGTGAGCGCCAAAATCCGCAATGTAGCGCAGCGCCAGCGTCGTCCCATACGACAGGGCGAACAGGCTGAACTGCTCATAGCCCATCGCTCTACGGATCTGGTCGATGTCGCGCGCCGATGCCGCCGTCGTGTATTGTGTGAGATCGTGCGACTTCGACAGAACCGACGCGCAAGCCTTGACCAAATCCGCCGGATAGGTCGGCTGCGCCGGACGCTTTCGGTCATAGGCCTCAATCGCCGGACAACGCAGCGCGCCCGATCCGCCGGTCCCGCGTTGATCGGCCAAAACAATGTCGCGTGAGCGGCGGAAAGCAGCACCTTCGCTTAAATAGAACGTCGCCCCCTTCGTCGCGCCGTATCCAGGCCCGCCCTCAAGATCGAATTCCGCGACCTTCGTTTGCGGCGATCCCGTCGCGCGCAGCACGATGACGTTCAGCGCAATCTGCCGCCCACCTGGAATGGCGTAATTCTCCGGCACCTGAACGACGCCGCACAGGATCTTTTCGCCCTTGACGCTCGCCGGACATTCGCCCGCCTCGAACAGAGGCCGCGGCGGCGCACACGCCGTCACGGCCGTAAGCGCAAGCGCGACCGACGCGCCCCTGAACCGTCGTAACGAAAGGTCTCTCAACATAGCTGCGGCCTAAGCGCGAACGCCGTTCATCCTCACTTCAGGTCCTTGAATCCTTTGCCTTCGGCGACGAGCTTTTCGAGCAGTTTCGACGGGGCGAACTCGGCGCCCATTTGGCCTTCGAATTGTTTCATCTTGTCGAGCACTTTGCCGAGGCCGATCGTGTCGCCGTAGAACATCGGGCCGCCGCGGTACACGGGCCAGCCGTAGCCGTTGATCCAGACGATGTCGATGTCGGACGCGCGGAT
>CAYXQB010000042.1:0-16027 GCA_964466435.1 uncultured Flavobacteriaceae bacterium | reverse complement strand
GGCAAGGCCAGCGGGCGGAAGGCGATGACGATGCTCTTGAAGTCCTCGACGCGCTTGACTTCGCCTTTGGTCTTGACGCTGAACTCGGCGCGATCGCCGGATAGCTCAAGGTTGCCGCCGGGGATGTCGGCGTTTTCGCGGCGCAGAGCCTGAACGACGTCGTCGGCCGTTACGTTTAAGGCGCGCATCTTGTCGGCATCGAGCCAGATGCGCACTTGGCGTTTGCGGCCGCCCAAGATCGTCACTTGGCCCACACCCGCGACGCGCTGCAGGCGTTCCTTGATCTGCTTGTCGGCGAATTCGGTGAGGTCGCGGGTCGGCATGTCCCCGGAGAGCATCACCGACAAAATCGGCTCGGCGTCGGGATCGATCTTTTGAATGATCGGCTGTTCGGCGTCTTGCGGAAGGTCGCGGATCGCGAGGTTCACCTTGTCGCGGACGTCTTGGGCTTTGACGTCGGCGTTTTCGTTCAGGCCGAACTCGATGATGATTTGTGAAAGGCCTTCAAAGCTCTGCGAGGAGAGAGACTTGATGCCGGAGATCGTGTTGACCTGGGCCTCGATCGTGTCGGTGACGTCGGTTTCGATCGCGTCGGGGCTTGCACCCTCGAGCACGGTCATGACGTTCACATACGGGAACTCGACGCGCGGAAAGAGATCGACGCCGATCCGCTGAAGCGACACCCAGCCAAGAGCGACCAGAGCGCCGATGACCATGGTGGCCAGAACGGGCCGGCGGATCGAAAGGTCGGAAATCCACATTGGTTAGAGCTTCGCCTGGGTCTGGGCCTTCGGCGGCGCTGGTGGCTGATCTATCTTGACGGGCACGCCATCGGCGAGCTGCGAGAGGTTCGGACCCATCAGCAGTTCGGTTCCTTCAGGCACATTGTTCAGCAGCTCGACGCGTTGGCCGTCGATCTCGCGCGTCGAGACCTTGACCTTCTTCGCGCGCCCGCCCTCAGTGACATATGCGTAGCGCGCGCCGTCGGGACCGAGGATGGCCCTGCGATCCACCACGAGGCTGGAACGCGCCTCCGGCATCAACTCAACGCGTGCATAAAGGCCGGGCAAGATCTTGTAGTCCGGGTTCGGAAGCGCGAAGCGCACCTCGACGCTGCGCGCCCTGTAGTCGACGCCGTAGTTGATGACGGCAACTTTGCTCTCGAACGGTTCTTTGATGCCGTCGACGTGAATGCGACCCTTCATGCCGAGTTTAAGCTGCTCGAAATGTGCGGCAGGCGCGACGACGATGACCGCGAGGGGGTCAATCCCCATGATCTGCACCACACCGGCCGTGCCACCCATCATGCCGCCGCCGCCGAAGCGCGAGGCCATGAAGCGGCCCTCATAAACATCTTTCTTGGAGATTACGCCGTCGTACGGTGCGCGCACGAGCGTGTCTTTGAGTTGCTGTCGGCTCTGCGCAAGCCGCGCTTCCCACACACCCAGTTGCGCAGAAGCGACATCGGTGTTTGTGCGGGTCGTGTCCATGCGGGCTTGGCTGACCCAGCCGCCGCCCTTGAGCGAGTCTTGGCGCTTGTATTCGGCTTGTGCATTGCGCAGCTGAGCGCGCGCGAGAGCGACTTGCTTCTCCAGCTCCTGCACTTGCAGCTTGATCTCGACATCGCGCGTCCGGAAGAGGGGAGTGCCCTTCTTCACGCGGCTGCCGACGCCAACCATGACTTCTTCGATGATGCCATCGACGGACGGACCGATGTCCGTTTGA
Source organism: uncultured Flavobacteriaceae bacterium (assembly GCA_964466435.1). Taxonomy (GTDB): domain Bacteria; phylum Pseudomonadota; class Alphaproteobacteria; order Micropepsales; family Micropepsaceae; genus SZUA-430. The sequence continues at coordinate 14,302 of CAYXQB010000042.1, read as the reverse complement.
CGCGACGGCGTAAGAGAACCTGTCGCCGTTATTGGCACGGAGATATCGGCCTTCGACACCTTTGCGGTCGTCACCGAAACGGCGGGCACCTCTGCTTCTTTGAGCGTTTGCTTGGACTCCGCCGGCTTTCCGCACGCGGCAAGGCCCAATGCAAGCGTGGCAATAGCGGCGGCGGCGAGAAACCGGTGTGCGGACATAACGCGAAGATACCTATTGACGTCAGGAATTAGTATACGAGATTACTATATGCTACGATACCAATTCGTGAACAGCAGGTAACGCGCCTTTGAGTGAGACATTTTCGCCAGCAGAACGGGGCAAGTCGGCGCGGAAAACCGCCGGTCAAAAACCCGTGCGCGATATGGAAAATGAAAAGTTGCGGGCGGAGATGGAGGTCGAGCGGACGCTCGGCTGGTTGTTCCACGATATTCACCGGCTGCTGGGCAAGGACTTCGAGAGCCGGATCGAGGGGCTTGGGCTCACGCGGTCGCAGTGGCGGGTGCTTGTTACGATCGAGCGGTCGTCAGAGCCGTTGACGCAGACGGAACTCGCCGAACTGACCGAGATCGAGAAGGCACCGCTGGGCAAGTCGCTCGACCGGCTTGAGCAAGGCGGGTGGATTGTCCGCAAGTCAGATCCGCATGATCGTCGCGCGCGGCGGGTTTACGCTACGGCAAAAATCGAGAAGGCATTCCCGCAGCTCGCCGCAGCTGCGAAGGCTCTGTTTGCGCGCGCCCTACAAGGTATGCGACAGAGTGAGGTGAAAGAGTTGATTGCGCGGCTTGAGAAGCTGAAGCGCAATCTCGGCGGCGCAGACGACGAGTAGCGCCAGCGCCGCCCCAAGGTTTCAACTTTGAGGGCCCGCGCATGAACTTCGATTTCTCCGACGACCAAAAAATGCTGAAGGATCAGGCACGCAAGTTCCTGACCGAAAAGTGCTCGACGAAAGTCGTGCGCAAGATCCTCGAAAGCGATGAGCCCTACGACAAGGCGCTGTGGAAGCAGATCGCCGAGATGGGTTGGCTCGGCACGGCGATACCGGAAGAGTTCGGCGGACTGGGCCTTGGTCATCTCGAACTCTGCGTGGTTGCGGAGGAGTTGGGCAGGGCGGTAGCGCCGGTTCCATTTTCGTCGTCGGTCTATCTGGCGACCGAGGCGCTGCTGATTGCCGGTAGCGACGCGCAGAAAAAAATGTACCTGCCGAAGCTTGCCGCCGGTGAGTTGATCGGGACGTTTGCGATCGCGGAGGGCCCGCAGCCGCCGAGTCCGAAGACGGTGAAGGCCACGTTCAAGGGCGGCAAGCTTGATGGCACGAAGGCACCTGTTCCGGACGGCGACGTTGCGGACTTCGCGATCGTGCTGGCGCGCAGTGCGGATGGTGCGGGTGAGCGCTCGTTGTCGCTCGCCATCGTGGATCTAAAGGGCGCAGGTGTATCGCGCCGGGCGGTGAAGACGGTCGACCCGTCGCGCAGCCAGGCGGAGCTTACGTTCAAAGGTGCGGCAGCCGAACAACTCGGTACAGCCGGCGACGGCTGGGAGCTTGCCAAGCGCGTTCTCGATCGTGCGGCGATCCTGATGGCGTTCGAGCAGGTGGGCGGCGCGGATGCTTGCCTCGTCATGGCAAAGGACTACGCGCTGAACCGCTATGCGTTCGGGCGCACGATCGCATCGTTCCAGGCTATCAAGCACAAGCTCGCCGATATGTACGTGCTGAACGAACTTGCACGGTCAAACGCGTATTTCGGCGCTTGGGCGTTGTCGACCAATGCAGCCGATCTGCCGGAAGCGGCGGCGGGCGCGCGGATCAGTGCGACGGATGCGTTCCACAACGCGTCGAAGGAGAACATTCAAACGCACGGCGGCATGGGCTTCACGTGGGAGCTCGACTGCCACCTCTATTACCGGCGTTCGAAGACGCTGAGCCTCGCGCTCGGTGCGTCTCGGGTGTGGAAGGACCGGCTGGTCACGCACCTTGAGAAGAAGAACGTCGCTTAAACAGCCATTCACATCGAAAGACAGATCCCATGGATTTCAACGATACCCCGCAAGAAGCCGCTTTCCGCTCGGAAGTGCGCGCCTGGCTCGAAGCGAACGCGAAGCCGAAGTCGGCGCTCGGATTCTCCGCCGAGAACCCGCGCTTTCAGCGCAACGAACAAGAGTCACTGAAGATTGCGAAGGCCTGGCAGGCGAAAAAAGCCGAGAAGGGCTATGCGCGCATCACCTGGCCGAAGGAGAACGGCGGGCTTGGCGGCACGCCGATGCAGCAGGTGATCTATGGTCAAGAAGAAGCCAAGTTCGACGTGCCCTCGGGCTTCTTCGAGATCGGCCTTGGCATGTGCATACCGACTGTCACGCACTATGCCTCGAAGGACGTTGCGGCGCGTTATGTGAAGCCGGCGCTGCGCGGTGAGGAGATCTGGTGTCAGTTGTTCTCGGAACCGTCGGCTGGCTCGGACGTGGCCGGTCTGAAGACCCGCGCGGAGAAGGACGGCGATGACTGGGTGATCAACGGCCAGAAAGTCTGGACCTCCGGCGCCCACTATTCGGACTATGGCATCCTGCTCACCCGCACCGACCCGAATGTGCCGAAGCACAAGGGTTTGACGATGTTCTATCTCTCGATGAAGTCGCCGGGCGTTGAAGTGCGCCCGATCAAGCAGATGTCGGGCGGGGCGAACTTCAACGAGGTGTTCTTCAACAATGTGCGCATTCCCGACAGCCAACGTCTCGGCAACGTGGGCGACGGTTGGTCGGTCGCGCTGACGACGCTGATGCACGAGCGCTTGGCGGTCGGCGGCGGGCAGGGCGGCAGCGGTCCCGACATCAAGGAACTGATCGGTTTAGCGCGCGAAACGGAGCTTGAGGACGGTCAGGCGATCAAGAATGCGTCGGTTCGCGAGAAGATCGCGGAGTGGTACGTGCGCGGTCAGGGATTGAAGTACACGACTTACCGCACGTTGACGGCGCTCAGCCAAGGCCGGGTGCCGGGGCCGGAAGCATCGATCGCGAAGATCGTTGTGGCGCCCAAGATGCAGGACCTGTCGTCGTTTGCCATGGATCTTGAGGACATGGGTGGCGTGATGGTTGGCGAAGACTCTCCGCTCATGGGCGCGTTCCAGCAGTCGTTCATGTGGGCGCCGGGCCTGCGCATCGCCGGCGGCACGGACGAGATCCTGAAGAACATCATCGCGGAGCGCGTGCTTGGCTTGCCGGCGGATATTCGTGTCGACAAGGACATCCCGTACAACAAGCTGCCGACGGGTCGCTGATCGATGGCGGCCCCGCACCTCCCCACCGACCTCGCCGTGGCGATTGTCGATCCGCTCGCTCATGCGGATTCGGCTCGCATCCATGGCGCCTATACCAAGCTGCGCGCGGACTATCCGCTCGCGGTAGCCGAAGTTGAGGGATGCGAGCCGTTCTGGGCGGTATCGAAGCATGCCGACATTCTCGACATCAGCAAGCAGAACGCGCTGTTTCTGAATGGCGCCAAGTCCACGACGTTCACGACGAAGGCCGCGACCGAGCAAGTGATGAAAATCACCGGCACGCCGCATCTCGTAAAGTCGCTCGTCCAGATGGATCCGCCCGATCACATCAAATACCGCATGCTGACGCAGTCGTGGTTCTTGCCCCAGAACTTGCGCAAGCTTGAGCCGCGCCTGCGGCAGCTTGCCAAGATTTACGTCGACCGTATGGCCGACAAGGGCGGTAGTTGCGACTTCGTCGGCGATGTCGCTGTTTGGTATCCGCTGCGTGTGATCATGGACATTCTTGGCGTGCCGGAGGCCGACGAGCCGCGCATGCTGAAACTGACGCAAGAACTATTCGGCGCTACCGATCCCGAACTTGGCCGTCAGGGCGGGACGCCCGGCGGTTTCGGCGCACTCATGAGCGATGAGGCCGTCGCCTCGCTGCAAGGCGTCGTCATGGACTTCTTCCAGTACTTCAATGCCATCACCGAAGACCGCCGCGCCAATCCGCGCGACGATGTGGCGAGCGTTATCGCGAATGGCAAGATCGACGGGCAACCGCTGGATCCGTTCAACGCTATGTCCTACTACGTCATTCTTGCTGCGGCCGGGCACGACACGACCAGTGCCTCGACTGCAGGCGGCTTGTGGGCCCTGATCGATAACCCGGCCGAGTTCAAGAAACTGAAGGACAATCCCGCGCTGATGCCGAGCTTCGTCGACGAGGCGATCCGCTGGACCACGCCGGTGCGCCACTTCATGCGTTCCGCGACGCAGGACTACGAACTGCGCGGCCAGACGATCAAGAAAGACGACTGGCTGATGTTGCTCTACCCTTCAGGCAACCGCGACGAGGAAGTCTTCGACGAGCCGTTCAGTTTCAAGGTGGACCGCAGCCCGAACAAGCTGCTCTCGTTCGGCTTTGGCGCTCATGTTTGCATCGGCCAACATCTCGCCAAGATGGAGATGCGTGCATTGTTCGATGAGCTGATCCCGCGCCTTCAGTCGATCGAATTCGACGGCGAACCTAGGCTCTCGGCCGCCAATTTCGTCAACGGTCCGAAGAAGATGCCGGTGCGATACAAGATCAACTAGGCGACGATCTCACTCTGCTTCCGAGATCATCTTCATGAAGTCGCGATTGATGAAGGTCAGCCGTCCGTCACCCATGCGCAGCGGCAGGAATTGACGGCTGCCGTCGTTCAGCAAGTCTTGGAGGCGCTGACCAGTCTTGAAGATATAGAGTTCGCCGCTCAATACCGTCCCATCGGTCAGATACACGGTTGCTGCCACGCCCTCTTTTGTTGCGCGCGTGCTACTGAGAGCTGCCGTGGTGTTGTAGGTCTTCATGACGTCCCCCAAGAATTCTGACGCAGGAACGTGCACAGTAAGCGCAAGCTAGTTAAGATTTGCTGAGCGGCGCGCTCCGCAAGGCTTACTTTACGAATATCCAGCCTTTGCGGCTTCCGTCGAACTCAACCGCAAACGTATTGTTCTTCAGATTGCAGTCGCCGTTTCGGCCGCTGATCAATCCGACGCCCTCGTTCTTGTACTTGAGCGACAGCGTGAACACGCGGTGGAACTTCCCCTTCTCCACCTGATCCGCAGGTGCGGTGAATTCGAACCGCGCGGCGATTCCGCTATGCGCGGCGATGCGGTCGAACGGCACGTTCGCCACAACGCGGCCCTTCTTGCCTGCGGAAACATCATCCTCCGTAATCACGACGGCCTGCTCGCCCGGCTTACCGGCAAATGGATGGTCGCCAATGTTGCGTGCGCGCATCACGAGCGGCCAATGGAAAACACCGTCGGGCGTCACCCACGCGCTCAATCGCTGCACGCGCGTGGCACCGGCCGGCGGACGCTGTGAAATGTCGATCTCGAGAAAGCGGTCGGCCGCCGGGTCGGCGCAGAACGGTACAAGCGGTTCAAGCTCGGGAAGCTTGACCTCTTTGGGGATCTTCAGTTCGACGGCGTAAGCCGCCCCGCATGCAGCGAACAATGCCGCCCCCAGAACCACGCCGTACTTCATGCGATAACCCTCGAACTTTGTTGCAGAACGCCGACACAGGTTTCGACGATGATCTTTACTGCCGCGATCAGCTGCGCTTCCGTCAATGTGGAGGCGTGTGGCACAGTGTGCCCCTCGGCGGCAAGGCGTGCCACCTGCGTGTCCAGATAGGGGACATGGATGAATCCTGCCATCTGTGGTCCGCCTCGGGCCACGAGTGCCACGAGGCGGTAAAAGGTTAGATTGCAGAGGTAATCGCCGGCGCTGTCGGACGGACACACCGGAATACGCGCGGCACGCAGGGCAGTCTCGATCGCGGCGAGCGGAAGGGCGGTTGCATAGCGCGGAGGGCCGCTGTCGATAACGCAAGCGCCTGTTGCGCACGCGCCCGTATGGTCTGGGCGGTCTACGGCGACGACATTGTGCGCAGTCGATTCCAGAGTGATGCCGGTTGCCTTCGCACTCAACCCGAACGCGACGACGATGTCGGGCCGCAGTTTATCAAGGAGCGGTTCCATCTCACGCTCCCAAAGGTCGAAGCGTACGGGGAGCGTATGCGCGAAGACGCGTGCGTTGTGCGGCTGCCACTTTTCGCTCAAAAGCGTTTCGACAGCCCATGAAGTTGGGTTCACCGGCGCGCCGGGAAAAACCGAAAATCCAGTGACCAGAACCCGCGATGTCATAGCCACCACATAAAAGCACCAAAATGCTCAGCGCTCAAAGGGCTGAATCACGCCTTGCTGGTGGCTTTTTTGCGGGGCTTTGCCGCGGTCACGTTTGTCCAAGCGGTGCGTAGCGCGCTTTCTGCAGCGGCGCGATCCGCATGCTTAAGGTGAAGCCAGGTCGCTCCCTTGTCGCCCCAAGCGTTCGGAATGCGCTGGAACATCTGCGGCTCCGCAGCCGTCAGCAGCTCCTGCTGCTCAAGCGTTAGCTTCACCATCGCGCGCGCCTCTTTCTCCGACAACGTCGCGAATATCTTGCCGCCCGCCCGAAACGACGCAAGTTCGAAGTGCGGCGCTTCGCTCGCTCCAGTCAGCGCAAGCGCAAGTTTGCGAAACGCCGCGACCGTGATCACGGCGTCACGACATTGAAGTTCGGTTGAACCGGGTCGATCAGCGCGACGAGATCTGCGTAGGCGTTGGTCGTGGTGCCCGTCACCTTGATCGCGCCCGTCGTGGTTTTGACCGCAAGGGGCACGCCCGCGAGCAGGGTCTCCAAGAGGTCGGAGCGCTTCATGGTCGCCGTCGCATCGGCTTTGTCGTCGGCGATGCCCTCTTCGTGGATCATCACACCGTTGGCGACGGTGATCAGATGCTTCTCGTTAACGTCGGACAGGACGAGGTTGATCTTGAAGGCTTTGCCGACGGCGCGTTCGGCGTTGAAGCGGACGGCCGCGAAGTCGAGCATCATCGTCGTGGGTGTGGCCCGGACCAGCGCCGCGCTAAAGCGCTGAATTCCCGCATCGACGACACCGTGTCGAAGTTCCTGTGCGCCCGTTAGATAGATGTTGCGCCAGGTGCCGGCTTCGGCGCGATAGCCGAGTTGGGTGTAAACATCGGCGAGCATGTTCTTCGCCTTCGTGTTTGCACCATCGCCAAAGACGACGTGGTTGAGCAGCATGGCCGCCCAGCGGTATTCGCCGGCTTTTATGGCCGTGTCTGCTTTCGCAATGACTGCATCGGCGCCGCCCATCGCCTCGATGTAGTGCGTGCCTGCTGCAACCGGCGGAAGCGCGTGCAGCGAGGTGGGGTTCGCGTCATACCAGCCCATATAGCGCTGGTAGACCGCTTTGGAATTGTGGCTCATCGTGCCGTAGTAACCGCGATTGTACCACTCGCGCGCGAGAACATCGGGAAGCTGAAGCTGCTCGGCGATCTCGACGCCCGTCAGGCCGTTGTTCATCAGACGTACGGTTTGGTCATGCAGATATTTGTAGGCGTCGCGGTGTTTGGTCAGGAAGTCTTTGACGACCTCCGTGCCGAAGCGCGGGATGCCATGGGCTGCAAACATCACGTCGCTCTGATCGGCGTAGAGGCGCAGCGACTGCGTCAGGTAGTCGGCCCAGTCTTTCGCGTTGCGGACCAACGCGCCGCGCGCGGGCAGAAGATTGTGCATGGTCGCGTTCGCGTTCTCCGCCATGAACAACGCGCGCATTTGCGGCAGATGGAAGTTCATCTCGGCCGGCGCTTCGGTGCCCGGCGTGACCTGGAACACCAGTTTGACGCCGCCGATCGTCATTTCCGTGCCGGTCTTGGCTATGATATCCGTCGGCGCGATCAGGGAGATCGACCCGTTGGAGACGCCTGGGCCAAGCCCAGAGGTCATTTCGCCTTCGATGCCGCGGGGCAACGTGGTGCCGAATTGGAAGCGGGCACGGCGTGTCATGGCGGGGCCTGCGATCACGTTTTCGGAGATCGAGTGTTCCATGAAGCCTTCGGGGGCGATGATTTTCACGCGCCCGGCTTTCACGTCTTCCTCGGTTGTGACGCCGCCCACGCCGCCGAAATGGTCGGCATGGCTGTGCGAGTAGACGACCGCGATGACGGGCTTGTCGCCGACGTGCTTCTTGACGAGGTCGAGTGCGGCTTTGGCGACTTCGACCGTAGTTAGGGGGTCAACGACGATGTAGCCCGTGTCCGTGACAATGAAGGACACGGTCGAGACATCGAAGCCGCGCACTTGATAGATGTGTTCGGCGACCTTGTAGAGGCCGTGCTTCGTAAGAAGTTGTGCTTGGCGCCAAAGGCTCGGGTTTGCGCTTTCCGGCGCATCGCTCTTGAGAAAGTCGTACGACGCGAGATCGTAGACCACCTTGCCTGCCTCGTCTGTGATCTTCGGATTCTCGCGGGTAGCGATGAAACCGCGGGCTGCGAAGTCGAAGTCCTGCTTGTTCGAGAAGGGCAGGTCCTTCAGCATCTTCTCCCGGACCTCTTTGGTGGACGTCGTTGCCTCGGCGACAACATCCTTCGGGATGCTGGGCGCGGGCGCACCGAGCAGCATCGGCAGAACGCCGCGGAACAGGTAGGCGAAGCCGATCAGGACGAACGCGGTTGCACCGACGCCTATGGCCAGGCCGCGAAGGAAGCGGCTGGTGAGTATGCGTTGGACGATCGGATTGTTCACGACGGCGTTCATGGAGATTCCTCTGGGATGGCGGTCGTTTGCAGGCTAGCCGAGAGGCGGGACCCACGGCAATTGGGGTCCTGCGACGGATCGGCCCTGGCGCGGAGCGGTTGTTGACTGTTTGATCGGAGCGCGCGCGACCGATGCGCCGGAGGTGTCCCTTGCTTCGTCTTCTCAAGTACCTGCTTCTGGTCGTTCTGCTCTTGGGCGTGGTTGGGGCGGCCATCGTGTTCAGCGGGAACACGTTGGCGGTGATTGCCTGGTTGTGGGGTCCGAAGCACGGGTGGGACCTCGCGCGCAAGGCGCCAGCGCCGGACTACGCGCAAGCCTCGTCGTGGGCGGCGTGGCCGGGGCGGGAGAGCCCCGCTGCGTTCGTGCCGCAGGGAGTTGCTCAACCGGAGGGGCAGCATGCGGTCGATGTCTTCTTCATTCACCCGACAGGGTATCTGAATGGGGCCGATTGGAATTCGCCGCTGAATGCGAACAGCCGGACGGAGGAGAACACGCAATGGATGCTGGCGAACCAGGCGAGCGCCTATAACGGCTGTTGCAATGTTTACGCGCCGCGGTACCGGGAGGCTTCGATATTTCGATGGTGGTCGGCGTCGGACGATATCGCGCAGAAGACGATGGATTTCGCCTATGCCGACGTCTTGCGTGCGTTTGAGTATTACATCGCGAACGAAAACAAGGGACGCCCGTTCATCATCGCGAGCCACAGTCAGGGCACGTGGCATGCGCTGCGCTTGATTCAGGACAAGATCGACGGGACGAGCCTTCAGCCCAGCTTGGTCGCTGCCTACATCATCGGCGGGCAGGTCAAGAACGCGGACGTCAACGCTCTGAAGTCGGTCAAGGTGTGCGACGGGCCGAGGGAAATCGGCTGCATCGTTCATTGGGCGACATTGGTCGATGGCGCGACGGTGCCGCCGGAGATGAGCGACCTCGTTTGCGTGAACCCGCTAAATTGGCGACGGGATGGCGGGCGCGCGCCGGCCGAGCTTCATCAGGGAGGCGTGCCGCCAAGCGGGAAGTTCTCCGCGAAGCTGTGGGGCGATGATGCACCACAGGGCGTTGTGTTCGAGCCCTTGGGTGCGCCGCTGCCGAAGCTAACCGCGGCCGAATGCAAAGGCGGGATCTTGTGGGCTTCGGACCAGTCGGACAACCCGTTGGGGCAACTTGCGATCGGCGAGAATTATCACGGGCTCGACTATCCGCTGTTCCACATGGACATCCGCAAGAACGTGGCGGAGCGGGTCGGCGCCTATCTGCAGCGCGCGCTGACGGATGGACCCGCGCCGGAGAAGTAGGCCGTCAACGGAACCGCTTAAGCCAGTAGATCATGTTGTCGAGAGCGAAGGCCGCGTGGTCCGCGTCGCGCATGTGAAAGGCGATGTCGTGTTCGCACGCGGTCTTGATCGTCGCCACGTTGGCACCGAAGCCGAGCGTCTTTGCGCGCGTAACGGCCGTCGCCGCGTCATCGCCGAGGCCGCCTTGGAAGAGACCGGCGGCCGGAACGTCGACAAAGGCGTAGTTCGGATTCGTGCAGGCCAAGAGGCCAGGCGCTTCGATTTGGTCCGGCGCGAATGTGACCGTTTGACCGACATAGAGCGCGGTCGCCGCCTCGTCCGGGACAAAGCCGGCTTCGACCCACGGCGCGGGATCGGCGCGTTCTATCGTCCAGGTGCCCATGAACGGTTTGTCCGTGCACGCGGCGAGTGCAAGGGCAAGCAGTGCGGCGGCAATTCTCAAAGCGTGCTCCATCGTGATGGAGCATCCTGAGCGAGGGCGGTGGCGTACGCAAGGTGTCACCAGCCCCGGTATTTGAGCTTCTCGGCGTACTTTCGCTTTTGCATCCGGCCGAACCGTTGGCTGCGGGCATGCGCGTGCGCGATGTTCTCGGAGTTTCGGGCTTCTTCGCGCTGGAGCTTCGCGTAGCGTTTGAGACGGTCCGCATCGAGTTGGCCGCTCTCGATGGCACCCTGTATCGCACAACCCGGCTCGTTCTCATGGGTGCAGTCGCTGAATCGACAGGCGGCCGCAATCTCAGCGATGTCGGCGAAAACTTCACCGAGGCCGCCCGCCACATCCACGATCTGCAACTCGCGCATGCCAGGGGTGTCCATCAGCCAAGCGCCGTTCGCCAGACGATGAAGCGAGCGTCCCGTGGTGGTGTGCCGGCCGCGCGCGTCGTCTTCGCGTATCCCGCGTGTCTCCTGCAGGTCGTCGCCCGCGAGCGTATTCACGATCGTGGACTTTCCGACGCCGGAGGAACCGACAAGCGCGAGTGTTTGACCCGGTGCGAACCACGGCTTCAGACTCTTGCTCGCCACCGCGCTGCGCGCGTCGAAGGCTTCGACCACCAAGCCCGCCATGAGCTTTCGCGCCTCGTCGACGTAGTCGGATACGTCCGACGCGAGGTCGGCCTTGGTGATCACGACGATCGGCGTCGCTTCCGCTTCGGCGGCAAGCGCCAGATAGCGCTCCAGGCGTGCGATATTGAAGTCCTGGTTCGCAGAGGTCACGAGGAACAGCGTATCGACGTTCGCGGCGATCAGCTGTATCCGGCGCCCAGTGCCGGCGCTCTTGCGCTTGAAAACGCTTCGGCGCGTCAAGACACGGACAGGGCGGCGCGTGCCTTCGTCGAGCAACAACCAGTCGCCCACGGTGGCGACCGCTTCATCGTCGTCGGCGTCGAGGGGCGCCACGCGGCCGGCGTACGCAGGTCCCGCGACTTCAAGGGCGTCGCGGTGCACGGCGAGGACGCGCACGGGGATTGTTGTCGACAGTTCGTCGGCCGAAAGTTGCGCCTGAAAGTGCGTGTTCCAGCCGTAGTCCTTTAGAGTCAGTTGTTCTGAGTTTGTCACTGCAATGTCGTCCAGCTTTTGCGGCGGCGGGCGCCGCGTGAATGCAAGCGCTCACGCCCAAGCGGGCGCGAGACGAGGCAGAGCTGGACGTTGATGGTGTCGCTTAGACGAGCGCCAAGGCGCGGCCAGCCCGCGGTGAAACAACGGCAATGGTCATATGCTTCTCCTGGCTGGTGGTTGCGACGCGGGAAAGTTAGGCAGTCCGAAGCCCAAGATCAAGTTCCGGACTGCCACAGTGCTAGTTTGATTTGCTTTTCAGCCAGTCGCCGACGATCTGCCCGAGTTTGGCGTGGAACGGGGCTTGGCCGCCGGATTGGAGGCGCTGGAAAGCCGCAGCCTGATCGGGCGACTGCAGTAGAAAGTGGTCCATGTCCGGGATTTCGATGTAGATGGCCGAACCCGCGCGAGCAGCGTTCGCCGCTTCGACCAGCGCCTTGCTTTCCTCGACCCCCGTGACGAAGTCGGCCGCGCCATAAAGGACGGCCACGTCGACCCCTTTGAGGGCCGCCCAAAGGCCAGCGTTGTTCTGCGCGGCGATTTGCTGGAGGTAGGCGTCCGAAGCCGGATAGCTCATGAACTCCGCGCATTCCGGTTTCGCCTTCAAGATATCGGCGCGCGGGGCGCGGTCGATCAGCATGCGGTGCGAGCACCATTGTTTCACGAGCATCGCCGCGCCGATTTCGGCCGGTTGCGCCCCGCCGAGCTTGAGCTGCCGGCGGGTGTTGATGAGTTCGTATTCGTACCAGGTGAGGCCTACGGTCTCGAGAACGAAGAGGCCGCGCACCGGTTCTTGCGCGGCAACGAGCGGGCCCACGACGCCGCCGATGCTGTGGCCGACGATGAACGTGCGCTTGGCATCGACGTAGGAAAGCTTTTTCAGAGCGCGCAGGCCCGCTGTGTAGCCTTCGACTTCGGTATCCAAGTTGACGTCGCTGCAGGGCGTGCCCGTGCTGTCGCCGATACCGCTTTTCTCGACGCGGATGGTGACGAAGCCCTGGCGCGTGAGCGAGGCGATCAGCGGACGGTAGCCGTCGCTTTCGCTGGCCGGGTTGTCGATCGGGTAGCAGCCGATGCCGCCCACGAGCAGCAGGGCAGGGTGACGGTTTCCGCCTTTCGGCTTGGTGATGACGGTGCGGCGGATGCTGCTGCCCGAGGCGACGGCGTCGTAGATCACGTCAATGTCGGCAGAGGTTTCGAGCGGCGTGGGGACGAGCGTTGCGGTTGTCGTGGCGCGCGCGGTGTTGCGGACGTAGTCGATCTTAAGTTGGTCGCCCGGGCGCTTGGTTCGGAGGAAGGCGATGACATCGGCTGAGAACGACATCGGCTTCCCATCCAAAGCAACGACGATGTCGCCTTTGTTGAGGCCCGCGTTGGCGCCGGAAAGGCCCGGCTGAACGGCGACGATCAGGACGCCTTCGTTGGGTCCGAGTTTTTGCGCGGCGCGGACGTCCGGCGGCATGGTGTTGGACATGGCGATGCCGAACGCCGGGCGGCGGGGCAGGTCGACAGCTTGTGCGGTAGCCGATGCGGTCAGCATCAGTGCGAGCAGCAGGACGTGTTTCAATAGCGTACGCAAGACTTTTACCCTCAAATCAGATCTCGCAACGTGATCGTCACGTCGCGCATGTTTGCTGCCGCTTTCACCGTGAGGCGCACTTGTGTGCCCGGCGGCGCCGTCTTCAGTCGTTCGCGCAAGTCGACCAGGAAAAGCTGCGAGGCAGGCTTGCCGTCTACCGCGGTAACGATGTCGTCCACGCGCAAGCCGCTTTCCGCAGCGGGGCTGCCGGCAACGACGGACATCACTTTGAAACCGGTCTCATCCAGCGACAGCCAGAGCCCGCTGCGATCGGCGGGATCGGCGGCGGCGTAGCTTGGACCAGGCGTCAGATAAAGGTGCTTGCGGGCGTAATCAAAGGTCGCGCGGAACCGCTTGAGCACGCCGGTGCCGATGCTGCCGGCGACGTCGGCGCTTGCAAAGCCGCCGGTCTTGAGCAGCGGCATGCGGGTGACGATGCCGGTGAGGTCGTAACCGGCGAAAGCAAAGGTTTGCGCGCGAACGACGTCGGCGGGGATCGGGCCGCCAACGCCCCAACCCGTCACGGCTTGTACTTTCTTGGTGCGTCTTGCGCGGAGGTCGTGACGATCCACGAACGGGCCGAACAGCGTCAGCGACGAGCGGTCGCCTGTGTCGATGATGAAGTTGCCTTGTAGGCCATCCACGACGGCTGGAAGCGTCGGGATACCTTCGTAGAAGCCGAGCGTGCTGGGCTTGCCGAGCGAGCCCGGCGGGCTCCAGGTTTTGGGTTCGCTAAAGCTCAGCGTTTGGCCGGCGTAGTCGATGTCGACGACAAAGCGCTCGAACAGTTCGCGTCCGACAAGGCCGTCTAGGCGGCGGAAGCCGATGGCCTTGCGGATCGCATCGAGGGAGACGACGCGGAATTCGTGATCGCGGATGGCAACGCCGCCGAGGTCCGCGTGAGTGACGACCGTCCGCCAGGCTTGCTGGCGGGCGGCGCCGGCACCCCAGGCTTCGCCGCCGGGATCGAGTTTGAGGCCAAGGTCTTTCGCGACGGCCGGGTCCAAGATGTTGGCGCCGCCAGTGTCGAAGATGAACTGGTAGGGACCCCGGCCGTTGATTGTGACAGGGACGAAGATGCGGTTGTCGATCAGGGTGAACGGGATCGTGGCAGGTTTGCCGCCTGCCAGGTCGATGGCCGCGGTTTGGGCCGGGCGCGCGACGGCGATAACCAAAAGCACCAGAAACAAAATCTTGTAGCGTTGCACGCGCTGGTCCGGGAAATGCGCCATAATCGGTGAGCAACCTCTGC
>CAYXQB010000041.1:0-16048 GCA_964466435.1 uncultured Flavobacteriaceae bacterium | reverse complement strand
TCGCCTTCTGCTTGATGCCCTGCAAGTGCGGGAAGAGCTTCTGATTGACGAAGTCGCGCAGGTCGTCGCCGGTCAGCGCCTTGTCGTGATCGAGCTTGCCGTCCTTGCCCTTCGGTGCAGCCCAGCTTTCCCAGCGATAGGGTTTTTCCAGGATGTAGCTGTAACGCTTGCCGTCGAGTTTCGCCTGGTCGGACAGGTCTTCCTCTAGGCCGTCGAGGTATTTGAGGAACAGCAGCCACGAGGTCTGCTCGGTGTAGTCGAGTTCGGTCGTACACCCGGCCTCTTTCCAAAGCACATCGTCGATATTCTTAAAGGCTTGTTCGAACACTGCGTCCTCACGATCTCAATGCCTGAGATTCCAGCGCTACCGCCAATCGTCAACGATGGCCCCTAAATTCGCGCGCCGGTTGTCACACAACGAACGCTTGATAGCAGTGCAGAGATGGCCGATTCGCATCGGTCTGATATACCTCATCCCAAATGAGAATCCAGGTTCGGAGTCGAGATGGCCGAGTCTACAAATGGCGTATTCTGGGGCATGCACGCCGGCCGAACGGGTGAGGCCGAAGACCAATTTCTCAAAGGCAATTCCGTAGCCCTGGGTTGGCACCAAATGGGGGACTTATCCACCATCGGTGCAGACCGTGATGCCTTTAAACAGCGAATCGCAAGCGCCTACCCGGCCAAGACCAAGCTGGGCGTCGCCAACAATGCCGGGCAGCTCTTCAGGTTCGTCCACGAAATGAAGCGCGGCGACATCGTCGTTTTCCCATCGAAGAGTGACCGGCACGTCAACCTCGGGCGAATTGTGGGTGACTATCAGTACGATCCGAACGGGAAGCCCTATCCGCATAGCCGCGCAGTGAAGTGGCTCAAGCACGCACCGCGCACCCAATTTTCGCAGGGCGCCTTATACGAAATCGGCTCGGCGATCTCGCTCTTCCAAGTGAAGAACTTCGCAGACGAGTTCCGCGCGATTCTGGAAGGCAAGCCCGCAGCGCCGGTGCCGGTCACCCAGGATGAGTCCGTCGCCGCAGTGTCGGAGGATGTCGAAGAGACGACGAAGGATTTCGTCCTGAAGACACTTTCGCGAGATGCAAAGGGCTTGGCCCTTGAGAGTTTCATCGTTCATTTGCTGGAATGCATGGGCTACCACGCGCGGCAGACCCGGCGAAACGAGCCCAGCGTCGATGTCATAGCGCACAAGGATCATCTCGGGATCGAGCCGCCGATCATCAAGGTGCAAGTCAAAAGCAGCGAAAGCGTTGTTACCGACAAAGACGTGTCGGCACTCTATGGCAAGCTCTCAGGGGGCGAGTACGGCCTGTTCGTAACGCTGGGTTCATTCAGCCCACCGTCACGCGCGTTCGAGCAAAGCAAGAGCAACCTGCGCCTAATCGACGGCGACGAACTGGTGCAGCTGATCTTCGACCACTACGAGAAGTTCGACGCCCGCCACAAGGGACTGCTTCCGCTGAGGCGCGTGTACGTGCCGGCGACGATTGAACGAGATGATGAGGACGGCTGACACGCGGCAACAGCGCGTCGCCGTATCAAGTGTGACGGTGAATGACAAAAATTCAAGAACTGATTAATTTTTGGCGAGCTTTTCGGTTCACCCGGGGACGGACCGGGCAGCAGCGGAGAGATGTGCATGAAGACGACCGCACAGTTGTCGAGCGTCATCCCTCATTCGCAATTCATGATCCTATAAACGATCTCTCGGCTGAGTGTTAAGTGACGGGGCGCGTCGCGACCGGCCGGTATCCCTTCGGAAGGGCTTGCACGTAGGCCGGATCGCGTTGCAGGACGCTATCGTGAATATCGTAGTACACCGGCGTCCGGCGCCGCCGGCCCAGGTTGGCATAGCGGCTGTTCTTGTACTCAGGCTTGCCGTTCTTCGTTTGAACGACGCCGTTGACCACAACCTGCTCGCGATGAAGTTTTGGATAGTACTCCAACGGCTTCCAGTTCCACGTAAGCGAGTCGTGCACGAGCGCATTTGGATCCGCCTTCACATAGGGCGAGCCCGCGGCCGTTCCCAAGATCATCGCTTCCTTGGCCGCGTCGACGCTGAGACCCGCATGCCGGGCCTCGCGTAGCATCCATTCGAGCGGCACTTTTGAAAGCGCACTGTCGTGTTCGGGATAGCCGCCGCCGACATCGCCGTGCGAGCCCGCAAACCACACCTCTTTGAGTCCTGCCGGTTTCTCCATGGCGCCGTCGCGGTGGAATAGATTCGAGCGGAAGAACGCCCGCCTCTCATCGAGCGCCACGGCGTGGCAGGCAGTGACGATGCTGCTGTTCTGCGCAGTAAACGGCAATGTCAGCGGGTTTTCGATCAGACCTACCGATTTCACGGTGTCCCACGCGCCCACGAAGTGGATCGGGCACCGTCCGCTGCCGAACGTCTCCTTGAAGCGGTCCGCAAGGCTGAACGCGCGGTCTTTCTGGCCGCCTTCCATCAAACCCTTCATCTCGTGCAGCATACGGATCGAGTAAGGAGCCAGCGTTTCGTTGCCCTTGCGAATTACTCCATACGCGCGGATCAGCGCCGCCAGTGCGCGCACGGTGTACGCGCCGCGGCTGAAGCCGAACAGAAATATGCGATCGTCGGCTTCGTAATGGTTCATCAGATAGGTGTAGGCATCGCGGATGTCTGCCTGAAGGCCGTAGCCGAACGCCAACCCCGCCAGCTTTGTTAGTTTGCGCGAGACCGTGGTCAGCGCACCCGCTGGCTCCATCGTACCTAGGCCGGCGTGATAGTAGGTCGCTTGTGCGGGCTGATCGTGCACAAGCGTTTGGTAGAGCTTCATGACGTTGGTGTGATCTTTGGCAAACTCGTTAGAGGTACCGTCACAGCAAATCACGATATTCTTCGACATTGCCGGTTCTCTGTTTTGCGATGCACAATGAAATAATCACGGAATTGAATTCTAATCATGCAGCTTCGACATTGATAGACGGGCGCGGCGGCGCGAGAATAAAGGCAACGTGGTCTACTGTGGATTCGGAGAGTTCATGTCGGGCGGGAGAGGAATCGGACCGGTCACCCTAGGCCGGGCATTGGCGGCACAGGCTCGAGTCCGGGTCGCAGACGGCAAACTGATAGACGCGACAAACTCCGATCTCTTTGCGCGCGAGATCGTGAGCGGCGAACAGACCGCGATGGTAGAGGTTAAGCTTGCGCCGATAGGCATGTTTGCCAAGCGTGCGGACTTTTGGAAAACGCAGGTGCTCGTTGGCGCGCCCAGCGCTTCGGGCCGGTATGCACCCCGCATCGGGCTCGATATACCCGAAGAACCCGACTGGCCGGCAATCGAGAAAGCATTTGTTGCGCTTGCTCGAAGTGAAGTGCGACTTGGCGCCGTTGTACTGGTGCGACGGGCGGATCAGCGCGACCAAGGGGCATTGCTTGAGCGCGATTGGCGCTGGCCCTATCGATTGGGCGTACTGCCAGGCGCGCGCATCGACATTGAAGCGCTGAAGCAGAAAGGCTGGATTCATGATCTGACACAGGTGGTGCATCTCGGTCCGGGCGAAGAGCATTGCGAAGTACTAATAATTCCGTCCCGTTCAAAGTCACTTGACGTTTCGGGCGCTCGCGTCCGGGCCTCGTTTGTCATCGCCGTCGAGGAAGGCAAACAAACGGTTCAGGCTCGCGCAGAGCAAGCGTGGCGCCTTATGGATCGCTACAAGGCGCACGGCGCCGCCGTTGTCACCAAGGCACAAGCTCACGCATTGATCGTCGAGCTAACGCGTAACCTTTCGCACGATCAGACAGTGCACGCAGCGCTATGGGAAGCATGCAAGACGCTTTCCTTGCAGCCGCCTGTGATTGCCGGACGGCCGGATGCGCTCGACCGGATGCGCATTGCCCCACTTGCCGACTCTTTCGACAAGATCACGCCGCCCAGCTCCGTGGTGGCCGTTGCACACGTTGTGACCGGCAACCTCGATCTTCAGAACCGGCCGAAGGCAGTCTTGCTCCCTTCGCGCCCCCCACGCGAGCGCAAGCTTAGCGGTCATGGAATCCTGCTCGACCTCCCGCCCATGACGGATGCGGCTCTAACTTTTCCCGTAGAGGGCCTCTCCAATACCGGGCCTCGTGATCGCGCGGGCGACCTGGGCAAGAAGTTCCGCGGGTGGGCTTTCGAAAGCGAAGAACACTATGGCATTCCAGCGGCGCACGAGCTTGCGGAGAAGCACAAAGAGATCTCGGAGGCGCCAGAGGTCCGCGGGCGAAGGGCCACCATCCGGCTTATCGCCGCAAATGCGACCAAAACAGCCGGCATAGCGCTAGAACGCGAAGGAACTCCCTTCATCAAGCCAGCGCAAGTTCATTGGGTCGCAGTATGTATCAGCGCGGAAGCATCAGGTATTTCTGCAGCAATCGACTTTCCGGATGAGAAGATCGCTTTCGCCAATGGCACAGCGAATATCTCGGTCCGCTTCGAACTGACCGGCGCAGTCGTGGCTCAGGGGAATGAGCCGACAGTGGCGTTAAAGACATCGTTGGAAGCTTCACCAGATCAGCCCATGGCCGCGACCGGCACTCTCAGCTTGCCACGGAACGGACCGAGCACCGACGCGGTCTTCTTGCTTTACACAGAGCAGCTTAGCGGCACGATTACCGGCACTCTGGCCTTTTCGCATCGCGGCCGGAACCTCCAACTGTTCGATGTGGTGTTGCCGATAGGCGAGACGGGCGACGGTGTTCAACTCAAGCTGCGCATGCAGGCAACGCTTGGGTTCCAGGACTTATTGGACCGGCGCGTTTTCGACCTGCCGCTTTGCGTGACGGACGGCGGAGGTAGGCAGGGGGCGCGCATCTTCCGGTCCGACGCCGACACGGTGGGTGTCGCAATTTCCGAGATGCAAGGCCCGACGGACAAAATCAGCTCGACAATTACCGACTTGGCATATCGCCGCGAACAAATCATGCCGCTCGACTCTGCCGAATTTGCCGGAAAGCTCCGCGCGCTGGCAAGCAGCGGTTTTGCACTGCGCGAGAGGCTGTCGGACTTCCTTAGTGCCGAAGATTTAAGGGCGGAGAGAATCGACATTGCCGGTTCTTGGTTTCCGTTCTTTCCCATTGAGTTTGTGTACGACGGCGCTGCGCCCGAGCTAGATGTCCCCATTTGCAGCGAGACGCGAACACGCCTCGGCGACCGTGGGTGCGGCGACTGCACGAACCGGGAGGCTGCAACGCATGTCTGTCCTTTGCGATTTTGGGGATTTTCGCGCGAGATCGAGCGCCACTTCACGCGCGAACCAGGCGAGGCAAATGTGCCGCCTCCTGCGCCGTTGGTGCCGAAATTCGGCATTCTCAAACCGGCATTGACAGCGTTGAGCGATAGAGCTGCTAAGTTCGATGATGCCAGTTCGGCACTCGCCGCGCTTGAGACCGCGTTCGTAAATGCCTGCGGGTCGCGCGAACGCGCGAACGACTGGGACGAATGGCGCGCACTCATTTTGGCAAACTCGCCGAACCTTCTCGTGCTGCTTCCGCACTCGGCGGAAGTGGACAATCGAGATGCGCTGGAAATTGGCTCCGGCACGCGCAAAGCGCACCATCGGCTACAAACCTCGATCTCGAGCGAGGACGTGGGCCAGAACCCCGAGGCACGGCTGCTCGTTCTCCTTGGATGCGACACCGCACAGGTTCGGAGAGATTTCTACAACTACCCCGACAAGTTCCGCCGGCATGGCGCAGATTTGATGATTGCCACCATTGCGACTATTCGCGGCGCCGACGCCGTGCCGATCGCAACAGCTCTCTGCGAACTCCTTGCCGAACGCAAGAATGGAAATTTGCACACCTTCGGACAGATGATCGCCGAACTGCGGCGGCGCGCGCTGCTGAAGGGTGCACCTGGTGTGCTTGGTGTCGTCGGCTTCGGGAACGCCGACCAGACTGTGAGGACGTGAGCCATGTTCAAGATCGAAATGCTGCCGGCACGCCAGGGCGACTGTCTCTGGATCGAATACGGTAGCCCGCAGGATCCGCATGTCGTGCTGATCGACGGCGGCATGAAAGAGACTGCAGCAAAGGTACGGGACAAGATTGGCTCTCTTAAGGAGCGTACGGGGCGAGCCCGGATCGAACTTCTCGTGGTTACTCATATCGATAACGATCACATCGGAGGCATAAACGCGCTTCTTGAAGACAGTACGCTCAAGATCGAGTTCGGCGATGTCTGGTTCAACGGTCGGCCACAACTCGAGGACCAATTCGCCGATATTCTGGGCGTGGCGGATGGCGACAAATTGTCGAGTCTGCTGAAGCGTGGAAAATTGCCTTGGAACAAGAGCTTCGGCGGCGGCCTTGTCCAGATCGCCGATGGTGCGCAGCCGAAAGAAGTTCAGTTGGCCGGCGGGCTATCGTTATCGGTAATTGGTCCCCCTCCGAAACGCCTGCAAAAGCTTGCGCGGGACTGGCTTAAGGTGAAGGACGGCGACGAGGGAAAGCAGGAGGATGATCATAACGGCGATATTCTGGGCCGTAGCGACCAATGGCCCGCAAGACTGTCTGGCGACGCGAAGGAAGACACGGCTGCTGCAAACGGATCGAGCATCGTCATCGTGGCTTCGTATCAGGGAAAGCGCGCGCTGTTGTGCGGAGATGCATTTCCGAGCGACGTAGCGAGTGGGCTAGAAGCGTATCGTGCCGCCAACGGCGGCGGTACATCGCCGATCTATTTCGCGGCCGTGAAACTCTCGCATCACGGCAGCGCGCGAAACATGTCGCGCGAAATGTTCGAGTTGCTCGACAGCGATAGATACTTGATCTCGACCGACGGCACGACATTCTCTCATCCCGACACGCAAGCGCTTCTGCGCGCCATCACCTGGTCGCAACGGAAAGCTCAGCTGCACTTCAACTACGCCAACGAACGGACCTTGTGGTGGATCAACCGTAAAGCCGACTTGGCGCCGGAGTTCCGCCGCTACGACGCGTTCGGACCATCGCCCGGCAGCAGCGGCATTGCGGTCGCTCTCTGAGCTTGGGAGAGTTGGCTTGGCTCACCCGCTCGACGTCTCGTTGGGCCGTCGCTTGGCTCCTCGATGCACCGGGTGTTGGGGTGCCATCACAAATCACGATGTGCTCGACATTGCCGGATCTCTGCGCAAGCTCCCGTGATGATCACGCTAGACGTTCATGCGCGCGATCGTTCTTGGGTCACGGGGCTTCAACGTGTCGCGGTCCAATAGCTCCATAGACAGCGTCAGCTTGCCGGGTTTCGCCAGGTCCTTCAAAACCAAGAAGAAGGCGACCATCGCGGGGTCAATGTCAGAATTGTCCCCCCAGCCGAACGGGTTCTCCGTCGTGGAACGATCGGTTCTCACCCACTGGTTCAGATTGTCAACGACCTTTTGTCCCCAACGGCTTGCATCCTCCATGGTCATCTCGCCGGGCTTCGCGTGATCGCCAGCGACGGGCTTCGAGATCACGATTTGCCGCATGCTGTTGATGGCCTTCGGCAGCTCAAGCAGCATGCGGGCCGCGCGCATCGTTCGATCCACATGATCAAGCGCCGCCACCGGCAACTTGACGGCGTATTGTATGATCGCTTGGTCGATCGGGTTGTTCATCGCCCACAACAGACCGGACTGGACGTCGTTGCCGGGTACCGGAACGTTACGCTTGCGAAGACCCTCAAACAGGCGCCTGGCGCCTTTTCCGGCAGCTTTGTTTGGGTCGAACAGCGTGACTTGCAGCGCCGCCGCACCTGCTCGGTGCACCAGAAGCGGGTTGAATTTGGCCGCCTCGCGGGCAATGCCGTTGCCGTCGCGCGTGAGTTGAAGCAGCGTCATGAGCTCATCGTCGCTCAACGACCGGGTGACGCTTAGCGTGCTCGGAATTGCGTGCACACCTGGCGCCGCGCACCACTCATACCACTGTGCATCCGCCCATTCGACGGCGGCCGCGGGCGCCAATTGCGCGGTGAGCGGCCGAAAGAAAGCCGCCACATCCGAGCGGGATGACGCCCCATTGGTCCGGGAGACGGAGATGTCCAGCGTGATCTGCTGAGCATGACCCTCGCGAAGCCTTTGCGAGGAGACAAGAACGACGCGCTCCCGCATGTCGCCGCTCTTGTCGTTCTTGTCGATGTCCCCTCTAACCTCCGCGCCGGTGATCACGCCATCGTTCGTTTCGAACTTGACGCTCGATTTTAGAACAGCGCCGGCTGTGAACTCGAACTTGCCGAACACCACCTTGATCGCAGAGCTGCTCAACCGCTCCACATACTGCGTGAAGCCCGTTTTTTGAACCTTCACAACGCCCGCCGGCGCTTTGCGAATGCGCGACAACACGGTCACGAAGTCGTCGAAGAAGACGCTCTCGTACAACGCTGCGGCGTCCGGCTTGGACGTATCGAACGTCAGATCGAGGTCAAGCGTGAGTGCGACGTTTTTCGACTTCAGAAGCGCAATTTCAACTTGAAGCGCGTCGTTGACATACCAATCGATCTCTTCAAGGAGGCTATGGACCGTCTGCTGGAAATTGGCCAGGCGTTCGCGGACCGGACCCAGAAGTGCCGCGGCGCGTTCGTCGATCGTGTCAAATACGCCTTGGATGTTCGAGCCAAGATCATTCAGCGCGGATTTGAGGCTCTCGAAGACCTTATTATCGGTCACCAGCTTTGTGATGTGGTCGCGTAAATCGTCCTGGAGACCATCGAGCAGTTTGTTCAAGCGCGGCGCAAGTTCGCCTGCCAACGCTTCGCCGGCACCGGGGATATCCATGGCGTCAGTGATGTTCGCGGTCAGTTTCTTGACGACGTCTTGCTGCTTTGCGTCCCACAGCGTGTCGAGCGCGTTGATTTGATCTTCGATGAGCTTAGTGAGCACGCCTGCAGGCTCTCCCTCGGCGCCGAAGCCGAGGGCTTGCGATACGAGTTCCTTCGCGTCCTTGTCTTCGACCAGGTCTGCGACCAAGGATTGGATCTTGCCTTTCAGCAGCGTCCCCGGCGTGAAGTACGGGTCGAGCTTGGCGATGAATCCATCGACCTTTGCGCTGACGTCTTTGGCTTGCCTTATCGCGGCCTTCACTTGCGCTGTGATAGCGCTCAAATCGAGGTCGAGCTTGATCGTCGCGCCGAGCTCTTGCCCGGCGACCTTCTTGCGCTGCAGAGCGAGACGAACGAGGTTTGGTACCGCCGAGATCAGCACGATGTTGTAGGCGCCGCGCACCCGCGCTTTCGCCGCGATCGCAACCGACGCGGTGCCGGGAACTCCCACGTTGAAGGGGGCGGCGAGCGCAACGTTAAGCGCGAACTTCAGACCGGCGGACGTGTCCAACAGCACGGCGCCGCTCGGGAACGCATTCAAGAAGTCCAGCGCCGACGCCAGCCGGAAAGGCGAGCGAAGATGCGCCAGCGATTCCAAAACAGCCTCTGCGAAGATGCTCCCTTTCGGGTGGTGCGTCAGATAGGAAAGATGCGCTTCGGCATCAGCCGCCGTTTCGACTCCGATACTTCCGATGTTGATCGGCGCTTTAGCGGCGGCACTGCCGGAGATAGCGCCGTTGACGGAGATGCGCAGGAATCGTTCGTTTGCGGGCGCGCTCACGCCGGACGCTATCCCGTCTGCGGGTGCGTTGGCGCCGCCCACGAATTCTAGGCTCGCCTCGGCACCGCCCTTAAGCGATATCCCGATGCCCGCTGCCTTCGTGTCGGTGGTCACGTCTCCCTTGAGGATTGGCCACTCAATCGACGCGGCGTTTGCGGGTAGCGGGTTCAGCAACGGCGCAAATTTTGTCAGTTCGGGCTGCCCCACTTCCTCGGCCAGAAGTTTCCATGCGGCGGCAAGGTCGATGCCGGGACCTTGCACAAGACTCAAAAGCGCCGCCGGAAGTGCGCCGGGCCCGGCTGCGAGACTGTTCTTCGTCGCCGGCTTGGCGGCCGCTGCAGCGTAGAGCCGCAACAAAGCTTCGCCCGCTTTCAGCCAAAGGGTTCCCTCTTTCGAAATTGCCAGCCACGCTTCCATGTTGTTTCCTCATCTTCGCAAAGCGCCAGGGCGGCGATTGTGCATGGATGCTGCCGGATTGCCAGAAGGTGTCCGCTGAATCTGTTCCTAATCTCGCTCATCAGGCGAATTACGCGCGATAGGCGAAATTTCCTGAGTCGCAAACGTGCATCAATGCTGCGATGATGAGTTCGCGGCATAAGAATGAGGTACACCATGCGTCTGAATCAGTTTGCCGAGGGCTCCACTACGGTCTTGCCGATGACTGCCGTGGCTGCCGATGCCGAGTTCGCTGCAGAAGTACAAGGGCAACTGCACGTCGCCGGATTGCTGGATTGGCCGCCCGACAGCCGCTTCGGTCCAGTTTCGGAATGGGCCCTCCAGGCATTCTGCAAGCGTACCGGCCTTTCGCTGGACAGCGGTTTCACGCGTGAGATCGCGCGCCGATTAGCCGGCGTGTCGCCTGCGAAACCACTCTATGCAATCGATTTTTCGGCGGCCGACTTTGCAGCGCGCATCGTGATGACTATGCAGCGGCAGACGTATTGGATCGCGATGCATCCGGAGTGCGCGAACATCGTATATATCGAAGGCTGCGATCCTAACGGCGATCCCAACGGCAATGTGCCCAACCAGTTCAACGATTTGCGCCTCATCATTTCGATCAGCGCAGACGGGAAACCGAAGATCGATGGCGCTTGGGAGGCGACAACCGAGCCCGGCCGCTATTGGACGCAGCACCCGATGAACCCGAACGGCGCGGCGCGAGTGGCATTCGGTCAGTTCAAAGCCTGGTCAGTGGGGACACACAATGCTGGCAAGGCCTCAGCACACGAGGCTTTGGTTCAGGTTCGCAGCCTAAACGTATTCCGCGATTTCAACCGAGACTACCAACGCGCCGGAGACCACACCGATTCAGGCATTTTCGGCATCAACCAGCACTGGGGTTACGATCGACCGAAAGACGACCTCAGCACGTCGAGTGCAGGTTGCCTCGTCGGGCGCAGCAGGGCTGGGCATCGGCAGTTCATGACACGCGTCAAGGAGGATCCGCGCTACGCGGCGAACCACTCTTACCGCTTTATCACAACCATCATGCCCGTCGCGGCGCTGTCGGAGTGAGAACCATGGTCTTGCCAACGGATTGGATCGCTACGGCGCTGAAGGTGACGGGTCATTTTGAAGACTCCGACGATCCGCTCGCCGCTGTGACGGGAGACTTCGACCAAATGGGAATTTCGCTCGGCGTTCTGCAGTGGAATATCGGTGCCGGATCGCTACAGCCGATGATCCGCAACCTCGGGCAGCCAGTGATCGTGAGCTACATGCCGACTTACGGCCGCCAGTTGTGGCTCGCATGCACGAGCGCTGTCGGCGAGGGTCTTTCTATCGTGCGTGGTTGGCAAAACGGCGCGACGCTAAGGCCGGCAGTCCTTGCAGAATTGAAGGCCCTTGTGCGCGGCAAGGAATTCACCGCCGAACAAATCGCCCGTGCAACGCAAACCGCGGAGCGAGCTTACGATGTCTGCGACGCTTGGCTGAAGGAGTACGACAACCGCCGCGTCACGCTTGGTGCGTTTTGTTGGTTTTTTGACGTGCGGACGCAGAACGGAGGCCTGAAAGGCGTGACGCCGGACACTGTTAGGAACTTTGTCAAGGAGGCGGGTGCCGGTCAAGCCAACAACTTTGTTTGCGATTGGCTTGCCGCGCGGGGTCCCCAAGACGCGGGCTATCGGGACTCACGGAAGAACGCCGAGCTATGGCGCAATAACCAGCCGGCCGACAAAATGCCGCTGTTCGCCGCAAGTTATTTGCGGGCCCTGAAGTCGCGTACCGTCTATCGCGGCGACGTCCTAAATCGCAAGGCAACGATAGCGCTCGGCAAGGGATGGGTGCACGGCGAGCTTCACCGCCTTGAATCGATCTTGGGGACCTGACTGATCCAGCTGCGATGGTCGCGCGCTTGGTCGTGATACCGTGCTCGCCGTTTCCGTCGAACCGGCGTCAGCTACACCACGAGCTGTTCAGCGATGCTCCTCCGCCGCTTGGCAAAAACCGTCGCCCACGCAATAGACGAAGCGCAGGCGTGCTGGGACCGCCGGCATCTTGCCGGCTCTTGCTGCCTTTCAAACGCTCAAGAAGATCCGGCTGGAAGCCGGCGGTCCCAGGAAGAAAGAAAGAGCCGGCAGGATGCCGGCGGTCCCAGCAAGGAAAAAAGAGAGGGGTGAAACGCTTTGACCGATTCCATCATCGTCTTCGATCTTGAAACCGTGCCGGATCTTGGCGCTTTCGGCCGGGCGTTGGGGCTTGACGGGCAATCCGACGACGACATCCGCGCTGAACTGGGCGACGCGTTTCCGAAGCTTTCGTTCCATTCCATCGCCTGCATCGGCGCGCTGGTCGCGTCGTTTCGCGACGGCGCCTGGGGCGTGGAGGCGCTGGGCGCGCCGCATACCGGCGAGCGAGCTGAGGCCGAGCTCATCGCCGCCTTCCTTGCCAAGATCGACGCGCTGAAACCCCGGCTTGTCACGTTCAACGGCCACGGCTTCGACCTGCCCGTCCTGCGCTATCGCGCCATGGCGCACGCCTTGCCCGCGCCCGGCCTCGCGCGGCGCGCCTATTTCAACCGCTTCAGCGACGACGCGGTCGATCTCTGCGACGTGCTGTCGTCGTTCGTGCCGGGGGCCCGCGCGAAGCTGCACGAGATCGCCAAGACAATGGGGTTGCCCGGAAAGCCCGCCGGCATCGACGGGTCGGAGATCGACGCCTACGTCCGGACGGGGCGCATCCGCGAGGTGGCCGACTATTGCGAAAGCGACGTCGTGAACACGTATCGACTCTGGCTGCGCTACGAGCTGTTCAAGGGAACGCTGTCGCCGGAAGGGCATGCCGCGAGCGAGCGGAACCTCGCGACGTTCCTGCAAACGCGGCAATACCGGAATCCACAACTCTAACCGCCACCGCCCCCCGCCGCGGACGGCGAAGGCGCGCACGACTCTCCTCGAAGGGGACATCGCACAACGCACTCGCGCGCGGGTTGGCTGTTGTTCGCCTCGGCCTGTCGTAAGAATAACACAACGCAACACTCTCGCGCACAGGCCCCGATCGATGCCGTCGACGTTTCGAAAAATTCTTCTTGCTGCATCGGCAGTCTTCCTGTTGGCGTTCGCCGGCGGCGCACACGCAGCAGCGCCCAAGCTCGCCCCCCTGCAAAGCGACAGTGCCTGCTCCGCGCCCGTCCCGGGATGGCAGGCGAAAGACTACATCCCCGGCTGCGCGCACCTGATCGCCCAATTGGAAGATGTGCGCGCCCGCTGCAAGACGATCGGCGTCCCGCCCAGCATCCCGCCGGAAAGCGCCGACCCGCAAGGCCTGTGCACGAGCGCGAACCTCGCCCTCGCCGAAGCCCGGCTCGCGGCGGCCCTGAACGACCGCGCCTACTTCTTGATCCTGTGCCGCGGCTCGGAAAACTACAAACTGGCAATCGCCGATCTCGATCGCGCGATCGCGCTGCTGCCGCGATACTGGCTCGCGTTCCGCAACCGCGCCGTGGCCAACATGCTGCTCGGCAACTTCGAACTGGCGCGCAACGACTTCGCCGCCATCGCTCAAGCGGCAAGCGCCGGCGACGCGGGCAACGTCCTGCTGCGCAGTGTGTGACCGGCCGAATTCCGTCTGGGCCTCGGCTACGCCAATCTCGGCCTGTGCGCCCTGCGCGCAGCCGATGACCAGTTGTTCGAGGCCGAGCGCCTGGCCATGGGCCCGATCGGCGCCGACACTTGGCTGCGCGCGGCCGCCCTGTTCGGGCAAGGCCTGGGCCTCAAAGCCAAGGGCGCGGCGCTCGCCCGCATCGGCGCAACGAACACGGCGCTCACCCCGTCCGACAAAGGCCGCTTCGAACGCGAAGCGGCGCGCGTCACCGGCCAAGGCAATGCCAAAATGCAGGCCGCCCGCGCGCTCGTTCCCACGATCGACAACGACGTGCGCGACCGCTTCTATATCGAAGAAAGCTTCATCGTGAACAAATGCCGCGCGAACCCCGCCGCGGTATAGGCACCCGCCGCAGCGCTCACACACGAGACGACCCGGCTACGGCGCGCAGTTCTCGCAGCGGTCAAGCTCCGGCAGTTGCGGCTTCTGCGGCACAGGCGGCGGCGGTATGGTTGGCGGCACCGTCCTCACCGGCGGCGGCGTTGTCTTCACCGGCGGCACAGGCACTGGCACGGGTGGCGCCGCAACCGGCGCCGGCGGAAACCCTGTGGGCGCAGGCGCACCGGAACCCAGCGGCGCCGTGAATTCGCCACGCATGATTTGCTCGTCCGTCAAAGGCGGCTTGCAGTCATGCACCTGCGTCGCCCCGACGCGCAGATGCAGCAAGCAAATCACATGCGCATAGCCCTTCTGCGACAGCAGCGCCGAAGACGCCGACGGATCGGCAAAGCCCGGCCAGTACCGGCCCGCAATGTTTCCGACCGCGGCCTCCAAATGGTGCCGCGCCGCCCGCGACAATGTCCAGGTCAGCGGCACATCGAGAGGACGCTTGTTCGTGAAGCGAATCTCGTCGACCGTCAGCGGCCCGCGCCGCCGCTCCGTCGCGACATCCCGCTCGTCGCATTCGATCGGCGCAACGCTCCGGGCATCGCGCTGGCTCGCCTCAAGTCCCCGCGCGTAGTCGCACAACGAACGAAACGCGTCGTTGCCGTGCGCCGCGCGTGCGCGCAAAAGCGCACGAATGGGCGAACCGATTTCGTTGAGGCCCTCCTTCGATACCATGGGCTGCAGGTCCGACTTGCAAAGGCCCATCTCAAAGAACGCCGCGTTCTGTCCCTCGCACGGCGTCGCGCGGATGATGAGGACGTGAATCCGCGCGTTCAACAACGCCCGCACCACCCGATCCGGGCGCGCGTTGCTGCGCGCGGCCGCAATTTGCGCCCGCAAATCGCGCGCAATACGCGCCGCAAACCAGGTGCCTGAGTCCTCGAACAGGCCGCCGTCCCCCACCCGCTCCCTCGCGGCCGGCGTTCCGGGCGGTGCCGGAAACCGCGCCGCCGGGAGGATGAACGGAAACCGGGCGCTCAAAAACGCGGCCGTGCTCAGCTGCAGATCCTGCGCACCCGGGCTTTCGGGCGCGGGCGCGAACCCGCCGCTGCTGCGCGCATTGGCAATGCGTTGCACCACAATGTCGGTCTCGCTGACCCGCGGCGCCCAAACGCTCCGGTAAGGGAGCTTGCGCGGACCGATCGGAAGCGGCGCGCCCGTGAGCACGCTCGTCGTCAACAGATACAGAAACGGCGGCGACGGCCGGCCCTGGCCCACGCCGTAAAGATCGCTGTAGCGCAGGGAGCGATCGGCGCACGGCTCCGCCACAGACCCCGCGGTGGCCATCGAACGCTCGAACGAACATTCGATCGCGCGTGCACGGTCAAGCCCGTTGACCGGCCAAGGCAGCAGCCGCTGCAACGCATCGGCAAAGAACGTGGCCCCGATCAACGGCGAAAGATGGTCGGCCGAATAGATGGCATCCAGTTCGTCGCGCCCGCCCGGCTGCAGACCGGCCGGCGGTGCCGGCGCTTCGATGCCGCAAGCCGGCGACGCCGCATCCGGCGTGCCTTTCAGCGCTTCCAGCTGCACGAAGCTGGTAGCCCCCACACTGCCGCCGGAAACGCCGCTGATCGCGATCGTATGAAGAGCGAAGGCCGGGCAGATCGTCTGCAGCGTCTTGAGCACGCGCGCCGTGAAATACGCCGCCCGCAATCCCCCGCCTTCCGCCGCAACGACGAACACGGGATAATGCTCGTACTTGTCGAGGTCGATGTCCTTGCGCTCCTCAAGCCACTCCAGCAGCGAGAGGGACTTTTCGTAATAGTGCGTGCCTTCGACCGTCCGAAACGCGTGATTGTCGTTCAGGTCGAACAGCGAGAACATGAAAGCGGCCAGCGCGATCAGCGACAGCAGCGGAAGCCGCACGACATGCGCCGCGATCGCGACCCGCGTGAAGTACACGGCCGCCGCGAACTCCCACAGCAAAAGCACACCGAACGGCACGATACCGCGCCGCGTCCTTGGCACAAAATCG
>CAYXQB010000040.1:0-16056 GCA_964466435.1 uncultured Flavobacteriaceae bacterium | reverse complement strand
TACCGGATCATGGTCGCGGATGCGTCGAACCCGCGTTCGGCGCGCGTCGTCGTGGAGGAGGACGGTGCGTGGGTGCCGGGGGCGTTTTCTGCCGATGGGCAAACACTGGCGGTTACGCGCTCGAACTCCATCAACGATCAACAGATGTGGCTGGTCGACTTGATCAATTCGCGCAAGGCGCAGATCAAGCCGTCGCCGGTGAAGGTCTATCGCGGGTCGCCGGTGTTTTCGCCGGATGGGCGGAGCCTGTTCTACATTTCGGACGACGATTCCGAGTTCCGGCATGTTGCGCGGTATGATTTACGGACGGACGATGAGGATCCGCTGACTGGCGACATTCGGTGGGATGTGGAGGCGCTCGAACTTTCGCCGAACGGGCGGACGCTTGTGTTTTCGGTCAATGAGGCGGGCACGTCGCGGCTTTACACGATGGGGGCAGGCGGCGGGCGCAAGAATGCCGGGCCGAAGCTTCAACCCGGCGAGATCGAGAATCTGAGGATCAGCGCCGATAGCCGGCCCGTTGGCTATACGCTCAAGGGCACCGCGGGGCGCGATGCCTTCGTGTGGGGCATGGGTGGAGCGCCCGTGCAGTGGACGGACAGCGAAGTCGGCGGGCTGGACAAGTCGGCGTTCGTCGCGCCGCAGCTCGTGACTTACAACACGTTCGACGAGGTGGATGGAAAGAAGCGCCAGATCACGGCGTTCGTTTACAAGCCGAAGACGACGGGCCGAGCGCCGGTGTTGGTGTCGATTCACGGCGGGCCGGAGGCGCAGTTCCGGCCGAACTTCAACGCGTTCATTCAGTATCTGGTGCAGGAGCTGAAGATCGCGGTCGTGGCGCCGAACGTGCGCGGGTCGACGGGGTATGGGAAGTACTTCGTCGAGCTCGACAATTCGAACCGGCGCATGGATTCCGTGAAGGATATCGGGGCGACGTTGAATTGGATCGGCGCGCAGACCGATTTGGATGCGCGGCGCGTGGCCGTCTACGGTGGCTCGTACGGCGGGTTCATGGCTTACGCGTCGATGATCGAATACAACGACCGCCTGGCGGCTGGGATCAGTGTGGTCGGCATCTCGAACTTCCTGACGTTTCTCAACAATACCAGCGGGTACCGACGCGACTTGCGGCGTGCCGAGTATGGCGACGATCGCGACGGGCGGATGCGGGAGTATTTGCAGCGCATCTCGCCGCTGACCAATGTCGCGCGGATCAAACGCCCGATGCTGATCATTCAAGGCGCGAACGATCCGCGCGTGCCCGCCAGCGAGGCGACGCAGATGCTCAAAGCTATCCGCGCGAACCGGGCGGAGGCCTGGTACATGCTGGCCAAGGACGAAGGGCACGGCTTCCAGAAGAAGGCCAATCGCGACGCGCAGAACGCGGCGATAGCCGCGTTCTTGAAGCTGAAGCTGTTGGGGCAGCCGCTAAAGTAATCAGTCGTCCGAACGGCGCACGAAGGTGCGGGTGACGAGGAACAGCAGGAGCGCCACGCCGGCGAGGCCGAAGACGGCGTTCCAGCCGCCGAAGATCGACGTTGCCACCGTTCCAATTACCGTTTCCGCGAACCACTGCAGCAGGCCCCAGCCGCGCGCGACGTAGTCGGCAACGTTCATCGTATGTCCCTCAAATGCGCTCACGGGTGCTCTTGCGGAAGCGCACCGTCAGCCCCTAACAAACTGGCCCTATCGCCCATATGGGGTTCCGATTTAGGCAAATGAACGGCGAAACCATCAAAGACGTGCTCGATCTCCTCAACTTGGAGGCGATTGAGGTGAACATTTTTCGTGGGGGAAGCCCCAAGGATCGTTGGCAACGCGTGTTCGGGGGCCAGGTTTTGGGCCAAGCGCTGGTCGCGGCCTACCGCACGGTCGAGAATCGGGTGTGTCACTCTCTTCACGCTTATTTTATCAGGCCGGGCGATCCGAAGGTGCCGATCCTCTACGAGGTGGACCGCGCGCGGGATGGGAAGAGCTTTACGACGCGTCGTGTTGTGGCGGTGCAGCACGGCCAGCAGATCTTCAACCTGTCGGCGTCGTTTCAAGTGCCCGAGCCTGGGCTTGAACATCAGTTCGACATGCCAAAGGTCAAAGGCCCCGATGGGCTTGAAACGGAAGACGAGCGGCGTCGGCGTCTTGCGCATCAGCTGCCCGAAGCCGTGCGCCAGCACGTGACGCGGCAGAACCCGATCGAGCTTCGTCCGGTTGAAGACGAAGACGATTTAATGAATCCGAAGAAGGCGCCGCCCTATCAGCATGTCTGGATGAAGGTGCGCGGCGAAATGCCGAGCGATCTCGCGATGCATCAATGCGTGTTGGCCTACGCCTCCGATATGACGCTGCTCGATACGTGCCTCGTCCCGCATGGCATCAGCTGGTATTCGGGGCGGCTGCAGTCGGCCAGCCTCGATCACGCGATGTGGTTCCATCATCCGTTCCGCGTGGACGATTGGCTGCTCTATGCGCAGGACAGTCCGAGCGGGGCGGGGGCGCGCGGGTTCAACCGTGGTAGCTTGTTTACGCGCGACGGGAAGCTGGTGGCGTCGGTGGCGCAAGAGGGGCTCATCCGCGTGCGCTCCTAGCGCCCTTGCATGTGCTGCACTCGGCACTTTGGCAGCACTCTGGACACTCATCTCCCCACACATCATCCAGCACTGGATGGATGGAGTATGGCGAGAGAGGGAGAGGGAGAGGGCTTGGAGCGGGTAGCAGAGTGCCAAAGTGCGGAGTGCGCAGGATGCACCGTGCCTCTCGCTCAGTCGGTGAA
This sequence comes from uncultured Flavobacteriaceae bacterium, assembly GCA_964466435.1. GTDB lineage: Bacteria > Pseudomonadota > Alphaproteobacteria > Micropepsales > Micropepsaceae > SZUA-430. The sequence goes on along the minus strand of CAYXQB010000040.1, from coordinate 13,289 downwards.
TCTGCAACGCAGCGTGCACGTTTGACGCGAAATTAGCGGCCGCCGCTCGCTTTAGTATTTTGTTAAGGGCTGGGCCTTAGGCTGCAACTTGTTAGTAACCCGGCCTTCCCCAGAGGCCGGTTTGAGTCCCCCGCCGGCCGAGTCGTCCCCCATTCATCCGGCTCTCCGGCAAAGAGGCGGCCACCCAGCAACCCCCATTGCTGATGGGTTACGGGCGTGGATGAACCCAGCATCCACGCCCCCGCCTGTTTCTTGCCCTGACCGGCAATATCGCCGATGTTTCGGGGTGCGTTTCGAGCAAACCAGCCGGTTCAGCCTCGCCCTTGTTGGAGCGGTGGCGATTCACGTCTTGGCTTTGCTAGGGCTGGCGCTCTCGATTTCCTTCAAAGCGCCGAAACTTTCGGTCGTCGAGCCTCAGATCGTGGCTGTGACCATGCCGCCGCCCCGGCCACCCGATGTCGAGACGTTCGGTACAACGGATTCGCCGGCGATGTTGCCGCGTTTCCGGCCGCGCGAGCCGCTTGGGCTGACGCCCGAGATCAGGCAGCGGCGCGGCGATCCTGCGTTGGCGGTTTGGCGGTACTTGTGTAATCGCGATCCGGCGCTGGGTGAGGCAGCGCAACGCGCATGTCCTGAGGAGTTGCGGCGAGTGGATCTCGGCGTGCGCGATCCGCTCAATCGGCAGGGCGATGCCGGGGTTATGATCGGTAATGGCACGGCCACGATGTCGCTTGAGGAGGCGGGCGTGGCGCGAGGCTGGATCAAGCCTCGACCGCCACGTGGGCAGAGCGGCCTCGCGGGGACGACCGACCAAGTCGACAAACCGAAAGATCACGAGCTCTTCGAGGATCTGCCGTCGCTGAAACACCCGATAGAGGGTGCGCCCGATCCTCGTTAGTGCGTTGCGTGCCGCTGACGTTCGCCGTGACCGGCACGCGAGAGCGCGGTGGCGATGTTGTTCAATCGCCCGATCGACTCGAACACCATGTGGATGGCGCCATTGGTGGTGAGGTTCGGGTCGAGTGCCGACAGCGAGGTTGCGCGCGCCTCCATGCGGTCGATCAGGTGCGCCAGTGCCGCGATGTCCGCCGTGGCGTCCGGCAGGGGCTCGTCCTCGTCATCGGGCTGTCCGTTGGGGTGCGTTTCGTTCAGGTAGGTGAACAGGGACTCGGCACGTGCGCCGATTTCCACCGCGGACTCGCGCAGTTCCGTCCCGTCCTTCGTGCCGTTCGCTTGTGCGCGCGCTGCGATCGCACGCAGTTCCGATGTTATGGCCCCAAGTTCGCTGCGCAGAGCCGTCGATGGGCCGACCGCGGGCATGTGCGCCTCGATGTCTTCCGCGTGCTGATCAAGAGCACGGCCCATCGCCTTCAGGCGCGCCGCACGATCGGCACCGGCGGCGAGGCTTTTGACCTCGGCCGCAAACTTGCCGAGGGCTGCTTTGAGCGAGGCCGTGTGGTCCGTTTCTTCCTGCGCTGCGTTCATCTCGGCGGCGAGATCCTTAAGACGCGCTAGGATTTCGTTGCCCGGGACGTCGGCGAGCGTGCGCTGCGGCGTTTGTGTCAGGGCGGGTGCATCGGCCGTCAGTGCGAAAGCGGGGCTCGCCCCAGCGTTTGCCAGCAGGCGCTCTTCGGTCATGCGGATCGCAAGGTCTCGGATTTCACCGCGCACGGCTTCCAGTTGCGTGTTTAGCGCGTTCGCCAGCCCGTCTAGATTCGAACCGAGCGCGGCGCGATCTTGGGCTGGGTTTGCAATGCGCTCGGCGATTTGGTCGAGGCGTGCGATCGCCGCTTTGAGTTCGTTCGTTTCGCCTGCAGTTTGGCGTGTCATGCCGACGGCAGCCGATGTTTCCTCGGCCTTGGTGCGCAAGCTCGCGAGGTTCGCGGCGACGGCCTGTTCCAGCGCGCCGAGCGCGGCCAGTTTGCGGCTTAAGCGTTCGTCAACGAGGCCGATCGTGTCGCTGAGACGTGCGGCCAAGGTGCGTACTTTGTCCGTTGCTTTGCCGGCGCCGGCCGATACGTCCTCAAACGACTGCGCGAGCGTGGTCTTCATCTCGCCAACCGCTTCGGCGGCATTTCTGAGGGTGGTGGTCGACGCTGAGAGTTCTTCCACCGCCAAGGTCGTGCGGTCGCGCACATCCGTCGCCATGTCGACGATCTCGTCGTGGCTCTGTTCGTATTTCGCTGTCAGCCGGTCAAGGCGTTTCAAGCGTTCGGTGGCGGCGGCTGCGAGGCCGGTGTTCGCCGTGCGCATGTGTTCAAGTGAAGCCGTTGCGCTTCGGCGCAGGGCTTCGGCCGCTTGGTCGGCGCCGGATGTCGATGCGCTCAGCCCTGCGAGCGCCGTCTCCCATTGCCGGCGATTGCCGTCCTGCAATTTCGCGAAATCGGCTGCGGCCGACTTCAAGGCGTTGGTCGTGTTTGTGACTTCATCCGCTAGGCGCTGAAATAGCAATGACGACTGGCCGTCCAGCGTGATGTGGACTTGTCCCTTTTCGGCCAGCGCTTTGAGCGCGCCGGTTTCGGTCAAACTGTGGCGGAGCTTGTCACCGGCACGGGCCAGCGCACCGAATTCGTCGTTGCGGTCCGTCCCCCAGACCTTTTGCGCAACGACGCCGTCGCCGACGGCGGTGAGGCTGCGTTCCAGCGTCTTTAGGGGCTGGATGATGCCCAATTGCAGGAGACCCGCGACGGTCAGTAAGGCGATGACGAGTGCGCCGACCGCAGCGATGATTGCGATTTGGCTCCAGTTCAGCACGGATGCGGCGCCGCCCAATTGTTCATCGAGTTCGGCTGCCGTCAGGCGGTCGAGTGCGCCACGCAGGGCGAGGTAGGAGGCCTCGATCTGCGGGAGTGTGGCGAGATCGATCGTGGCAGCGGTGCCGCGCAGCGCGGTCTCCGGTTCTGTTTGCGCGATTTGGACAAACGTCTGGCCGACGCTTTCCGCCTCTCTTAGTGCGTCGACGGCTCTGGGGTTATCGCGGTAAAGTCTCCTAAGCTCGCCGATTGCGCGGTCGGCTTGAATGGCGTGCCTGGTTAGCTGAAGCCTCGACGCCGGGTCGCCGGTCAGCCGATAGTTGCGATAAGTTCTTATGAACCCGCCGTGGCCGAGCGCCTGTTCGACAGCTGCAACGTGCTGGCGGGCTGCGGTGCGCGCCGCATTGGGGTCGTTCAAGGTGCGCTGGAGTTCGCCCACATAGCCGACAAGGAACGCACCGCCCAGAATTAGGACGGCTGCGGCAACGACTGCGGCGGCGCCAAAGGCGCGGCTGAATGACGATAGTGTTCGCACGGCTCCCCCCGGGGACAAGCGCGATTTCGCGCACTTTCGCCTGCCGGTGATTCGACGTCGATTCTACGGGAGTGCCGGGGTTGAGGGGAGAGTGGCCTAGCCCTGCGGCGTGCGGTTGCGCTCGATGCGTTCCAGAATTGCATCGGTGCGTGCCATTTGGGCTTCGATGCGTGCGACGGTTGCATCGTGGGCGGAGCGCCACGCGGTCAAATGGCGCACGAGGCCGCCACGCAACGATTCAAGTTCGTTTGCTTCCTGACGCAGCGTGCGCGCGAAGGTCTGGGCCGGCTTCTTTTGTTTTTTCGATTGTTCGCTGACTTGCTTCAAGTTTTTTCTCGCGCGTTCAAGCGGACGTGCCGCCGAAGTCTCTCTTCAGCGGCACGTTAGGCGCACAAGGTAAAGAGTGCGTAAGTGCGGAATGCTAATCGCGTTCGACGGTCGTTGAGCGGCGCGGCTTGATGTAAAACGTGTCGCTCACCGTAATGCCGCTCGTCAGATAGAAGCCAAAGGTCGTGGTGTAGGTGTATTCCACCTCGCTCATGATGATGCCTTGGCTCTCCGGCACGAGATCGTCGGGAATACTTGCGGGCGCGGCCGAGCCCGGTGCGCGGGCCGCCGTGTTGCGCGCATCGCTCCAAGCAATGGTCAGATCGCCATTCACGTCGGCAACGACGGACGAGATTACAATCTTCGCCTCGGCCGGGTTGAACGGAGCCAGCACGACGTCCAATGCGCCCATAATGTCGGCCATTTCGCCGTCGTCGACGGTTTTGTCCTGGGCGACCAAGTCGGCCGCGATCGAGGCCACGTTTGCGACTTTGCGAGCGACCATGATGTAGTTCGCAACCTCGGCGATGCCGAAGAACATGAAGAGCATAATGGGGACGATGAGCGCAAACTCGATGGCGGAAACGCCGCTCTCCGATTTTCGAAACCTGGTGAAAAAGAGTTTCATGGCATTTCCTCAGTTTTGGATCGGGCCGTTGAACGGCTCGTTTCGGAATGCGATCGAGGCTTGCAATAAGCGGTGCCCGCCCGCCATGTTCACGAACTGCGCACCGACAGTCGGCGTAAGCATCGGCCAAGTGTAGAATGCGCGCACGACGACGACGTCGCCGGCGTCGCCGGGGTCGAAGTTCAAGTTGCCCGACAGATTGCCGTCTCCATCCAGGGCGGCGGGCAGGGCCTGGGCCGGACCCCAGCCGTCGAACTTACGCACGTCGAGACCAAGTCTGGCATCGCAGCCGAGCAGCATCGAGATTTGGTTACAAACCAGGTCGCGGAACTGTTCTTCGGTCATGTTGGCGGCTTGGGCTTCGCCGGTGCGGATTTGGCGCGCGGCTGCGACGATGCCGTTCTCCAGCGTCGTGGAGGCGAAGAAGATCAGCGAGATGTCGATGACCGCGTAGAGAAGCATGAAGAACGGCATGGCGATCATCGCGAATTCGATCGCCGCGTTGCCACCCTTCGCCTTCTTGAAGCGGCTCAGAAACAGCATTGTGTTCGGGAACAACAGCATCACGGCGCCCTTCGGTCCTACCCATTGCAGGTTTTCAAGGCGGATTTCTAACACCAAAGCTTCGGTGCCGGTAGTCGTTCCAGCAATTAAGCCAAATAATCGGTTACTAATACTGCTTTCTGTATTATGTATCCGCTCTGTGTTCATTGTTTTTTCACCGTAATTACTTCGACGCGTTTATTTTTCTTTAAACAATGGCGTGCACATTTTGACGTGAAGCCTGTAGAACCCGGCAAGAGTGTATTCGCAGGCGCGATTGGTGGAGCCAAACATGATCCGGTCACTGCTCTCTGCGCTGCGCGGGAGCTGCGCGCGCTTTTGCGTAGCCCGAAACGGCAACGTTGCGATTATTTATGCTCTGGCGCTCTTTCCAACGCTTGCGTCGGTAGGCGCCGCCGTCGACTTGACGCGCGCGATGGTCGTCAAGATGCGGCTGGGTGAGGCGCTGGACGCCGCGGGGCTGTCTGTTGCCGGTACGATCGGCCTTACGGAGGCCGAAATGACGGCTAAGGCTCAGAAGTTCTTTTTCGCCAACTATCCTGATGAAGAGTTGGGCACGATCACGTCGCTCACCGTGACGCCATCGGGCAACAATCTCGTGACCGTCGCGGGGTCCGCCAAGATCGAAACGTCGTTTATGGGAATGTTTGGGATCAACTATCTCGACGTTAGCGTCAACGTCGAGGTGACGCGCGAGTCGAAGGGGCTTGAGATCGCGCTTGTGCTCGACAACACCGGCTCGATGGCCTCGAACGGCAAGATCGGCGCTCTTAAGACGGCGACGATGGAGCTGATCAACATCTTGTTCGGCTCGCAGAACTCGCCGGAACATCTCAAGATGTCGTTGGTGCCGTTCTCGCAGACGGTCAAGGTCGATACCACCTTGTTCAACAACAACGGTTGGATGGATGCGACCGGGCAGGCGAGCTCGGCACGTCTGAATTTCGACAACAACAAATACGCGTTCACCGTCTGGTCTGCGATGAGCAATAAGAGTTGGGGCGGATGCGTCGAGGCGCGGCCGAACGGCTACGAAGAGCTGGACACAGAGCCGTCCGCTGGAGTCGCGGATACGCGGTTCGTTCCTTACTTCGAACCGGATGGCCCCGACAGCAGCGCCTATAGCGGGTACACGACCTACGTCAGCGACGGCGGCAGCGGCAATCAAGACACGCGCTTGCGGCGCTCATCGAAGTACAACGGTCAGAACAAGACCAACCCGAATGCCGACTGCAACATGCAGAAGATTCTGCCGCTGACGAACAACAAGGTGACGCTGCAAAGCTACGTCAACGGCATGATCGCGACTGGCTATACGCACATTGCCCTCGGCGCCTCGTGGGGTTGGCGAACGCTGTCGCCAACGGCGCCGTACACAGAAGGCGCGGACTACAGCGATGAGAACTGGACCAAGGCGATGGTGTTCCTGACCGACGGGCTGAACACCATTGAAGGGAACAGCACGTGGCACAAGTCGACGTACACCGCATACAACTATATCATTCGCAATCAGCTTGGTACGACGAATGCTTCCACCGGAGAGATCCGGCAAGACGAGCGGACGGAGCTTGTGTGCACGCGGATCAAGGCCGAGGGTATCCGTGTGTACACGATCTTGCTTGAGGAAGACGCATCGCGGGCGAAGAACCTGATGGAGGCGTGCGCCAGCCCGGACAGCAGCGGTAGCACGGCGAACAAGTGCAACGGCAACGGCGGTAAGCTCTGCTACGAGTCGCCTTCGGCGAACGAACTGAAAGGCATTTTCCAGGAGATCGCACAGGATCTTTCGAATCTGCGTCTGAGCAAGTAGGCGCGCTCGATATTGCGGCCAAAGAAAAGGCCCGGCGGTTACCGCCGGGCCTTTGTTTGTCGACGATGCTGGGGCGATCAGTTCTTGCCGGCGGAGACCGCGGCGGCCTTGGCGGTGACGTCAGCCTTGTGATCGTGATTGTTGTACATCGTTTCCATCTCGGAGTCGCCTTGCGTCATCGTGCGTTCGCAATGCGGGGCGCATGCGAGGTTGCGCTGGCCTTGCGCGCCGCGATAGATCGTAACTTGCGCCGTATTGGGCGAGCCGACGGTGACGTAGGTGTTCAGAACCTCGGCGCCGGTGCCATCGACCGCCACGATATTCGTATTGCCGAACAGGCGGCCTTGAACGTAGACCGTCTTGTCGTTGACGAGCATGGCGTCGGCGATCATCGGGTTGCCGACCAGAACCGTTTTCGCCGGGCGATCGAGGTGGATCACCTTGCTTTGGTCGTAGTCGACGCGGAAATGGCTGGAAGCGGCGGCTTCAGTTCCGTCGGCGAGTGCCGCGGCCGACAGCGGGCCGATAGCAATTGCCGCCAAAAGGGCGGCGCGAAGTGCGGACATGCGTATCTCCAGATCAGTTTCAGGCAGCAAGGCTGCAGGGTCGCGCAAAGCCATTAAGGATGTGTGGACCTTCCCGTGCTTTGCGATTCGGCGCGACGGTTCAAATCGCGCCGAACGCACTAACCGCTTGTTAGGCACGTGGAAGGTTTCCTCCGTCATTAGCAGCCGCAGAGGGGCCAAACTCCGCAAACTTAGGAGTTTGTTAGAGGCGTCCACCTAAGCTCCCCCTGTCTACGCAAGCGGGTCGCAGAATCCGCGTGGGTAGAAGGTGTAGTGGTGTCACTTGAAGGAGGCCTCAATGAGCCGCTTTTTGAATCGTTTCCTGAATGATGAGTCGGGCGCAACGGCGATCGAATACGGTCTGATCGCTGCGCTTATCGCGGTCGTGATCATCGGCGCCGTCACGGCGTCGGGTACTGCGGTGACCGGCACGTTCAACACGGTTGCGGCCGCCCTCTAATCGGGGTCCGCTTCCGGTTAACGTCGGAACGTGGAGCGCCAGTCCCTTCGGGGGCTGGCGTTTCTTTTTTTGGCTACCGCGAAACGGTGCGTGCTTAATGCGACGGTAATTCGAGCCGCTTACGATGACCGCTGCGTTCGTTTGAGGGTTTGCGCGTCATGCTCGAGTCGATCCTGCTTCTCCTGGTGGGCGGTGCCATTATCGCGGGAGCGGCCTATGACGTAACCACTTTCACGATACCGAATTGGATTTCCCTCGTCCTTCTTGCCCTGTTTCCCTTCGTCGCTATCGCGGCGGGCCTAACCTGGGCCGAGGTCGGCATTCACGCCGGCATCGGGTTTGCCGCACTCGTTGTCGGTATAGTTCTCTTTGCGGGCCGTATCATCGGCGGCGGCGATGCGAAGCTTTTCGCGGCCGTTTCGCTTTACGTCGGGTTCCCGTGGTTCGGCATGTATATTTTCGCGGTTGCGGTTGCAGGCGGGCTTTTGGCGTTCGCCGTGTTGGCTTTGCGTAGGGCGGCCGCGTACGGCTTTGGCGCGCAGTTCGAATGGGTGCAGAACCTCGCAAAGAGCAGCACCGGGATTCCGTATGGCGTTGCGATCGCCGCGGGCGGTCTCTTCGTTCTTCCGGGCACCCAGCTCTTTCTTGATGCCGTCCGATAGCCGAGCTGCAACACGCTCGAACAATACTTGGCGCCGTTAAGGTCGCGCTTACCAAGTTAACTATAGGTTCGCTTCGAGCAGTAGGAACGGGTCCTTGTACCGGTTCGGAACAGGGCTGGAGGCATCGGTATGAATCTCACACGCATCCTTATTCTTGTCGGCGCGGTTGGAGCGGCCGGGATAGCCGCTTTTCTCGCGCGCGGATTGATCGGCGGCGGCCAGAATCAGGCCGATGCGGCGCCAGCCATGCAGCTGACGGAGATCATGGTCGCGTCGCGCGCGATCGAGGTCGGCTCCAAGATCATGCCCGGCGACTTGAAATGGCAGGGTTGGCCGAAAAGCGCACTCGATGCGAGCTTCATTACCAAGGAAGCCCAACCGCAGGCGGTGGACGACGCGGTTGAAGGCTCAGTGGCGCGGATGCCGCTTGGGGCGGGCGAGCCGGTGACTGCGCAGAAGGTGATCAAAGCGGACGGCGCCGGCTTCTTGGCCGCGGTCCTGACGCCCGGCAGGCGTGCGGTGGGCGTGAAGCTCTCGCCGGACCGCAGCGCGGGCGGCTTTATCCTGCCGAACGACCGGGTCGACGTCGTTATGACCCGCAAACTCGCCAACAACGCCGATGGCGTGGCTAATTTTGGGGTTTCTACGGTCTTGCGCGACGTGCGCGTTCTAGCAATCGACCAGACCTCGCAAGAAGAAGGCGACTCGAAGTCGATCGTCGGCAAGACGGCGACACTCGAGCTTTCGGCGAAACAGGCCGAAATCCTCTCGCTGGCGGAGGCCATGGGCGATCTATCGCTGTCGCTGCGCTCGCTCACCCAGTCCGACGCGCCGAGCGACGAAGACGAGAGCTCCAACTTCGGCGAAGACAACGACGAGCAGGTCGTAATCATGCGCTACGGCATTCCGGGCCAAGCGTCGCCTGCAGCTCAGGAATAAGGTGAAGCCATGAAACTCTTTCGTTTTTTGACGATTGCCGCGATCGCCGTTGGATGCACCCTGCCGGTGGCCGCAAACGGCGTCGAAACCAAAGCGGCAGCGAAGCCCCGTCCTGCGCCTTCGCAAACTCTACGCATACGTTCAGGTGGAAGCGGACCGCATTCGCAGCACCTCATTCTTGGCATCAACAAGGCTGTGATCATCGAGTTGCCTGAAGACGCGCGCGACGTTCTCGTGTCCAACCCGGCGGTGGTCGATGCGGTCGTGCGAACGCCGCGACAGGTCTATCTCGTCGGCATGACCGCGGGGCCGACGAACGCGTTCTTCTTCACGTCGAGCGGCAAACAGATCCTCAATCTCGAAATTCGCGTCGAGCGCGACATGCCGGAGCTGAAGCGCATCATCGAGCGGAACGTCAAAGGATCGGACGTCACCGTCGAGACGATCAACGATAGCGTCGTTCTCAATGGCACGGTCAAGAACGCGGGCGACGCTGCGGCGGCGCGCGAGATGGCCATCCGTTACATGAGCGATGCCGGCAAGCCGCTGCAGCGCGAATCTGTTGTCAACCGCGTGGGTATCCGCGGCGGCGATCAGGTCATGGTGAAGGTACGCGTCGCGGAGATGCAACGGTCGCTCGCCAAGCAGTTGGGTGTCGACTTCCGCGCGGTGTTCGACGTGGGCGGCAATGTGCCGGTCAACTTGATCAGCTCCAATCCGTTCTCGCTGCTCGGCCAAGCTCTCTCCGCGTCGCAGGCGTTCCGCGTCGGCAACATCGCGGCGGCGGGCAACGCCGTCGAAGGCAGCTTGAAGGCGTTCGAGCGCACGGGTCTGGTTCGCACGCTTGCTGAGCCCAATCTGACGGCGGTATCGGGCGAGTCCGCGAAGTTCCTGGCCGGCGGCGAGTTCCCGGTTCCGGTTGCGCGAGACCGCGACGGCAACGTGCAGATCGAGTTCAAGCCGTTCGGTGTCGGCCTCGGCTTCACGCCGGTGGTGCTGTCCGAAGGGCGCATCAGCCTGAAGATTTCGACCGAGGTGTCGGAAATCACAGGTGAGAACGCGTTCGTGGCACAAGGCGGCTTGGCGCTGAACGAAAGCGGTTCGCTTATTCAGCTGCCCGGGTTGACGATTCCGGGGCTGCGTGTGCGCCGTGCGGAAACGACCGTGGAACTGCCTTCGGGCGGGAGCATGGTCATGGCGGGGCTGCTGCAGAACACGATCAAGCAGAACATCGACGGCATTCCGGGTTTGAAGAACCTGCCGATCCTCGGTGCATTGTTCCAGAGCCGCGACTTCCAAGCGGGTCAGACGGAACTTGTCGTGATCGTGACGCCGTATCTCGTCGAGCCAACGGCGCCGCAGAATCTGGCCACACCGGTCGATGGCTTCGTTCAGCCAAGCGATGCGGAGACCATTTTGCTCTCGCGTCTTAATGCGGTTTACGGCGCAAAAGGCAAGCCGCCGCAAGGGTCTTTGAAGGGTCCGATAGGGTTCATCGTTCGCTAACGCTGTTGAGGCGCCCAGGCAAGAATTTGGCAATTACCGAAAGGTTAGGATCGCGTCATGAGTGGGATACGTCATTTGTTCGCATTGGGTTTGACCGGCATCGCAGCCGCTGCATGCACGGCGCCGCCTCTGACTAACGACGTGCGGCATCTGCATGACGTCGAGAAGCAATTCCCGATCGTCGTAGAGCCGCAGGTTGTGACGTTGGCCGTCCAAGTCGACGGCGACATGGGCGATCTTGCACGCGGCGAGGACGGGCGTATCGCCGCCTTCGCGGAACGCTGGAAGGCGCGCGGTCAGGGGATGCTCACGGTTGCTACGGCGGGCGGCCCCGGAAACGACGGTGCTATCGGGCAGCTGAAGAAGCTTCTTTCGGCGAACGGCATTGAGAAGAAGTCTTTGCAGTTCACGACTTATCCGCCTGCCAGCGGCGAGGCGCATCCGCCGATCGCGCTGAGCTTCGTCACCTATGCGGCGACGGCGGCAGAGTGCGGTCAGGATTGGTCGAAGAATTTGGCCTTCGAGCCGCGCAACTCGCTGTGGCCGGAGTTCGGCTGTTCAACGCAAAGTAATCTCGCGGCGATGATTGCGGATCCGCGAGACTTGGTCGAGCCGCACGCGAGCGCTCCGTCCGACGCCCTGCGCCGGTCGATCGTGATCGAGAAGTATCAAAAGGGCGAGGTAACGGCGACGGCGACCAACGGCGATGCCGATAGCGGTCAGTCGAGCCAAGTGGCGCCGAGCACCGGCGCCAACTAACACGAGAAAGAACGAGTCCGAGGGGTTTGGGATGAGCAAGGTCAACGCACCAGAAAATAGCGACGTTCCGTTCGGTGCCGAATTGCAGGACCGACCGGTTCCGCGAATCTCGATACACGCCTTCTGTGAGTCGCCCGACACTGGGTCGGTGATTCAACGCGCTGGCCAGGACCGGCGCTTGGCGAAGGCGCACTTGACCGTTCACATGGGCGGCGTTTTCGGTGCGGCAGAGTACTTCCAAGATTCGTCGACGCCCAACGTAATCATGGTCGAGACGCGCGTCACGGGTCCTGCGATCTTGAAGGAACTCGAGAAGCTCGCGCATGTGTGCGATCCGGGCACGAAGGTCATCGTTATCGGCCAATCAAACGACATCACGCTCTATCGCGAGATGATTCGACAGGGTGTCAGCGAGTACATCGTTGCGCCGCTCAATCCGCTGCAGGTGATCGAGGCGATTGCCGCGCTTTATCATAGTCCGGCGACGGCGCCGATCGGCAAAGTCTTCGCGTTCGTGGGCGCGCGCGGTGGCGTCGGTTCGTCGACTGTCGCGCACAACACGGCCTGGTCGATTGCCGAAGACCTGCACATTGCCACAACGATCGTCGATCTCGACGTGCCGTTCGGTACGGCGGGCCTCGACTTCAACCAGGATGCCGGAACGGGCATTGCGGAAGCACTGGCAAGCCCCGAGCGCTTGGACGACGTGCTACTCGATCGTCTGCTGATCAAACACACGAACCGGCTGAACTTGTTCATCGCGCCGGCGCAGCTCGATCGCGAGTCGCTTTACCCGCCGGAGTCGATCGAGATGGTGCTTGACGTCGTGCGTCAAGCGTCGCCATGCGTCGTCGTCGATCTGCCGCACGTTTGGGCGCCGTGGGTGAAGCAGGTTCTAACATCGGCTGATGAGATCGTCGTCGTGGCCACGCCCGACCTTGCGAGCTTGCGCAACGGCAAGAACATCTATGACATCATCAATGGCGCGCGTCCGAACGACAAGCCGCTGAAGTTCCTGCTGAACCAAGTTGGCGTTCCGCGACGTCCCGAGATTCCGGTGAAGGATTTTGCAGAGGCCATGTCGGCCGAGCCGAGCGTGGTGTTGCCCTTCGACCCGCAGACGTTTGCCACTGCAAGCAACAATGGACAGATGGTCGGCGAGTTGAGCGCTCAGTCGCGTGTGGCGCAGAGCTTCCGCGACCTGGCTCAGCAATTGACGGGCCGCGAACCGAAGGCGGAGGCAAAGCCCGCCAATAAGCTTAGCTTCGACTTCCTACGCCGCAAGAAGGCTTGATGATCGATGTTTGGTAAGCGTCCTGGAGGGAGTGGGGTAGAGACGGCGCCGAAGCCAAAGGCGGCCGCGTCCCAACCTGCCGCATCCAAGCCCACCGCGCCGTCGCCGGCAACGCGCGCCGAAGCGCCGCCGCCGCCGATCGCGATCGATTCGCGGTCGGACCAGTACTACGAGATCAAAACGACGATCTTCAACGCGCTGATAGATACGATCGACCTGGCGCAGCTGGCGCAACTCGACGCGGCCTCGGCGCGCGAGGAAATCCGCGACATCGTCAACGAAATCATCGCGATCAAAGCCGTCGTGATGTCGATCGCCGAGCAGGAGCAGCTGCTTACCGACATCTGCAACGACGTTCTGGGCTACGGTCCTCTGGAGCCGTTGCTCGCACGCGACGACATCGCCGACATCATGGTGAACGGTGCGGAACGCGTGTTCATCGAAGTCAGCGGCAAGGTCCAGCTGACAAACATCCGCTTTCGCGAC
>CAYXQB010000039.1:0-16581 GCA_964466435.1 uncultured Flavobacteriaceae bacterium | reverse complement strand
CGCGCATCGTGCCAAGTCCCCGGGCGACCCCCGCGGCATCGATGAACCCGCGCAGCGTCTGAAACATCTCCGGGACGTCGAGCAGAAATGCGTCGTGTCCCTTGTCGGTTGCGAACTCGACGAAGCTGACGTTGGCGCCCGCAGCGTTCAGCGCATGCACGATCTTCTTCGACTCCGTTGTCGGAAACAGCCAGTCCGACGTGAACGAGGCGATGCAGAACCGCGTCGCCGCGCCCCTGAACGCGTTCGCCAGCACACCGTCGTAATCCGCCGCGAGATCGAAATAGTCCATCGCCCGCGTAATGTAGAGATAGGCGTTTGCGTCGAACCGGTCGACGAACGTCAAGCCCTGATGCCGCAGATAGCTCTCCACCTGAAAGTCTGCGTCGAACGCGTAAGACAGTGCCTCGCGATTCTGCAAATTGCGCCCGAACTTGCGGTGCAGCGCGGCCTCCGAAAGATATGTGATATGGGCCGCCATCCGAGCGACCGCGAGCCCCTTCTTCGGGTTCGTGCCTTGCGCGATATAGTCGCCCGCCGCCCAATCCGGATCGGCCATGATCGCCTGACGCCCCACCTCGTGAAACGCGATGTTCTGCGCCGAGTGCCGTGCGGCGGTCGCAAGCGGCAGCGCCGCGAATACACGCTGAGGGTAACTCGCGGCCCACTGCAGAACCTGCATGCCGCCCATGGAGCCGCCTGCGACGCAGAACAAACTCTCGATCCCCAAGTGATCGAGCAGCATCGCTTGCGCCCGCACCATGTCGCGGATCGTGATCACCGGAAAACTCAGGCCATAGGGTTTGCCCGTTGCCGGGTTCGCCTCGTGCGGCCCGGTCGAGCCCATGCACCCGCCGATCACATTGGCGCAGATCACGTGGAAGCGGTTCGTGTCGATGGGAAGGCCGGGTCCCACCATCGTCGCCCACCAACCGGGTTTGCCCGTCATCGGATGCGTGCCTCCCGCATACTGATCGCCGGTCAGCGCGTGGCACAGCAGAAACGCGTTGGACTTATCGTCGTTCAGTTTCCCGAACGTCTTCCAAGCGATCGTGACCGGCGCCAGAGTCTCGCCGGAATCGAGTTTCAAGGCACTGAACGTGTGCGTCTCACCCGCATCGCCGGCGGCGGTAAGGGGTTGAAACAGCTGTGACATGGACGCCTGAATCGCTCCGCGTTCGAAAAGCGCGCGATTGAGGGTCCGCTTCGGCTCCAAGTCAACGTTTTCTTTAACCGACTCGATGTTCTAAAGAAGGTGAATGAAACCCGTTCCCGGAATCTTGGACATTGCCCCTTACGTCGGCGGCCGCGCGACGGCCGACGGCGCCGCGCGCGTATTCAAGCTTTCGTCGAACGAGTCGCCCTTAGGTGCCAGTCCCGCCGCCATCCAAGCCTACAAAGCGGCCGCCGGGAACCTGCAGATTTACCCCGACAGCAATGCGGCGGAGCTGCGCCGCGCAATCGGCGATGCGTTCGGCCTGAACCCCGACCGCATCGTTTGCGGCAACGGCTCCGACGAACTTCTGCACTTGCTGCCGCAGCTTTATTGCTCGCCGGGCGATGAGGTTCTCTATAGCGCCCACGGGTTCATCGTGTACCCGATCGTCGCCCGTGCGGCGAGTGCGATCCCTGTCACCGTGCCCGAGCCGGAGCTGCGCACGGATGTCGATGCGCTGATCGCGCGTGCCACGGACAAGACGAAAATCGTCTTCGTCACGAACCCGAACAATCCGACCGGCAGCTACAACACAGCCGCCGAGCTTCGCCGCCTTCGCAACGGCTTGCCGAATGACTGCTTGCTGGTCATCGACGCAGCCTACGCCGAGTACGTCGAGCGCAACGACTACGAGAGCGGCATCGAACTGGTCGCCACCACCGAGAACACGGTGATGACGCGGACGTTCTCGAAGATCCACGGCCTGGCTGCGGCCCGCGTCGGCTGGGCCTACGCGCCGGCCAGCGTGGTGGACGCGCTGAACCGCATCCGCGGCCCCTTCAACGTATCGAGCGCCGCCCAAGCCGCTGCCGTCGCCGCCCTTCGCGACAAGGCGCACGCAGCCGCATCGAAGGTGCACAACACGCGCTGGCTGGCCTGGCTCAAGGAGAGGATCGAAGCGATCGGTCTGAAAGTGTTCCCCAGCGTCGCCAACTTCGTGCTCATCGAGTTCCCGGCAACCGGCCCGAAGACCGCAGCCGCGGCCGACGCATACTTGATGAAGCGCGGCATCATCCTGCGCGCCGTCGGCGCCTACGGCCTGCCGAATTGCCTGCGCCTCTCCGTCGGCACCGAGGAAGGCAACAAAGCGGCGATCGCCGCACTCGAAGAGTTCATGTCATGACGACACGCACCGGTCCTATCTTCACGAAGGTTGCTCTCTTGGGCGTTGGCCTGATCGGCGCATCGATGGCCCACGCCATGCGCCGCGGCAGCTTGGCAGCTCACATCGCGGGCCACGCGCACACCGAAGCGACGCGCAAGCGCGCGGGCGAAATCGGCTTTTGCCACGCGATCCACGCGGATCCGAAGGACGCCGTACGCGACGCCGACCTCGTCGTGTTCTGTACGCCCGTGGGCGCGTTCGCGGACCTGGCCGCGGCGATCGCCCCTGCGCTCATGCCCGGCGCGATCGTAACCGACGTCGGCTCCGTCAAGATGGCCGCCATCCGCGACATCGGCCCCCATATTCCCGCAGGCGTTCACTTCATCCCCGGCCATCCGATCGCAGGCACCGAACATTCCGGCCCCGACGCCGGCTTCGCCGAACTGTTCGACGGTCGTTGGTGCATTCTGACCCCGCCCGCCGGAACCGACGAGACCGCGGTGCAGAACCTCGCCGACTTCTGGCGCGGCCTTGGCTCCCGCGTCGAAATCATGGATGCGAAACACCACGACATCGTGCTTGCGATAACGAGCCATGTACCCCACCTCATCGCCTACAATATCGTCGGCACCGCAAGCGATCTTGAGCAAGTCACCCAAAGCGAGGTCATCAAGTTCTCCGCCGGCGGCTTTCGCGACTTCACCCGCATCGCCGCTTCCGATCCCACGATGTGGCGCGACGTCTTCCTGAACAACCGCGAAGCCGTGCTGGAAGTGCTGGGCCGCTTCTCCGAAGACCTGTCCAGGCTTCAGCGCGCGATCCGTTGGGGTGAAGGCGACATGCTGTTCGACCTCTTCACCAAGACCCGTGCGATCCGCCGCGAAGTCATCGACGCCGGCCAAGACACGGCCGCCACGAACTTCGGCCGCAACACCAAGAAGCCCTGATCAGCGCGACCGTTTCTTGGCGGCTTTCGTCGCGGCGGCGAACAGTTCCTCGAACGCGTCTTCGATGCACTCCCGGAAGAATTCGACGTCCGGCATGATCCGGCGCTCCGACGTGATCGAAAAACTGATCATGCCGTTGTAGCTCAAGGCCGCGATGAAGAGCCCCATGTTGTTCGCAAGCGGCCCCAACCCGAACTGGTGCGTGAGCTTGGCGCCGTTCATGTAGAGCGGGATCTGCGGCCCCGGCACGTTTGAGATGAAGAGATTGGCCTGTCGCGGTGCGAACCGTTCGCTGGTCAGCAGCCGCGCGACGCCCGCCATCGTGGCGCCCGGAATATGCTGCGTGAGATCGGTCAACACCCGCGCGCTGATCCCGGCTTTGGCCTCCTTCGCCTCCGCCGTGAAGTCGCGAATCGCTTGAAGGCGTGCCACGGGGCTCGCAATGTCGGTGGCGAGGCGCACGCTCATCGCCGTGATGTTGTTGCCCGGAATCTCGGCCTCGCCGCTCTGCCGCCGCGCGTTGATCGGTGCGACCGCGACGAGCGTCTCCTCCGGCAGCTCCTTGTGCTTCGTCAGATACTTGCGCAACGCCCCGCTGCAGATCGCAAGCACGACGTCGTTGATCGTCGCCCCCTCCACCAGCTTGCGGATCGCCGAAAGATCCTTGATCGAGCACATCGTCGCGTCGAACATTTTGTAGAGCGAGACCGGCGCATTGAATCGCGTCTCGGGAACGCTGGCCTTGCCCCAATGCTGGAAGTCCATGAGGCTCTTCTGCGCCGCCGACGCGATCGCGGGTGACAGCCTCAGAATCGCATTCGCCATCCGCATCGGCGAGGTAAGATTCGCGAACGCTGCGCGCGCCGCGACGGTGACGATATTGGGCGCGGCCTGCGTGTCCACGACCTCCTTCGGGATCAGCGCAGGCGTCCCCTTTGCGTCGAGATCGTTCAACGCCGCAAACACATGCGCGCCCGACACGCCGTCGATCGCCGCATGATGAATGCGGTGGAGCAGGGCATAGCTGCCGGGCGCCACGCCCTCGATACGATCCAGCCCCTCCACGACATACACATCCCAGAGCGGCCGGCTCATATCCATGCGGCGGCTGAAGTGCCGCGCCACCTGGATGCAGAACTGCCGCCAGTCCCCTGGCTCCGGCAGCCGGACATGCGTGATGTGTTCTTCGAGGTGAAAATCCGGATCGGCGGCCCAGTAGGGGTGATCGAGATCGAGCGGCAACCGGTAGAGCTTGCGGCGGAACACGGGCGAGGTGTGGGAGCGGCTCTCGATATGCCGCACGATATCCTTGAAGCGCACCTTACCGCCGGGCGCCGTCGACGGGTCGTAGATGTAAACGCCCATCACGTGGGTGAGCGTCGCGCCGTTTTGCAAATAAAGGAATTGCGCATCTTGCGCGTTCAGCTGCTGCGTCATCGATCACCCGCCATTTGGCGCGAACATAGACCGCGCCCCTTGCCGGTTCCTTGACGTCACGGCTGAGGCAGTGCCGCCTGGGGTGCGGCCGACGCGGTGGCGGCGGGGAGCAGCGAGGCAACCTTCGCGGGGCCCACGAAGACGTCCCCCTTTTGGATGCGGAGAGGCACCGTGACCCGCCGCTGCTTGTCGCCGCTCATGAAGGCCAGCACGTCGAGCACCTTCTTGGCCGTCGCGCGCGTCTCGGCGTCGATCCAGCCATGCCCTTCCAGCAACTCCAGAATGCGCGGATGATTGCCCAGCGTCAGGCGGAAACTGCCCTCCGGTAGCGCATTCTGATCGAGCTTGAACGAACCCTTCGCTGCAACGGTCACCCCGCCCCAATCCAGTTCGAAGCTCTTGATCTCGATCGGCGTTCCCTGCCGCCGCCACGCGCTCAGCAGTGCCGCCATCGAAGGCTCCGCCAGATTCACCGGAAGTGCCGCCCGCGCGTCGAGCGCAACCAGCTGAATCGCGGAGCCAAGCGGCAGGTCGAACTGCCCCTGCAGCGCGACATTCTCAAGCCGGGCCGAGGCGTCCACTTGCGGGTTGGCGCCCCGAGCGGACGGCGCGCGCAGCGAGAGCCCACCCACGGCGGATGCCACGATGAAGTTGAAATCCGTCGCGTCGTACTTGGCCTTGCCTTCCAGCCGCTCGATATCGAGCTTTGCCCGCTCGCGCCCGTCGCTGGCGGCAAGCGTCAGCAGCGCCTTGTCCGCGCGCGCATTCGTCTCGATCCAAGTCCCGCTGCCGTAGAAATAGCGCTGCTGGCCTTCGAAAGAAATCGTCAGGCGATCGAGCGCCAGTGTCGGCACGTGCATGACGACGCGGTCGCCGTCCCACGCGCTGCCGCGATCGGGCGCCGTGAAGTGCAGCGAATTCAAACGCGCTTCCACGCGATAGGGAAAGCCGCCGACCGCAAACGACTCCCACCGAATGTCGCGGCCCAGCGCACGCTGCATCACTTGAAAGTGGGCGACGCGCTCGTGCACGCCGTCCGCGACGGTGCGCCACCAAAAGCCGTAGGCGCCGGCACCGGCGACGACCAACGCGATCGGCGCAAAGATTGCGATCAACGAGAAATGCCCGGCGAGCCACGCGCGCGAGCGCGTCCACGCCGTTTCGATCGCCAGGAATATGTTCTTGAGCGCCACCACGGCGGTGAGACTACGACGACTCGAAGCCGCCGTCATCTCAGCTACAACGCGAGTACCCGCAGTTCATACACGTGTCGCAGCCTTCGATCCGGGTCAAGCTGGGGCTTGAGCAGCGCGGGCAGAACTTGAACGAGCGCCCCGTCGCCGACGGCCCCGCAGCGCCACCGGGGACACTATCCCTGGGGTCTTCAGGCGCGCCGGACACACGCTCTCCGATGCTTGCCACCTTGGGTTGGGACGGATAGGCCGAGGGCCCGGAGCGCGCGAGGAAGCCGATCGCACAAATATGCTCCTCGATCACGCCGCCGATCGCGGCGAGGAGCGAGGGGACATATTGCCGGTTAACCCATTGCCCGCCGCGCGGGTCGAACACGGCCTTGAGTTCCTCGACCACGAACGCGACATCGCCGCCGCGCCGGAACACGGCCGAAATCATGCGGGTGAGCGCGACGGTCCAGGCGTAGTGCTCCATGTTCTTGGAGTTGATGAAAATCTCGAACGGCCGCCTGCGTCCGCCTTCGACGATGTCGTTCAGCGTGATGTAGATCGCGTGATCGGACTCCGGCCAGCGCACCTTGTACGTCGTGCCCGGCAACGCCTCCGGCCGGTCCAACGGCCGCGTGATGTAGACGACCCCGCTGTCCTTTGCCTTCGCCGCCGGTGCGAACACTTCCGACGGCGCGGTAGGCACGGCCTCAAGCTTCGGCGCCGCGCGCGTTTTGGCGGGCTCCTCCAAGCTCAGGATGGACCCTGTGATGTCGTTTGGCCGCCACGTCGTGCAACCCTTGCAGCCGCTCTGATACGCGTTCAGATAGACGTCCTTGAACGCGTCGAATGAAATGTCCGCCGGGCAGTTGACCGTCTTCGAAATCGAACTATCGACGTACGTCTGCGCCGCCGCCTGCACCGCGATATGGGAGTCCGGCGAGAGCTCCTGCGCGTTCACGAAGTAGTCGGGCAGCGGAACGTTTCCGTGCAGCTGCCGGAAAAGCCGATGCGCATAGTCCTCGACAACCTCTTCGCTCTGCGTGCCGTCCGCCTTCGTGATCTTACGCTTGTACGTGTAGGCGAACACGGGCTCGATCCCGCTCGGCACGTTCTCGGCGAGCAACGAAATCGTCCCCGTCGGCGCGATCGAGGTCAGCAGCGCGTTGCGAATCCCGTGCGCGTTGATGAGCGCGCGCAATTCCGCATCGAGCCCGGCCACAGTCTGCCCCTGCAAATACTTCGCGCGGTCGAACAGCGGGAACGATCCTTTCTCGGACGCCAGCTCGCACGACGCCGAATAGGCCGCACGCCGCATCGCCTTGAACCACCGTTCGATCAGCGCAACGGACTCGGCGCTCCCATAGCGCGCCCTGCACATGATCAGCGCATCCGCCAGCCCCGTGACGCCAAGCCCGATCCGCCGCTTCGCCTTCGCCTCGCGCTCTTGGGCCGCAAGCGGATAGTTCGACACGTCGATCACGTTATCGAGGAAGCGCACCGCGGTGCGCGTAAGCCGGTCGAGTTCCACCTCGTCGACCCGTGCCTCCGCCGTGAACGGTGCCTTGATCAGCTTCGTCAGATTGATCGAGCCCAAGAGGCACGCGCCGTAGGGCGGCAGCGGCTGCTCCCCGCACGGATTCGTCGCCGAAATCGTTTCCGCGTACCAAAGGTTGTTCCGCTGATTGATCCGGTCGATGAACACGACGCCGGGGTCCGCGTACGCATAGGTGGACGCCATGATGCGGTCCCAAAGCCCGCGCGCCGACACCGTGCGATAGACCTTACCGTCGAACACCAAATCCCACGGCTGATCCTTCTCGACCGCCGTCATGAACTTGTCGGAGACGAGCACCGAGAGATTGAAGTTGCGCAGCCGCTCCTTGTCGCGCTTAGCCTCGATGAACGCCTCGATGTCCGGATGGTCGCATCTGAGCGTGGCCATCATCGCCCCGCGCCGCGACCCCGCCGACATGATCGTGCGACACATCGCGTCCCACACGTCCATGAACGACACTGGCCCCGAAGCATCGGCGCCCACGCCCTTCACCGCCGCGCCGGCAGGCCGGATCGTCGAAAAGTCGTGCCCGATTCCGCCGCCCTGCTGCATGGTCAGCGCGGCTTCTTTCAGGTTGTCGAAGATGCCGGTCATGTCGTCCTGGATCGTGCCCATGACGAAGCAGTTGAACAGCGTCACTGTCCGCCCGGAGCCCGCACCCGCAAGCACACGCCCCGCCGGCAAGAATCGGAAGTCCCCAAGCGCCTTCTGAAACTCGCCCGTCCAATAGCTGCGGTTCTCGATCTTCTCGGCCAGCGCCACGGCCCCGGCGACGCGCGCCCACGTCTCTTCCATCGAAGCATCCGCGTGGACAACGCCGGGCCCCTTGAGCCGATACTTCAGCTCCCAAATCCGCTCAGAAATCTCGGCAAGCTTCGCCATCGGCTCAAGCACGATCCATCGCTGTCAGGAAGCTGGAAACATAGCGCAACCCGGGGTCCACGTCTAGAATTTGTTCTTGTTACGTTCGACAGAGCGGCGGCGGCGTGCTATTCATCAAAAACGGCGCCCGGTTCAGCCGCCAGAAGATTCAACACGAAGTTCTCGAAGGATTCACTAAGGCCACGAAGACGCTTGGGACAGAGTTATGATTGAGCAACTTTCCACCCGTTTGCCCGACAGTATCGAGCGCGCAGCATCAATGGTCATCGATGCAGGCTTGAAGGTCCACAGGGCACTCGGTCCGGGGTTGTTGGAATCCGTCTACGAGCACTGTTTGGCGCACGAACTGCTGAAGCGCGAGCTGGACGTGAAACGGCAGGTCGCGCGACCGATCGTCTACGATAACGTAACACTCGAGGTGGGCTATCGGATCGACTTGCTGGTCAACGACGCGATTGTCATTGAAGTGAAGTCGGTTGAAGCCACAACGCCGAACCATGTCGCTCAGCTGCTGACATATCTGCGGCTCTCAGGCTGCCGCCTCGGCTTTGTCATGAATTTCAACACGCCCCTATTTAAGAACGGCGTGCGCCGCGTCGTCGTCTGACTTTTGGCGCGAAGCGCCAATAGAACCCGTCACTGATAGCCCCAACGCCCGCACATCCCCGGCGTCTTCGCGCACTTCGTGCAACCTTCGCGATCTTCGTGTTGCTCTTTCGGCATCTCCAACGCACCGACCTGCAATGTTAAGCACGAATTCTGCCGCAAAAGCGTGTCCACCATCACTCGACGGCAATCCCGGCCCGAGCGAAACTCGACCCTATGGCGTGCTGCGCGATCGCCTTCTTCCTTGTCAGCCAAATCCTCTGGCCGCTCCGCTGGATTCGCGCGCGCCTTCCCATCGCCATCCGCAATGACGCTGTCAGTTGGTCCCCCAGCGATGCGGCACCGCGCCCGTCATTGGCTCTCGCAAGCACTGGCGCCCTTGTCCTCGCCGCTGCGCTGATGCTTGGATCGAGCCACGAACTGACGGCTCACCCGCAACTCTGTTCCGCCCATGTCGCTCGCGGGAACTAGCGCGCCACCCAAGATCATCCGCCGGCCGAAGGGCCCGGTGACCGTCAAACATCAACGCCGCGCCGCCGCAATCTATGCTGTCGTTTGGATCCTCGGCTTCCTACCCGCACTCGGCCAAAACGCTGCTCTGCAAACCTTCGGCCTCGGCCTCTGGTTCCCCGGCGGCGGCTTCCTCGCCCAAGGCCAGGTCATAGCCTTCCTCGCGGCGTTCGCGCTCTTCGGCCTAGCGGTCCTCGCCTGGTTCTGGGCCGGCATGGTCTTAGGCCCCGTCGCTGTCTGGATCGGCGCGGCGGTAGCCGCGGCGCTGATCGCCGGCCAACCGCTCACGCCCGCAAGCTACACCGCCGTCTACGCCGCGATGACCGCGCTGGTGCTGACCTACATCGTCGGCGACGCCATCCGCGAAACCGCACTCGCCCGCAAGCGCGAGCGTCGTAACGCTTTCCTCCCCGCATCCCTCGCGCAAGTGCGGGAGCGCGCCGCCGACCCGCCGCGCGGCCCACGCGAACTGACACCCGAACAACTGGCGGCGCTGCGCTACGTCTACGATCGCGCTCTTCAGCCCATCGAAAAGTTCGGCGGTTTCGACATCGTCGAGCAATTCCAGCCTGCCGCCCTGCGTTACCAACTGAACCACATGGGCTTCGCGCTCGGTGTCGCACAATCGGCCTACCTGCCGAACTTCACCGGCCACGCGGAAAGCTGCGCATCAATCTCCTGGGCCCCGGCGCCGACCCCGGCAACTACGGCATCGGCCACGGCGTCGGCTACTGCGGCCACCTGATCGCCGCCCGCGAATTCGGCGACGACGAAATCGCCGATGCAGCTCAACGAAGCCTCGACGAAGACTGCGGCCTCGAACAAAAGGACGGCATCCGTCGTTACCTGAAAGCCTCAAACCTCATCAACGCCCAAGCCGCGCTGGGCGCCATCATGCGCACCGGCGACTTCCGCCGCTCCACCGTCG
Organism: uncultured Flavobacteriaceae bacterium; assembly: GCA_964466435.1. GTDB lineage: Bacteria > Pseudomonadota > Alphaproteobacteria > Micropepsales > Micropepsaceae > SZUA-430. Next base: position 6,211 of record CAYXQB010000039.1, on the reverse strand, counting down.
AAGGCCCCCAGAAAGCCGGCCGCACTGGCCCCATCCTCGCATCCGCAACTTACCCCGACGTTCTCGTCGCTCACGCCGCAAGCGACGGCGCAAACCTCAGCCTCGTGCTCTATCCCGGAAAAGGCAACGGCTCGCAAACAATCACGCTCGCGCGCCTCAACCCGGGCGCCCGCTACCGCATCGAAGAAACCGCAAGCGAGTTCACAGCAGCAGCTGATGGTACGACAATGGTAGCTGTTTCACTGCACGGCCGCACGACGCTCACCTGCGGCCCGGTGCCGTCTCCAAGAAAACCCGTCATGGCCGGGCGAGCGTAGCGCGCCCCGGCCGCCCAGGGTCACGATCACTGGGGTTTCAAGAACAAAATTGCGAGCTGCGGTGCCAGTTGCTCTGGGTGGCCGGGTCAGGCCCGGCCATGACGAATCTTTTTGCCGTGGGAGATTTACCCGCGCAGCTTCAGCTCCGCCTCAAGGTTCGCAATCCGCGCCTTGAGCGCTTCCACCGCCGGCTCGATCTGCTCCATCGTGTAGCGCGGCGTGATGTGCTGCGGGCAGTTCCAGTCGAACGCCTCAACATCGACCAACAGCCCACGCTCCGGCGTCGCCTTGTAGCCGGGCAAGCTCAACGCCTTGGCGAGCGTCGGGTCCGCCGCAAGATCGACCGCCCTCACACGCCCCAGCACCTTCAACCGCGCTTGGTTCGGGTAATCCATGAAGAAGAACGCCGCGCGATGGTCGTCCTTGAGATTGCCGACGCTGACATACTGCCGGTTGCCGCGAAAATCAGCCAAGCCGAACGTCCGCTCGGACAACACCTTCACGAACCCCGTCGGCCCGCCGCGATGCTGGATGTACGGCCAGCCTTCATGGCCCACCGTCGCCATATAGAAACTATCGCGCGCCGCGATGAACGCGGCCTCGCGCTCGCTCAGCCGGTCCGCTTCGCGCGCAATGCCGTCGTGCCGCGCATAGGCCGCGCGGCTGCCGTTCGCCTCTTGCGCAGCCTTCACAGAGGGCGAAAACAACACATTCAAAAATCGGGATGTCATGGATCTTGCTCCTGTCAGCTGCGTGCAAGCAGCTCGACGCCGCCCTGAATCATCGCCTTGAGTTCGCGCCTTTCGATGCCCGCTCGCGCGCGGACTGCCAAACTGAACAGCAAGCTCGAAGCCATCTGCGCTAGGGCGCCCGCATCGACCGCGCCTTTGAGTTCCCGCTTACGCTGCGCGAGTTCGAACCGCCCGCGGATCGCCGCATCGGTACCCTCGATCACGCCCTTCAGCGTCTTGCGAATCTCTTCGTCACGCGCGGCCTCCGCGGGCAGCGTGCAGATCGCTAAACACCCGCGCGGCACTTTGCCGGAGAGATAGAGCCGCATCGCGCCGTCATAGAACGCGGTCAGTTCCTCCCGCAGCGGTTTCTCGCCGGTCATCGCCGTCCGCGCCATCGCGCCCAGCTGCGCAACGAAACACTCGACCGAAGCCAAATAGAGATCGCGCTTCGACCCAAACGCCGCCGCAAGGCTGGGCCGCGCCACCCCGGTCGCCGCCGTCAGGTCGTCGAGCGAAACGCCCGTAAATCCGTCCGTCCAAAACGCCTCCAACGCTGCGGCTTTCACCGCCGCCTCGTCGAAGGCGCGGGGCCGTCCGCGCGGCCGCGGCTCTGTTTTATGCGGCATCGCAAGACACCCTTGACGCTCATGCTTCGCGAACATATTTATGCGACATCGCATAAATATCAAGGGTCGCAACCATGAATCTCTATTTCGCGCCGCACCCCGGTCACCAAAGCACGCGGCGAGGAATTGGCGCTACGCGCCCCTTGAGGCAGGCGCGGCGCTGTAGCCACCCTCGGCCAGCAACCGTGCCACGGCATCTTCCGTGCGCTTCTCGAGCTCTGCCATGAACGCGGCGCGCTTCAACCCCGGCATGATCGCGGGTAGAAACTCGACGATGACCTTGCCTGGTTTGCGCAGGAACCCGCGGCGCGGCCAGGTGAGGCTCGAATTGTGAGCCATCGGCACGCACGGAATGTCGAGCATCGAATAGAGCGCGGCGACGCCGGGTTTGTAGTCGGGGGGCGCGCCCAGTTCGCGCCGCGTGCCTTCCGGGAAAATCACGATTGGGCGGCCTTCCGCGAGTCGCGCCTTTGCGTCGGTTACCATGGAACGGATCGCGCTTGCGCCGGCGTCGCGATCGATGACGATCATCTTCGCTTTGCGCGAGTACCAGCCATATCCGGGTATCATAAGCAGCTGGCGTTTCATGACCGTGGCCGGATGATGCACCAGCACGTGCGCGGCCAGCGTCTCCCACATCGAGAGGTGTTTGCTTGCGATCATCACGGGGCCTGGCGGGATGTTCTCCCGGCCGCGGACCTCGTAGTCGAGCCCCACGATCCACTTGAGCCCCCAAAGGCTCACCCGCGCCCAAATCTCCTGACCGTTCAGCACGACCTTGCGGTCCAACAGCAACGCCGGGATGTAGGCGAGATTGATCAGCGTCGACCACGTCCAGAAGAACGCTTGGAACAACAGCGAGCGAAGAGCGGTCAACGGGCGTCTCGACGGGCGGTTTCTAACGGCCGGAGTTGTGCGCGATCCTGAGGCCCCAAGGCAAGGTGCCTAAGTCGGCGTCCCCACAAGCTGCGAGGTTTCGCCAGGCGCCCTCTCGATTGTAGCCGGGCCTGACACCGGTGCCGCCTCGCTCCAGAACCGCGTGGCGGCGGCAACCCTGACCGTCGCGCCCAGGAACTTGATGTATTCCCACGCCAGTACGCCCGTGGTCGTGGGGTCGCGCCACCAAACCTCGAGCCTGACGTCGTCCGGGAAAACGGGGTAGGCAACCAGCTTCGTGTGCGGCAGCACCGCCTGAAGCTCCATGAGACTGCGCGGCATATGATAGCTCGCGGTGACGACAATGACGGAGTTGAAGTTGTGTTCGTTCACCCACGCGGCCGTCTCGCCTGCGTTACTGATCGTATCGACGGCGCCTCGCCCCAAGTCGACACAGCACGCCGCGCGCGACGGCATCGCCCCGCCGACGGCTGCGAACAACTCTTCACGCTTGGTCTCGCTGTGCACGCCCGAGATGAGCAGCCGCTCGCCCTTGCCGTGATCGAGCAACTCGAGCCCCGCCTGCAAGCGGCCTTCGCCGCCGGTGAGTGCCACGATCGCATCTGCTGTCCCCGGATCCGCCGACGTGCGCGACAGCGACCATACGAAGATCGGGAAACCCAGCGCCGCGAGCACGAAGACGAGCGCAGCGACGCGAAACGCGAAGCCTATCATTGCTCTCCCTCCCTTCTGCTCGAGTAGCGCAACGGCGCCTCCTTGAAGGCCGACTCAGCGGTCCAGGAGCAAAGCCTCGACCGCGGAAGTTAGGGAAGCATAAACCCGGACCGTTAAAATGTCCTGCGGTAAGCCCTGGGCCAGCAGTTCCGCGCCTTTTCCGGTCCTAACCAAAAATGGGGTGACGCCCGCCGCCTGTGCAGCCCGCAAATCCGTCAGTTGATCGCCGATCATCACGGCATCGTGTGGTGTGGCCCGGAAATGCGTCAGCGCCTCGCGTAGCATACCGGGACCGGGCTTCCGCCGCTCCGTCGCCGCCCATGGCGCGTCGTTGCACGTGAGAAGCAAATCCAGCCGCGCGCCCGATGCCGCCAGCTCCGACCGCAGCTTCGTGTGAATGCGCTCCAGCATGTCCGCGCCGATGATACCGCGCCCGACGACCGACTGGTTGCTGACAAGCGCGGTCTTCACACCGGCCGCGTTCAGCCGCGCCACCGCCGCCGCCGCCCCATCGATCATCTGCAGTTCGCCTGGATGCTTCACGAAGCCGTCGCGCTCCTCCGTGAGCACGCCGTCGCGGTCCAGCATGACAAGTTTCATGGCATCCGGCCGAGCACGCGCAACACCGTGAACCGTGCCGTCCACATTGCAATCAAGCCCATCGCAACCGGCACGAAGAGCAGCCACGTGTACTGCAGCGGCGAACTCACGAATTGCGGCAGGTACTGCGCTCCGACCGGCGCTTCGCGGCTATCCATCAAGAAGCTGCTGCCCACAAGCGTCACGGCCGCAAGCACAAGCCCGATAATCCCGCCGCGCAAGCCCAGCCATAAAAAGTGCCTCTGAAACTCGTTTGCAATGAAGACGTCTCGGGCGCCGATCATGTGCACGACTTCGACAATTTCGCGATGCGCCTGCAGGCCCGCTTGCGTGGCAAAGATCACGATCGCAAGCGTCGCCGCCGCGATGAGCAACAGCACCGCCCATCCGACCGCCTCCGAAGACGTTGCAAACGCTGCGAGTTCCGCGTTCCACCGCTTGTGGTCGTCGAGATGCGCGCCCGGCACGCCGTCTGCAAGCGCGCGTGCCAGGCCTTCAAGCTCCACCGGTCCCGGCTGCAGCGTCACCTCGATCAACTGGGGCACCGGCAGATCCTGAAGCACGTTCCCGCCGCCGAGCCAGGGCTCCAGCATCTTCTCGGAATCCGCACGGCTGAGCGCGCGCGCCGCGAACACGCCGGGCCAGTTCTTGACGAGGCGAAGCGCCTCTTTGACTTGGTCTTCCTGCGAGATCTGCGCCGACGGCAACAGCTGCACCGTAACCGACCCCGACAATCCGTCAGTCCACGCCGATGCAAGCCGCCCCAACGTCAGAACGAAGCCGAGCGCCAGGCAAGCGAGAAAGCTCATGACAGCAACGACCGTGTGCAGTGTCGCGCCGGATGCGCTGTCCGACGGCATCAAGCCAGATGATCGCGCAGGGTTCATCACGCGCGTTTGGCCTCCGCCATGAACTCGTGCGCCTTAGCGACGGAAAGGTTCCCATCCGCCAACCGGTAGATGCGCGACGCCGGCAGCCGCTCCATGATGCGCTGATCGTGTGTCGCGATCATCACGCAGGTGCCGAGCTTATTGAGCTCGATAAAGAGCCGCATGATCCGGCCGCCGATTTCGGGATCCACGTTGCCAGTCGGTTCGTCCGCGAGCAGCAGCTCGGGCTTCGCAACCACAGCCCGGGCGATCGCCACCCGTTGCTTCTCGCCCCCCGACAGTGTCGCGGGTTTCGCATTCAGCCGGTTGCCGAGGCCCACCCACGAGAGCAGCTCCTCCACTTCCGCGCGATAGTGTCCCTCGCTCTCGCCGGTCACCCGCCGCGGCAACGAGACATTCTCAAACACGGTTAAGTGGTCGAGCAGGCGGAATTCCTGGAACACGACCCCAATCCGCCGCCTGAGGGCCGGCAGCTCGTCCCGCGGGGTGGTCGCGATATCCCGCCCAAACATGGAGATTGCGCCCCGGGAGGGCCGTTCCGCCAGGTAGATGAGTTTCAGGAGCGACGTTTTACCCGCGCCGGATGGTCCTGTGAGCAGGTGGAACGACCCCTGGTCGAGCGTGAACGAAATGTCACGCAGGATTTCCGGCCCCAGTCCGTACCGCATCCCGACATTCTCGAAGCGGACCACCGATTATTCCTTCTGGGTTAATGGGTTAGCCGGAAACCCTGTGAGTGTCGCTTGCTTGCAGGTGCGAAGAGGTTGTGCAAAGTGTTGGAGAATCGACACGGGCTCAAGCCTGGAATGATAATTACCTGCCCCCGCTGCGCAACTCGCTATCTGTTGGAATCCGGCGTCGTTCGACCGCCCGGCCGCCAAGTCCGTTGCGCGCGCTGTCAGCATGGCTGGTTTCAGGACGCAGCCCCCGAGCTTTCGCCACAACCCGCACCGGTTCCAATTCCGATCCCTGTGGAAGATCCGCTTGGGCCCGCCATGCCGGTGACGGACCGCTCGCGCATGCTGCCCGCGCCGTCTGCGTTGCAACCGCCGCCACGCTTCGAGATCCCCCAACCGCCGCCGATGTCGACGATGCCCCCGCCGGGTGCCGTCGCCCCCTCAAATCGCCAGCGCGCCCGCTCGCGCTCGATGATGATGATGATGGTGGGCGGCGCGGTGTTCGTGGGCGCGTTGCTGTTGTTCTTCACGCTGCCCAACGACATTGCGCGCATCTGGCCTGCATCGGCCAGCGTCTATGAAGCGCTCGGTATCGACGTCAATGTCCGCGGCTTCAAGATCATCGCAAAGCACAGCCAAGAGCTGAACAACTCGGTTCCCGTCATCGTGATCGACGGCCAGATCATTAATGAAACCGATCGCGAACTCGATGTGCCGAAGGTCCGCCTGGCCGTGCGCGACGGGTCGGGCAAGGAA